>CALWIW010000063.1 GCA_944380855.1 uncultured Clostridia bacterium | reverse complement strand
ACAGATGAATACCCAGGAGGGTTCAAACGTAAGAGTTTGTGCAATTGAGGGAAATTTTGACGATGCACAGACAGGCGTTAAAAAGATTTTTACAACTGAGGATATTATACATAAGCTTGATAAAAACAATATGCTTTTCAGCAGTGCAAACTCAATAAACTGGGGCAGACTGCTTCCTCAGATAGTTTATTATATCTCCGCTTACTGTGATATGGTAAACAGCGGAAAAATCAATATGGGCGACAAGATAAATATTGTTGTTCCTACGGGAAACTTCGGAAACATTTTGGCGGCTTATTACGGCTTCTGTATGGGTATGCCGGTAAATAAATTTATCTGTGCTTCAAATTCCAACAATGTGCTTACTGATTTTATAGGCACAGGAACTTATGATAAAAACCGTGATTTCTATACTACTGTTTCTCCGTCTATGGATATCCTTGTATCAAGCAATCTTGAAAGACTTCTCTATAAGCTTTCCGGAAACGATGATAAAAAGACAGCTAAGTGGATTTCAGAGCTTAAAACAACAGGAAAATACACAGTAGACGATGAGGTAAAATCTCAGATACAGAAGCTTTTCTACGGCGGCTGCTGCGACGATGAAAAGACAAAAGAAACAATCGGAAAGATGTATAAGGAGAACAACTATCTCTGCGATACTCATACTGCTGTTGCGGTTAATGTTTACGGAAAGTATGTTGATGAAACAGGCGACAAAACTCCATGCGTTTTGGCTTCTACTGCAAGTCCATATAAATTCTCAAGAGCGGTTATGGAGGCTGTTTCAGGAAAAACAGAGCTTCCCTCTGACGATTTCGCGATTGTTGATATGCTAAAAGAGCTTACAGGCACTGAAGTTCCGAAGCCTTTAATGGCTATTAAGGACAAGCAGGTTCGTTTTGAAGATGTGGTTAAGTCTGAAAATATGGCGGGCTACGTTCTCTCTGCACTTGGTATTGAGTAATGTCTCTTTTTGCTATTGCCGATACTCACCTTTCTTTCGGTACCGACAAGCCTATGGATATTTTTAAAGGCTGGTCGGATTACGTGGAAAGACTTGAAAAAAACTGGAATCATTTGGTAACAGACGATGATACCGTTGTGATTGCCGGGGATATATCCTGGGCAATGAAGCTTGAAGAATGCGAAAAGGATTTTATGTTTTTGGAAAAATTGCCGGGCAGAAAAATTATTCTCAAAGGCAACCATGATTACTGGTGGGCTACCAAAAAAAAGATGGACGAGTATATACAAAAAATGGGTTTTAAGACTCTTAATATACTTTTCAACAACAGTTATGAATGCGGTGACTTTGCCGTATGTGGTACAAGAGGCTGGTGCCTGGAGCCTGAAAGCGAAGAAGACATAAAGGTGTTAAACCGTGAGCTTGGCAGACTGAAAACCTCAATTGAAAGTGCAAAAAAATACGGCTGCAAAGAAACAGTGGTTTTCTTCCATTATCCGCCGGTGTTCGGCGATAAAGAGTGTGCTCCGATTTTGGATATGCTCAAAGAAAACGGAATAAAAAAATGCTATTACGGTCATCTGCACGGTTCTATGGCAAAAAAATATGCCGTAAACGGAGAGCACAAAGGAATAGAGTTTAATTTGATTTCTTGCGACAATATAAATTTTACTCCGTTTTTGGTGAGATAATCAGTGAAAAAATCTTGAAAATATTTAAAAAACTATAGAAAAATCCTTATTTATATGATATACTAACATAGTTATTGCGTTGTTAAACAGGAGGAATTTAAAATGGCTTTAAAAAATACAAATAAAACCGAAACAAACACATACGTACTTGAAATCAGTGTAGACGGCGATACTTTTAAGAAAGCTATCGACAAGGTTTACCGCAAGCAGGTTAAAAACATTAACATACACGGCTTCCGTAAGGGAAAAGCTCCTAAGGCTATCATCGAAAAGATGTACGGCAAGGAAGTTTTCTATGATGACGCTATGCAGGAGTGCTATCCTGAGGCACTTGAAGCAGCTGTAAAGGAAGCTAACCTTAAGCTTGTTGCTGTTGACGCTTTGGAGGCAGTTGAAGCAGGAGACGAGGGCTTTACATTCAAGGCTACAATCACTGTTGAGCCTGAAATCACAATCGAAGGCTATAAGGGCATTGAGTTTGAGAAGAAGTCAACAGAGGTTACTGAGGATCACATCAGCGACGAAATTGAGAAAATCAGAGACAGAAACAGCAGAATGGTAACAGTTGAGGACAGAGCTGCTGAAAACGGCGACGTTGTTGTTATCGACTTTGAGGGATTTGTTGACGGAGAGGCTTTCGACGGCGGCAAGGCTGAAAACTACAACCTTAAGCTTGGTGCAGATCAGTTTATCCCAGGCTTTGAAGAGCAAATCTGCGGACACAACACTGATGAGGAATTCTCAATAAATGTTAAATTCCCAGAGGATTATCAGGCAGAGGACCTTGCAGGCAAGGACGCAGAGTTTAAAATTAAGCTCCACGAGATAAAGACTAAGGAACTTCCTGAGGTAAACGACGACTTTGTTAAGGACGTAAGCGAAAAGGAAACACTTGAGGAATATAAGGAAGAGCTTAAAGAAACAATCGGCAAGCGTCTTATTGAAGAGGCTGACAAGCACAGAGAAACACAGCTTGTTGAAAAGCTTATCGAGCTTGTTCAGGGTGAAATTCCTGAGGCTATGTATAAGAACATGGTAAGAGATAT
>CALWIW010000062.1 GCA_944380855.1 uncultured Clostridia bacterium | reverse complement strand
TTCAATTTTTAGTGTATAATTCAGATATATAAGAAAGAGATGAGTATGGGATACAAAATTTTATCAAAAAAAGAACTATGTCCAAACCAGTTTGAAATTACAGTAGACGCACCCTATGTAGTCAGAAACGCTAAGGCAGGACAATTTATAATTTTCAGAGCAACGAAAAACAGTGAACGAGTTCCTCTGACTATAGCTGATGTTAATAAAGAAAAAGGCGAACTTACACTTGTATTTATGGCTGTTGGATATTCAACAAAGCAGCTGGCAGCCTTGAATGAAGGTGATGAAATACATGATATTGTAGGCCCTCTGGGACAGCCAACACATATAAAAAAATACGGCACTGTTGTTTGCCTTGCAGGCGGTTACGGTGCTGCTCCATGTTATCTGATTGCAAAGGCTTTTAAAGAAGCCGGCAACAAAGTGTACATGATTATGGGGGCAAGAACAAAAGATTTAATCTTCTGGCAGGACAAGATGAAAAATGCCTGTACGGAACTTTTTATAACTACAGATGACGGAACCCTTGGCGAAAAAGGTTTTGTTACACAGGTACTTGAAAGAATTATGAGTCAGGAAAAAGTAGACTATGCAATAGCCGTCGGACCTATGCCAATGATGAGAGCAGTGGCGGATTTAACACGTGATAAAGGAATTTATACTGAAGCGAGCATGAATCCTATCATGGTTGACGGCACCGGAATGTGCGGAGCATGCAGAATTACGGTCGGCGGAGAAACTAAATTTGCCTGCGTAGACGGCCCTGACTTTGATGCACACAAAATAGACTTTGATGAAGTTATAAACAGGACAAAAATTTACAAAGATCAGGAAAGAAAACGCGACGAAAACTGTAATTTGTTAAAACAGTCAATCAATAAATAGGAGAAAATTATGGCTAAAGATATTCCATATTGCCCGCTGATGAGTGCAGGTTCAGATATTGACAAAGTTTGTACGCTTGAAAGCTGCGCCTGGTTTGTTCCAAGTGTAAGAAAATGCTCAATGTACATGTTGGCATACAATGCTTTGCTTGAAACAACAGCAAGACAAAAAGCCGCTAAAGTACACAGATAAGGTTTTATATGAAAATTATTGTCTGCATAAAACAGGTCCCTGATACTACAGATATTAAGTGGACAGAAAATAACACTATACAAAGGGAAGGGGTAGAAAGTATTATCAACCCCTTTGACGTATATGCAATTGAAGAAGCTCTGAAACTAAAAAAAATTATTGAGGATGTTGAAATTACTGCCATAACCATGGGGCCTATACAGGCTGAAAAAATGTTAAGGCAGGCAATTGCACTAGGATGTGATAATGGTATTTTAATTACGGATAAAAAGTTTGCAGGAGCAGATACTTACGCAACAGGCAAAACCATAGCCTCCGCGATTAAGTCGAAACTTCCTGATTTTGACTTAATTATATGCGGTCAATTTGCAATAGACGGAGATACAGCCCAGACAGGCCCGAGCATTGCAAATCAATTAGGCATTCCTCAAATTACCTTTGTAAAAGAACTGAAAGAATGTGAAAACACACATATCTGCGCGGTCAGAGAAATAGAAGAAGGTCTTGAAACCCTGAGAGTTGAACTTCCCGCACTGATTTGTGTATTAAAAGGTTTTGAAGAGACAACACGAGCAAAAATTAACGGTTATATAAAAGCAAAAAATGCTGAAATTACTGTTTATTCAATGGAAGATATAGGGCTTACACCTGAAGAAACAGGGATTAAAGGTTCCCCGACATTTGTAAGCAGAGCATTCCGCCCCGAACACAACAGGGGAGAATGCGAAATTTGCTCGGACTATAATGAACTGGCAGAAAAAATAAGCGAATTTGGAGGAATTTCTAATGAGTAATATAATGTTATATGCAGAAGTTACAAAAGAAAATTATCTCCACACGGTTCTTTTTGAATTGGCTTACAAGGCTCAGGAACTTTCAAAAAAACTTAATAATGCAGATGTTTCTGCTCTGCTTATATGTAAAACAGGATTGGCGGAAGAATTTAAAGAAGCGTTTATTAATTCGGGATTTGATTACGTTTATATTGCAGAAGATGACAGGCTTGCTAACTACTCAACCGAGTTGTATTCAAAAATTGCCGTTGATGTTATAAACGAAGTTAAACCGGAAATTGTACTTATCGGCGCGACAACTCAAGGGCGTGATTTAGCACCGAGGGTTTCCTCATCTTTGCATACAGGCTTAACTGCTGATTGCACAGGACTTGACATAAACGAAAAGGGACAGCTTGCTGCAACACGTCCTACCTTTGGCGGAAAACTTATGGCTACAATTTTATGCAAAACAATGCCTCAAATGGCAACTGTACGTCCGAAAGTTTTTAAGCCGGCTCCTGAAAATATTGTAAAAGATACAAAATTTATTTATATCAAACCAAATATAGATAATATTGAAACTAAAGTTAAATTTGTGGAATTTGTAAAAGGTGTAAATACCGCAATAAATGAACTTGACAGTGCAGAAATTATTGTTGCCGGCGGCAAGGGGATGAAAAATGAAGCGGGATTTGAATTACTAAAAAACTTTGCAGAAAGCATTGGAGCGTGTGTTGCCGCTAGCCGCGGTGCTGTTGAGATGGGGCTTGCTCCTGCAGATATTCAAATCGGACAGACAGGAAAAACAGTTACACCAAAACTCTATATAGCCTGCGGGATTTCAGGGGCTATTCAGCATAT
>CALWIW010000061.1 GCA_944380855.1 uncultured Clostridia bacterium | reverse complement strand
ATTCCAAAGGGACCACTGTCCCTTTGGCAGGTGGTTTGGAGGACAGCGTCCTCCAAGGTCTTAAAATGCTGCAAAAAAACGCAGGAGGGGAGCAAAAAACAGTCCGGTGAACTGTTTTTTGCCGGGGAACCCACGTCAGGGATTCCCCGCTAACTTTTTATTTTTTGTAAATTCACTTTATGCCCCAACTTTTGACAAAGAGCCATAAAAACAGAAAAACCTGTTGCCGCAAATAAAGACAGCAACAGGTTTGATTTAAAAATTATTTTTAATTTTCTATAGGTTCAAAATCGGCGGCACCGTGCTTGCACAGCGGGCAAACAAAATCATCGGGCAGTACGTCGCCTTCGTAAATATATCCGCAAATTTTGCATACAAAGCCTTTTTTACCTTCGGTTTCAGGCTTCGGCTTTACGTTTTCAAGATAGTATGTGTATGTCATTGTGTCCTTGTCGTTGATTACACGGGCTTCTGTTACACGGCAAATGAACATACCGTGTGAATCCAAGTCAACATACTGTTCTACTTCCAAGGACATAAAAGCGTTGATATAATGGGGGAGGAAAGCAAGTCCGTTATCGGAACGGTATGACTCCCAGTTTTCAAACTTGTTAACGCTTCTTCCGCTGTGGAAACCGAAGTTTTCAAATACCTTGAAAGGAGCCTCAACAGAAAGACAGTTAAGATTCATTTTTCCGGTTTGCTTAATCACATGGTGTGAATAGTTTGCTTTGTTTATTGTAACAGCAACACGGTTCGGAGAATCTGTTACCTGAGAAACAGCATTTACAATAAGACCGTTGTCCTTTTTGCCGTCGTTTGAAGTTACAACGTAAAGGCCGTAACCGATTTTAAACAGAGCGGTCATATCGTTTTTGTTGGCTTTGTCGGCGGATCTTGCAATATAATCCTTGCACAATTCCTCAGCCATAGCCTCAAGCTGTTCTGCGTTTTCCTTGTTAACAGCAGATTTAATTTTAACGGTTGTGTCAAGCCAGGTTATATCCTTGCTTTTTTCAAGCTTGCCTTTCATTATTTTAGCGGCCAAAGGAGCCCATGAACCGTTTTCAATAAGTCCTACAGTACGCTTTTGGAAATTTCTTTCAGTGAGATGGTCAATAAACTCTCTCATAAATGGGAAAATTTCCGCATTGTATGTTGTGGTTGCCAAAACGATTTTTCCGTAACGGAAAGCGTCTGCAACTGCCAGTGACATATCAGTTCTTGCCAGGTCGTGAACAATAACATTCGGGCAGCCTTTTGTGCGAAGCTTATCGCTGAGCATTTCAACTGCCTTTTTTGTGTGACCGTAAACAGAAGTATAAGCTATAACCACGCCGTCGGTTTCAACACTGTATGAAGACCAAGTATCATAGAGCTTAATATAATGTCCCAGATTTTCAGTCAAAACAGGTCCGTGAAGAGGGCAAATTGTGGAAATTTCAAGACCGGAAGCCTTTTTCAAAAGTGCCTGAACCTGAGCACCGTATTTTCCAACAATACCAATGTAATATCTTCTTGCCTCGTCGTCCCATGGTTCGGTTACGTCCAATGCTCCGAATTTACCGAAGCCGTCAGCGGAGAATAAAACTTTTTCAGTTGTGTCGTAAGTGACCATTACCTCAGGCCAGTGAACCATTGGTGCAAACACGAATGTAAGTATGTGCTTGCCAAGGGAAAGAGTGTCACCTTCCTTGGCAATAATTCTTTCACCCGGTAAATTTTCAAAGAAACAATCCATCATTGCAAACGCCTTTTGTGTTGCAATAATAGTTGTGTCGGGATAAGCTTCAATAAAGTTCAAAATATTTGCAGAATGGTCAGGCTCCATATGCTGAATAATAAGGTAATCAGGCTTTCTTCCTTCCAAAACGTCAGCAATGTTATCAAGCCATTCATGGGTAAAACGTGTGTCAACGGTGTCCATAATTGCGATTTTTTCGTCTTTAATAAGGTAGGAATTGTAGGACATACCGTTCGGAACAACATATTGTCCCTCAAATAAATCCACTTCGTGGTCATTTACACCAACATAAAAAATATCGTTTGCAATTTTCATGTTATTATCTCCTGTTCTTGTATGTGTAATATATGTATTAAATTATGTAAACTAAACATCTATAATATACTATTTTGTAGTTTGCTTGTCAACAGTTCAAAGTTGCAGAAAATATAATAAAAAAAATAAAAAACACACTAAAGTAAAAATTCCACCATTTTATTTAAAAAGAATTGCGTGTATAATAAGCACATAAAAGGTCAGGGAAATAAAAAATATGACCTTATTAAAATTTGATATTTACTTAGCATTTCATGGCTATCTGCAATGACGAGCAGTTTCTTCAATATTGATACTAAATTGTGTCAATGTAAAAGGCGTGATAAAATAAATGTTTTATTACGCTGACGAAGAGACTGCTCAAAGACATTTTATGAAATATTTAGCTTATTTATAACATTAGTATATAAAATAATTTTATTTTATAGTGTAAGTTATATATATTTATTGAGTTAAGTTAGTTTTGATAAATTTCATTAAATATTCAATTTGTTATATGATAATTATTGACAAACTCGTTAATCAAGAGTATAATTAACCAAACAAAAGCCTTACTTTGTAATGTTTTTTGATGATACAAACAGTCAAAACCTTAAAAATATGTGTGTTTGATGAATTTATTCTATTCATTACGCTGTAAAAATCATAACTTTATTACTAAAATAGAATTTGATAGTAATTGTTGTATTTACATTGTGTATGGCAATAGGGAGGTGGTTTATGTCACTTAAAAAGAAATTGGATACACTGTTGAAAGGATGTGATTATGTTTAAGATGATGAGAAAAAGATGTATTTTAACGCCCCTTGCAGTTGTTTTTGCTCTGTTATTTGTGGGGATTGGAGGGCTTTCCGTATACGCTTTGGGCGATACGGGAAAAGTGCAGGTGGTGTTTAAAAACGGCGATACAGTATATAATAATGCGGAATTTGTACTGTACAATGTAACTGATTCGGATTATCTTAAAAATCAACCGGACATAAGTGAAAACGGCGTGGTTGATATGGACAAGTATTATTCCCTTACTGCTGAAAAACAAAAAAGTATTTCAAAAGAGCTTTTTGAATATTGTGATAAAAACAATATGGCAGGAATTAAGGGAGTTACCGACAGTAAAGGTGAAGTGATGTTTGAAAAGCTTCCGAAAGGCATATACCTTTTGGCTCTTGACGGTGAGTATTCTGTGGGAAATGAAATTGTTTCCTCAGGACCTGTGCTTTTCAATCTTCCGTATACCTTTGAAACGGAAGAGGAATATATGCACCTGATTATTAATCCGAAATCGGAAAGTACTCCTATACAGAAGCCTACCGAGGAGCTTCCTCCTCAGACAGGACAACAGAGCAATGTTCCTGTTTTTGTGTGTCTGCTGGGAGCCTGCGTGCTTATAGACGTATTTTTAATAGCGGGAAAGAGGAGAAAACATGAAAATGAAAATTAAGTTTAAGCGTTGCTTGGTTTCTCTGCTTTCTCTGTCCCTGCTGTTTTTGTCCTGTAATTGCCTTGGTGTAAATGCTACCGAGGGAGAGAACAGTGACGGTTCTCAAAATATATCCGTAACAGATGTAACGGAAAGCAGCGGAGAAGAAAATACTTCCAGCGAGAAGAATACCGAAAGCAGCGAAATCAGAACCACCAGTTGAACTGGTGGTTTGCTCATGCCCTATAAGGGCATATTACCTGTGGTAGCCCCCTAAAG
>CALWIW010000060.1 GCA_944380855.1 uncultured Clostridia bacterium | reverse complement strand
CACTGCCACATCTTCATTAAAGGTTGCTCGAAAGAAGATTACGATGACTTCTTCCGGGCAACCGGTTACATAGAAAACACACAGGAAATCGGAGCTGTAACATCCGTTTTACCTGTGTGTGATTCAGATGAGTGTTGCAAACACTATATGATATTTACATCTCCACTTAGAATGTGATAAACTATTTATGTCATTTTCCATGACTCAACCTCCTATTGCTTTTTTAGTTGTGTGGTCGGCAAACCACTTCTATTATAGCATGGGAGGTTCTTCTTTTACTTTTCTATAAGATTTTTTACCCACCACCAGTTGAACTGGTGGTTTTATCATGCCTTTTCGGCGGACAGTAAAACAGGTATGACGGAAAGAAAATTCCCTCATACCTGTTATTTTTTTATATTTATTTTATACTGTTTAACTGTATAAATCATAGCCATAGATTGAACAGCCGGCATACTAAATGTTTATTTTGCGGACAAAAGAATATACATATCTATTCATTAAAAAATGAAACAAACATTGGGTATACTATCTTTTTACTGTTTTTTATATAATAATAAATATTATTACAAAATATAAAAACTGATTTATATGGATTTATAATTGTCACATTTTATCAATCCTTATTTGTAATTTCTTTTTCAATAAGATATACAAGCTGGTGAGGCATAATACCCAAGGCATTTGCTATTTTCCATACAGTTTCAAAATTTGCCTGTTTATCACCTTTCTCTATCATAGCCAAATGGCTTCTTGCAAGGCCCGAGAGTCCGCTTAAAACCTCTTGGGACAGCTTTCTCTCATTTCTAAGGCGACGAATAACTATTCCCACAGCATATTTATCAAATTCTATCATCAACGACAACCTCCCTTAGGGATTAGTGTACGCAGAAAAATTAAAAAAGATATCTATTATAGTAGACATCTATATGAATATGTGCTATAATACTTTCAACAGAGAGGCATCAAATAAAATATCTTGCCAGTATTTTATTTGAGTATATTGTCATAATTCTAAAAGATTTTAATTTAATAAGAAAAAACATTAAAACAATACCGATTACTTGTTACAAATGTATTTATCTTTTGCTTCCCTGCAAAACAGAAGCTACCGCAAACTTTATGTCTGCGGTAGCTTTATTGTTGATACACTAATATATTAAATGCTTAACAAAAAATAAATCAAGACGCCAAAATAACAGCGTCTTGATTTTTTATCTTATATTTCTGTTAATTATTAGAAATATCTCTTGAGAAGTCCTGCGAAGCCACAGCCATGACGAGCCTCGTCTTTTGCCATCTCATGAACTGTATCATGGATAGCGTCAAGATCAGCAGCCTTAGCTCTCTTTGCCAAATCAAATTTGCCCATGCAAGCACCTGCTTCTGCTTCTGCTCTCATCTCGAGATTCTTCTTTGTGCTGTCTGTGAGAACCTCACCCAAAAGCTCTGCAAATTTTGCTGCATGCTCTGCTTCTTCGAAAGCATATCTCTTGAAAGCCTCTGCGATTTCAGGATAGCCCTCTCTCTCTGCAACTCTTGACATTGCAAGATACATACCTACTTCTGCACACTCGCCGTTGAAGTTTGCTCTGAGATCTTCCATGATGTCCTCAGAAGCACCCTGTGCGATGCCTACAACGTGCTCTGTAGCATATGTAGCACCTTCCTGAACCTGTGTAAACTTTGAAGCAGGAGCCTTACACTGAGGACATGCCTCAGGAGCCTCAGGACCCTCGTGAATATAACCGCATACATTGCAAACCCATTTTGCCATAATATTATCCTCCTAAATTAAAATTTAATTCTTTTTATTTAATATCAAACCAACCGCTTACTTACAGCATTTTCCGCATACACCGTAATATGTAACGCTTCTGCTTTCAACGCTGAATCCGTCTCCCATAAGAGCAGTTTCAGCCGCAGTCGGTTTGGTATCCTCTACATCATAAATTCTTCCGCATTTGTTGCAGACAAAGTGAGCGTGGGGGTCTGTCCGACCGTCTATTCTCTCTTCGCCGTCAACAGTTGCAACATATCTCACAACTCCCTGTTCTTTAAACAGAGAAATATTCCTGTAAACTGTACCCAAGCTTAAATCAGGACGGTCATCTTTAAGGTTGTCATAGACCCATCTTGCACTCGGGTGGCAGTCGGTACTACAGATAGCATTATAAATTGCAAGTCTTTTACTGCTGAAATTTAACCGCCTGATAAAATCACCTCAAATCAATAATTATTACTGAATTTGTTGAAATTATCATACCACATCGAAATTAATTTGTAAAGACCTTTTTGTAATATTTTTTTAATTTCCAAAATATAATTATTTCAGAGAAGAAAAGGTGATGCAAATTGTATGCAAATATTCGTTTGAAACCGTCATATATACTTACAGCCTTGGCAATGCTTTTTTTGACTGTATTTTCCATGTGCGGCTTTATTTTTGCAGGGGATAACACAAACAGGGAACAAATAAAGCTTCCGATCCTTATGTATCACTCCCTGCAAAAAGACATAAAAATGCAAGGCACATATGTAATTTCTCCCGGTGATTTTGAACGGGATATTAAATATCTAAAGGAACACGGCTATACCTCTGTAACATTTGCCCAGCTTGTTGATTTTGTAACAAACGGTACGCCACTGCCCGAAAAACCTGTAATGATTACCTTTGACGACGGTTATTACAACAATCTTCTTTACGGTGAACCCATACTTAAAAAGTACGGCTTTACCGCTGTCATTTCCCCGATTGTAAGCTGTACAGAGGAATATTCAAACCTTGACAATATCTCCCCCGTATATGGCTGTGCAGGCTGGGAGCAGCTGAAAAGTGCAATGGAAAACAACACCTTTACAGTTGAAAATCATACATATAATTTGCACTCATTAAAAGGCAGAAAAGGTATTACAAAGCTTCAGGGCGAAAGCTACGAAAGCTATAAAAAAACAGTAGGTGAAGATATAAGCAAAGCACAAAATCTTATTACTCAAAATACAGGCGTTACACCTCTATGCTTTACCTATCCCTACGGAGCCTTTGACGATTATTCTCAGCGGCTTATAAAGGAGCTTGGATTTTCTTCCTCTTTGACAGCGACAGAAAGGCTGAATATCATAACCCGAAACAGCGACAGCCTTTTCGGGCTGGGGCGTTTTATTGTAACACCTGAAAACTCAGCGGAAGAAATACTTAAAAGAACAGGTCTTGAGAAATAAAAATGAAAAAGCTTTTTAAAAATCAAATCCTGCGAAAGTTTATCATATATATTTTAACGGCGTCACTTTGTGCCGCATACCTTATGTTTATGAAAGGAAGATTATCTATGCCCAAAATATTTTTAAGTCCATCATTACAGGAATGGAATCCCTATGTTGACGGAGGCAACGAAGAATATTATATGAATCTGATTGCCGACGCAATGGAACCCTATCTTCGAGCCAGCAATATAGAATTTGACAGAAATTCCCCTGAACAGACTCTCACTCAAGCCATCGAACAATCCAACAAAGGCAACTATGACCTTCACTTTGCTATCCACTCCAACGCAGCACCGGAGAATTTAGCGGGAAAACTAAGCGGTGCGGATTTTTACTTTTATCCCACCAGCAGTCAGGGTAAAGAGGCTGCAACCGTTATTTCGGAAAACTATAAAAATATTTACCCAAATCCGTCTAACGTAGAAATTATTCCAACCACCACACTGGCAGAAGTAAAACGCACAAAAGCCCCGGCAGTACTTGCAGAGGTAGCTTACCATGACAATCCCACAGAAGCACAGTGGATCAGGGATAATATAGATAAAATAGGAAAAAATCTTGCCCAGGGTATCGCCTTATATCTCGGCGTTCCTTTTGTAGAACCAAATTAAAAAACAGCACAAAATTCCCGGAATAATTTAAAAATTCCGGGAATACTATTATCACGCTGTTTCCCGTAAATAATCAATATTTTTTCAAAAAAGTATTGACAAATCCATATTGGCGATGTATAATATACAAGCTGACAACGCCAGAGCGTTGCACAACTGATGCGCCAATAGCTCAGCTGGATAGAGCAACTGCCTTCTAAGCAGTAGGTCAGGGGTTCGAGTCCCTTTTGGCGCGCCATATGGTGGGTATAGCTTAGTTGGTTAAAGCGCCAGTTTGTGGCACTGGAGACCGTCGGTTCGAATCCGACTATCCA
>CALWIW010000059.1 GCA_944380855.1 uncultured Clostridia bacterium | reverse complement strand
TGTAAGTCCAAGCTTTGCCGTAATCTCCGGTATTTTTGAAAAAATATAACCAACAATCTCTGAATTTTCACTGTTAAGTGCGTCCGCACAGCAGATATGCTCTTTGGGAATTACCAAAACATGAACAGGTGCCTGAGGCTCCAAATCATAAAAAGCAAGAATTTTTTCATCTTCGTACACTTTATTTGAGGGAATCTCACCGTTTGCTATTTTACAAAAAATACAATCCATTTTCCAAAACTCCTTTAACTAATTTTGCCCTGATTTTAATATGTAAAAATAAATACCACAGAGCAACCTCTGTGGTATATTTTATAGCTTTTGAATTGTTTAGTCAATATGTAAAGTTAAGAGCTTTTCTTTTTGCTTGTGATTTTCTTTTCTTCTCCTCTGATAAGACGTCCTATATTCTTTCTGTGCATTATAATAACCAAAAGTCCTATAGCAATTGCAAATGCAGTGGTAATCATAACGTAATCCATACTGATTGGATTTTCCGTATTCAAGCTTCCCATATAGTCAAACACATAAGCAAAATAATATGTATAAACAGGAAACAGAACAGCACAGATAAGAGAACAAAGAGAAATTATCTTTGTAAAAAGGAAAGCAACTGCAAAGGTAACAAGAATAAGTACAAATACCCTTAAATCCACAACTGCCATCAAAGCGGCAGAGGTAACAACTCCCTTTCCCCCTTTAAATCCGAAATATACAGGGAACATATGTCCTAAAATGCAGAAAAGACCGCCGATATATGCTCCGTATCTTGCGTACTCTGAAAGCAGCAGTTCGTTTGGAGCTGTTACAAATGAAGAAACCAAAATACTTCCTGCAACTGCGGACAAAACGCCTTTAATAAAGTCAAAGGTAATTGTAAAAATTGCAGGGCCTTTTCCTACGGAACGCAGTACGTTTGTAAAACCTGCGTTTCCGCTTCCCATTGTTCTTATATCGGCATTTTTCATTACCGCCCTGGTAATAAGAACCGCAGAGTTTACACTTCCCAAAAGATAGCCAATAACTGCAATAATAACAAGCAGTACAATGTTTGATGTGAAAAAGTCTAACATTACTTATCTCCTCTTTCTCTGATAACAAATCTTATCGGTGTACCCTCAAGACCGAAAGTCTCTCTAATTCTGTTTTCAAGATAACGCTGATAGGAAAAATGGAACAATTCGGCATCGTTGCAGAAGCATACAAATGTAGGCGGCTTTGTGCTTGCCTGAGTCATATAGAATATTTTAAGCCTTCTGCCCTTGTCTGTAGGCGGCTGAACCCTTGTGGTAGCCTGAGCCAAAAGCTCGTTAAGCATACCTGTTTTTATTCTCATGGAATTTTGGTTTGCAACGTGCTTGATAAGCTCAAACAGTCTGTCCAGTCTTTGACCTGTTTTTGCCGATATAAAAACCATTGGAGCATAGGACATAAAGGCAAACTCAATACCAAGACGTTTTCGAAACTCGTTCATGGTCTTGTCGTCTTTAGCCACTGCGTCCCATTTATTTACGGCAATTATACAGCCTTTTCCTGCCTCATGGGCAAGTCCTGCAATTTTGCTGTCCTGGTCGGTATAACCCACCTCACCGTCAATCATAATAACGCAGACATCACATCTTTCAATTGCCATTTTTGCTCTGATTATGCTGTATTTTTCAATAGCGTCGTCAACCTTGTTCTTTCTTCTGAGTCCCGCTGTGTCAATAAAGTTGAACTCACCGTACTTGTTTACAACTCTTGTGTCAATGCTGTCCCTTGTAGTTCCTGCAATATTTGAAACAATACAGCGTTCTTCACCTGTTATCTTATTGATAAGAGAGGATTTGCCTGCATTTGGCTTTCCGATTACCGCAACGCTTATTACTTCGCTTTCCTCTTCCTCACCGTTTTCAGGCGGCAGCAGATCATAAACAGCGTCCAGCAAATCGCCTGTTCCGTGACCGTGAACAGAAGAAACCTGTATAGGGTCGCCTATACCCAAATTATAAAATTCGTAAAATTCAGGCTCAGGCTCGCCTATTTTGTCGCACTTATTAACGCAAAGAACAACAGGCTTGCCGCTTTTCAAAAGCATAGAGGCAACCTCCATATCGGTTGCAACCATACCTGAGCGTATATCAGTAACAAGGATTGTCACGTCTGCCATGTCTATTGCAAGCTCTGCCTGTCTTCTCATTTGTGAAAGGATAATATCGTCGGAATGAGGCTCGATACCTCCGGTATCTATTACCGTCACCTTTCTGTTACGCCATTCACATTCGCCGAAAATACGGTCTCTTGTAACTCCCGGCTTGTCGTCTACTATTGAAAGTCTTTGACCCACAAGCTTGTTGAAAAGTGTAGATTTTCCAACATTAGGTCTGCCGACTATAGCAACTATCGCTTTTGCCATTTAATCACTCCTTCCTGAAGAAATAACAGCGTCCAGCAAGTCCTGCCCGCTGTTATTGACCGGAAGAACCGGAACACAAAGCTTTTGTTCCACCTCTTCCAAAGTTGTATCGTCAAGAAACACCTTGCCGTCAAAACGAAGCATAACCGAGGGAATAAGCAGTCTGTCACCGATATCCACGTTTTTAAGGGTATCAATCAAATCTCTTCCCACTACAAGTCCCGAAACATTCACTCCGCCTCCGAAAAACCTGTTCTTAACGCTTACCACATTTATTTCTATATTCTCAAAAACCTCTCTGACCATATTTAACATATCATCAAGAAAGGGTCTTACACTTTCTCCGCAGGCAACCGCAACTTTTCCTTTTACCTTTGCCGCCTCTTCTTTATAATTTGGGGTATCTTCCCTGTAGTCATCAACCGCATAGGAAAGCTCGTCTTTCAAAAGAGCTATAAGCCCCACGCCGTTGTCAAGAGCAGGAAAATCCTCGTAAAACTCAACAGGCGGAATTTCTCTTCCCGCCTTTATATAAAGCTCATCGGCGGCATAAAAAATTCTTCTGCCGTATTTTTGAACACATCTTTCTCCGAAGCTCTCTACAATATCAAGAGTATCTGCCGCTGACTTTTCATTATACGGGGTAAGAGGAAAAAGTCCCTCTCTGTAATCGGTAAGTCCCACAGGAACAACCGCCGTCATATTTACATTGAGTTTTTCCAAGTCTGAAAGGGTTCTTTCAAGTTCCTTTCCGTCGTTTATTCCCGGACAGGCAACAATCTGACAGTTAAGCTGTATTCCTGCCTCGGCAAGGCGGTTAAGAATCGACAAAGCCTCTCCGGCAAAACGGTTTCCCATCATTTTTACCCGAAGCTCGGGATTTGTTGTATGGACGGAAATATTTATAGGGCTTATATGCATTTTTATTATTCGGCTTATTTCATGCTCGGTAAGGTTTGTAAGGGTGACATAGTTTCCGAAAAGAAAAGAAAGCCTGCTGTCATCGTCCTTAAAATAAAGGCTCTCTCTCATACCTTTCGGAAGCTGGTCTATAAAACAAAAAATACATTTATTTCTGCAACTTCTCTGCTTGTCCATAAGATATGTTTCAAACTCAAAGCCTATTTCATCGTATTCAGGCTTTTTTATGGTAACTTCTCTGGACTCACCCTTCTGATTTCTGATAACCAAATTCAATTCCCTGTTAATTTGATAAAACCTGTAATCAAGAACATCAACAATCTCATTTCCGTTAATTGAAACAAGATACTCTCCTGCCTCTATACCGTGCTTTTCTCCGTGACTGTTTTTTGTCACAGCTTCGATTTTTACAGCCACCGCATATCCTCCCGATACTTGTATTTTCCGACTCTTCTTAGATTAATTATACCCAAAAACAAAAAAGTTTGCAATACAAACAAAAGGGCGGCAGCGTGTATTTTGCACGCCTCCGCCGCCTAATTCTTTTGTTAAGCTTAAATTAAGCCTCTTTTACGATAACCTGTCTGCCTCTATACATACCGCAGTTTCCGCAAACCTTATGCGGAGCCTTGAACTCGCCGCAGTTTGGGCATACACAGAGTGCCGGAGCCTGAAGCTTCCATACGTTAGAACGTCTTTTATCTCTTCTTGCTTTTGAAAGTTTTCTCTTAGGTACTGCCATCTCAAAGACCTCCTTCTTTTTATATCAATCAATTAACTGCTTTAGAATCTCGAGCCTCGGATCCACAGAACCCTTATCACAGCCGCAGTCACCCTCATTGAGGTTTTTTCCGCACTTCATGCACAATCCCCTGCAGTCCTCACTG
>CALWIW010000058.1 GCA_944380855.1 uncultured Clostridia bacterium | reverse complement strand
TTAAATGCCGGAAAGAAACCATATATTATTATAAAAGCTTCAAAAAACGAAAAACCTCTGGAGTTTTTATTGGAAATCTTTTCAAATATGAAAGTATAATTACATTGTTTAAAGGGGTAATTAACTTGCCAAGAGGTGAAAGTTTTATGAAAATTTGTAAAATTATAGATTTTTATAGACAAGCGTAAATATTTGGTGTATAATTATCGATATATGCTATCATCTTTTTTTGATGATGAATTTTATTTAAGGACGGTAATTTTTTATGAAAGCAATTAAAAAAATCACCGCTGCTTTATTAGCGGTGCTTATGATTATGTCAATCTCAGGATGCAGTTCAAAACCGGAATGGTCTTATAAAACCGGCGACAATGAAATGCAGATAGGCGTTTATATCTATGCACTTTATACAGCCTACAATCAGGCTGCCCAGTACGCCTCCTCTGCAGAGGGTTATAACGCAGAAAGTTCTTTCTTGAATCTCACAATAACCGATGACAAAGGTGAAACAGCAGTTGCAAAAGACTGGATTGTTGATACGGCTAAAAAACTCACAAAAAATATCCTTACAATTGAGGAAGAGTTTAAGAAAAGAGGTTTAACAATTCCGTCAGCTGATGAAACAACAGCCAAAGAAACCGCAAAAAATGACTGGGATTTAGGTCCATACTATGAGATGTATCTTTCCTACGGCATGATGCCTACTCCTTACAAGGATATTCTTGAACCTTACGGTGTATCGTACGAGAGTTTTGAGAGAGCAAGCTATTTGGCATCTACAAGACAGACAATATTATTTGAAGAAATATATATCAACGACGAGGAAACTGCTGTAAGCAAGGAAGACCTTACAAAATTCTTTACAGATAACTATACAAGCTACAGTTACCTTAATGTACGTCTTGCAGACTCCTCAACAGATGATTCCGGTTCAACAACATATACAGCTATGTCTGATGAAGATATTGCAGAGATTGAAGCAACTCTTCAGGGATATGCAGACAACATCAACAACGGCACAGGAACTTTTGCTCAGCAGATGACTGCATATACTGCATTAAAGGAACTTGAATCTGATCCATCTACAAGTACAGTTGAAAATCTTGATGAATCTTCCTTAAATGAAGATGTTATAAAAGCAATCAAAGACATGGACGAAGGAACAGCTTCTCTCATAAAGATCGGTGAGGCTGAAAATGCATATTTTTACCTTGTATATAAAGCTCCTATAGCTGATTCTGTTGCAGATTATATAGATGATGAAGCAGAAAGCTTTAACATTTTGTCAGCAATGAAATCAGAGGAGTTCCAGGATTATCTCGACGGTCTTACAGAAGGATTGGACATTCAGGAAAATACAGGTGTAGTTAATTCTTATAAGCCGTCTATGTTCGAGTAATAAGAAGTTACAAATCTTACTTTAGTTTTAGAATGAAGAAGGAGAATGAGGAGTATATGGCAAAATTGAAAAGAATTACATTGTCTTTGTTTTTGGCTTTGATTATGTGTTTTTCTTTCTCGACAGCTTTTACTGTAAGTGCCGATGAATTGTCAAGCGATGATTGGGAACAGATTTCTCTTGATCTTCAGCAGGGCAGCGACGAACAGTCAGGAGAAGATTTTAATTTCATTAAAAACAATACCGCTAACAATGATGACGGTGAATGGATATTATTTTTAGGACTGGGCTTCGTTCTTATCGGACTTTGCGGCATAACATATGCAGTTCTCTCATCAAAAAAACAAAGAGCGATTGCAAAAAAACGCAGAGAAGATTATATCAGAAACATGAACACAAACAGAAGAAAAGCACCTCAAAACAGAGCAAGATCACGAAGCGGTTCTCTTTCTTCTAATACACCTCAGTCCAGAACTTCTGCCGGAAAACGTGCACAGGATATAAGTTCTCGTCAGTCTTCCCATGATTTTATAAAAGGAAGCAGATATGCGGACGAAGGCGTTAAACGTCCAAGACATCAAACATCTTCAAATTCTTACGGTGACAGCTTTGATATTACAAGTCACAGATACCGCGAAGATAATGATGATGTTAAAACGTATACAAGAAAATCTTCAACGATAAATAAAAATCCTGATTATGAGGATACAAGTTCTTTTTCATCAAGCGATACAAATATATACAGCTCATCTTCTAAGAATTCTAACGAGAAAGAAAACTATATAAACGACTACATTGATTATTAAGATTTAAACCCCCGTTATGGGGGTTTATTCTTTGTTGATTAAAATTAATTTATCATTCTAAGATACTTAGATTTACATTAAAATCTAAGTACAAGTATTCCTGCATTCTCGTTTAAAATTTCTGAGTCTTCCTTGGTGATTGACAAATATTCCCCGTCAGACAGTCTGTATTTAATATTTGAATTATAGTAATTGAGATTATCTTCCTCAAAAAATGTATCTACAATTTCTTCAACAGATAAAATATCTGTACTTATTTTTAATGCACAATAATTAATTCCGGACTTATATGACCTGTAGATATAATCCAATAAATATTGATTTTTATGCACATCTGATTTTTTTGTAACAGGGTAACCTTCTTTGGCAAAATAGCTTTGATTAAGGTCGCCGCATTCCGGCACAAATATATTATAATATTTATCCGATAACTCGAGAAGTGAATTATTTATTTCTACTTCGTTGTATGTCTTTTCAATAGTATGAGTTTTAGAAATTTCAGCAGTGGAAATATTAAAATAATCATACTTATGTGGGTTATCACGCATATCCCATGTCACATCGGTCATATACCAATCATTTGAGATTTTAACACAGCTCCATGTGTGTAAACCTATCCCCTGTGCATTCCCGTATATTTTTAAAGTATCCATTCCCAAGCATTTTACTAAAAGATTAAAACCATCTGTTATACCTTCACAGTTAGCTTTTTTCTCTACAATACAACCATAAGCAGTAGAAGCAAGTCCACCTGCCGAGGACGGAGAAGCATATCTGCAAAAATCAATGATACTGTCGTGAACATATTTTTCAAGATAATAATAATCTAAGGTTATGGGAGAATCGCTTACTATCTTTAACAAACTGTTTATAAGATTTTCTATCATAGGATTTATTTTCTCTGCAGGATACAAGGAAACGGCAGATATGTACGTCCCACGGCTTTCCGAGTAACTGCAAATAATAGATTTATCACACCAAAACACCTGGGGATTATCATCAAAAAAAGCAGTTGCAGCCATATGCAATTCTTTTTCCGAATACTGTTCTGTGCTTGCAAATACCGGCATAGTATTAAACTTATTGTTTTCGTTTTCTGTGGTCGAAATATAATAAACAGTTTTTTCTATAGCAGAATAGGCGTCACGAACCTTTTCTGAACCAAGACTGTTATAGGCACATTTTTCAGGTTCTTTGCTGTTTCCTGCGAAAGGCAAAATAATGTCAACTGTTTTTTCATATGTATTATCGGTTAAGCTTACTTCCAAATCATAGGGTTTTATTGAAAATAGTATCAGTTCAAAAACTGCTGCTGCAAACAAAACTAATAATACTGAAATATACAACTGCTTTTTCTTTTTCATAATTCTCACTCCCCTATTATATATTCACTATACAGTGAAAATATATCTGTGTTGATACATATACAAACAAGAAAACTCAGGCCGTCTTTTGAGCCTGAGTTTTCTTGTTCTTATTAAATAAAGGTATAATTAATTATCACTGTTTTTACCGCATTTTCCTTTATTTGCACATTTTTTTGAGCAGGGACACCCTATACAGGTTTCCCCTCTTTTTTTAGCTTTATATAAGTAAAAAGCTATACCGCCGACTATGCAAACAAGTATTGCAATCGCTATAATATTTTCAATCATTATCTACTCACCGCATATTCTTTCTTACTATTACCATTGTTTAAATTATATTCTGCTTTTAATTTTTTGTTTGTGTTATTTATAAGAACTGCAATCACAGCAGCAAACACAAGAACAGCCCCAAGGCCGCATAACGCCCCACTTATATTTAAAGCAGCCGGAGCAGTTATAAGAGTACCTATGGTATAAACCAAATATCCAACAGTATAACCTACTCCAAGCTGTAAACCTATACCTGCCCACAGCCATTTTGCACTCTTCATTTCCGAGTTCATAGCACCAATAGCTGCAAAACAAGGCGGCGTATACAAATTAAACATCAGGTATGCAAGTGCCGCTACTTTTGTTATTGCAATGATACCCGCAACTTCAGCACCAGATCCCTCTATAAGAGTAAGTTCTTCAGTATCAATAAAATTCTCAAGACCTACAAAGCACACAGCCAATGTACCAACAACATTTTCCTTAGCAATAAGACCAGTTACGGTAGCAGAAGCTGCCTGCCAGTCGCCCCATCCAA
>CALWIW010000057.1 GCA_944380855.1 uncultured Clostridia bacterium | reverse complement strand
ACTCCCACAATAGGAACAAGAAGATAAGCAAAAGGTCCTGCGATTGAGGCGAGAATGGAAGAATCGGAAGTTTCCGCAACACCGAAGCTCCAATCAAATGTTTGCATAATTTGAACGGCAGTATTACACAGGAGAATAATAGTAGCCGCCTTTACTATATACGCCCAGCCACGGCTGCACATAGATTTAAAAGCACTCCATAAAGAAGGTATTTTATATTCAGGAAGCTCAATTATAAAAAATGATTTTCTGGACTTGTAACCTGCAATTTTATTAACAAGCAAAGCACCAAGGAAAATAAGTACAATACCGGAAAGATACATAACAGTGCTTACCCAGCCTGCGTTATCAAAAAAGGCACCGGCAAAAAGTGAAATAACAGGAATTTTTGCACCGCAGGGCATGAATGGAGAAAGCATAGCAGTGGCTCTTCGCTCACGTTCGTTGCGGATTGTACGACTTGCCATAATTCCCGGAACTGCACAGCCAATTGTAATTACAAACGGAATAACTGATTTTCCTGAAAGCCCTACCTTTTTAAATATGGGATCAAGTACCACTGCCACACGTGACATATAACCGCAATCCTCCAGAATTGCAATAAGGAAATACATCACCATAACCAACGGTAAAAATCCGATTACTGCAATGACACCGCCGATTACACCGTCTACAATAAGTGCTGAAACTATAGGACTGGCATTTTCAAGCAAACCGCCTACCCAGCCCTGAAAAGTTTCCAACAAGGCAACCAGCCAATCTGCTATAGGTTTACCTACCCAAACCTGCGAAATTTGAAAGACAAGAAACATTACAACTGCGAAAATCGGAATACCTAACCACTTATTCGTGATAACAGCGTCAATTTTATCTCCAAAGTTTTTGTCTTTTGTTAACACCTTGCGTGATTCAACAGCTCTTACTATACTGTTTACAAATTCAAAACGCTTGCGGTCTGCTGTTTCTACAGCCTTTTTATCAGATAAATCAATATTTCCCTGGGAATACGGAGCAATTTGCTCTTTATTTACCTTTGCAACTGCCATTTCGATAACAGTATTTAAACCGTCTGCTGATGTAGAAACAGTTTCAACTACAGGACAACCGAGTTTTTGGGACAGCTTTACGGTGTCTATCTTTGTATCCTTTTTCTTATTGACATCAATTTTATTAAGTGCTACAACAACCGGTATGCCAAGTTCCAAAAGCTGAGTTGTAAAAAACAAGCTTCTGCTCAAATTTGTTGCGTCAACAATATTAATAATAACATCGGGATTTTCTTGCTTTACATAAGAGCTTGTTATGCTTTCCTCACCGGTAAAGGGTGACATGGAATAGGCTCCGGGTAAGTCAACAACTACTAACTGTTCACTTCCGGAATAATATGTCTTTTTTATTGGGTGCTCTTTTTTCTCCACTGTTACGCCCGCCCAGTTGCCTACTTTTTCGTTTCTTCCTGTAAGGGCATTATACATCGTGGTTTTTCCTGAATTAGGGTTGCCTGTTAAAGCAATTCTCATAGCATTTCCTCCTAAAATAATTTCCACGTATTTATATCAAATTAGTTTTAACTAACCAATATACAAAGAAAAATTAATTAAATATGTATTACAGACGCCAGCTGTTTGTCAATATTATATCTTCCGTCCTTAATAGAAACCACACAGCTGCCCTTTAAATGTGAAATAACCGTTATTAATTCACCTGTATAACAACCCAGTGAAAACAAAAAAGAATCCATTTCTTCATCATCAGTTTTTATATCTTTTATGATATATTCCTTACCTTCTACAGCTTCTTTTAAAGTCATAAGTTCTCACCTCAGTTTATCATAGGAATTTACAGATTATATTATTAGTCACTACTAACCGCAATCTCATAAAAAAGTTAGTTTTTACTAACCAATAGTTATTATAATCCATATCCTTCCTTTTGTCAATAGCAGTTTAAAGTTTTTTTAAATTTAATATACTAAAACTTTGAATCAAACTATCAATTTCTTCCTATATTCAAACAGGCTGCACCATAATTGATACAGCCTGCTATAATATTTTTGATAAATCAATTATTTAGAAAGTCTTTCTTTCAAGCTGTAAAGCTGATCCTTAAGCTCTGCTGGGAGCTTATCGCCAAACTTCTTGTAGAATTCCTCGATACCCTCTGCCTCTTTGAGCCACTTTGCGTTATCAACATAGAGAATATCTTCGAGAGTTTTCTTATCCATATCAAGACCATCAAGGTTGATATCATCAGCGTGTGGAACATAGCCAATTGCAGTTTCAACTGCGTCTGCCTTGCCCTCGCAGCGGTCGATAATCCACTCGAGTACGCGGAAGTTATCGCCGAATCCAGGCCAGAGGAAGTTGCCTTCATCGTCAAGACGGAACCAGTTTACGTTGAAGATCTTTGGAGCCTTATCGCCGAGAAGCTCGCCCATCTCGATCCAGTGCTTGAAGTAGTCGCCCATGTGGTAACCGCAGAATGGGAGCATAGCCATTGGGTCACGACGAACAACACCTACTGCACCTGTTGCAGCTGCTGTTGTTTCAGAAGCCATGATTGAACCTACGAACACACCGTTGTTCCAGTCTCTTGACTGATATACGAGCGGAGTTGTCTGAGCACGTCTGCCGCCGAAGATGATAGCGGAAATCGGAACGCCTGCTGTTGAGTCAAACTCAGAGCTGATGCATGGGCAGTTCTTTGCAGGTGCTGTGAAACGGCTGTTTGGATGTGCACCCTTCTCTGTAGCTGTCTTGCCGTTCCAAGGCTCGCCCTTCCAGTTTACAGCGTTCTCTGGTGGATTCTTGTCAAGGCCTTCCCACCAAACTGTATTATCATCAAGGTTATGAACAACGTTTGTAAAGATTGTGCCCTTCTGAGTTGAAGCAAGAGCATTTGGGTTTGACTTTTTATTTGTACCAGGTGCAACGCCGAAGAAGCCGTTCTCTGGGTTAATTGCATAAAGTCTGCCGTCTGGGCCTTTTCTCATCCAAGCGATATCGTCGCCAACTGTCCATACCTTATAGCCTCTTGAAGTATAGCCCTCCGGAGGAATAAGCATAGCCAGGTTAGTCTTACCGCAGGCTGATGGGAATGCAGCGGAAACATACTTAACTTCGCCCTGTGGGTTCTCGATTCCGAGGATGAGCATATGCTCTGCCATCCACTGATTGTTCTTACCGAGGTAAGAAGCAATTCTCAAAGCAAAGCACTTCTTGCCGAGGAGAACGTTTCCGCCGTAACCGGAGTTAACGCTGATGATGTAGTTATCTTCCGGGAAATGGCAGATATATCTCTTCTCTGCGTCGATGTCGCAGCGTGAGTGAAGTCCCTTTACCCAGTCTTCGCTGTCACCGAGAACTTCGAGAACAGCCTGACCAACACGGGTCATGATAGCCATGTTGAGTACAACATAGATAGAATCTGTTACCTCGATACCGATCTGTGCGAGAGGTGAACCGATTGGACCCATTGAATAAGGGATAATGTACATTGTTCTGCCCTTATAGCTGCCTCTTGCGATATCAAATAGCATTTTGTATGCTTCCTGAGGGTCTTTCCAGTTGTTTGTAGGACCTGCATCTTCTTCTCTTCTTGAGCAGATGAATGTTCTGTCCTCAACACGAGCTACATCGTTCACAGCAGTTCTGTGAAGATAGCAGCCCGGGAGCTTCTCCTCATTAAGCTTAATAAGCTCGCCTGTTGAACAAGCCTGTGAACGGAGAGACTCAAGCTGCTCTTCGCTTCCGTCAATCCATACTACCTCATCAGGTGTCAAGAGGGCTTTCATTTCATCAAGCCAAGCCAAAACTGATTTGTTGTTTGTCATTGTTTTGTTTCCCCTTTCGAGAGTTTTACCAAGTGGTAAAAAGTATATATAAATTTTGTTTTTATACCTTGAACATTATATCACATTGTCAAATCTTTATCAATCAATATATTGGTCGAATTATGCTGACTTTCACACAAGTTTTTTAGTAGCAATATATAAAAATCATTAAAAATATGTGAAGTTCGTATTTTTATGATAATACAAAATGAACGATACGTCCTTTAATCCTGCATTTTTATATTTAGGTTTTAAAAAACTTCAACATCGAATAACTGGATATATTTTTCAGCTAAAAGGATATTTTTATGGTATTATCAATAATATTCCTTAGCTATCACACTATTAAAGTGTGTAATACACAAAACATTATCTATAGTCAATGGGAAGAGTCGCCACAGCATTAAGACTTAAATTTGCAATATTTTTATCCAAATATTCATAATATCCCTGAGAGCCGACCATCGCCCCGTTGTCACCACAAAGCTTTTTATCAGGCATATAAAGAGCAAAACCGTTCTTTTTGCAGTCATCTTCAAGACGCTTTCTTAAAAGTGAATTGGCGGAAACTCCTCCCGCTGTCACCAATGTTTTAACATTCAAAT
>CALWIW010000056.1 GCA_944380855.1 uncultured Clostridia bacterium | reverse complement strand
CGCAGGACGCATACCGCCTGTTGATAATCTTTATAAAAACATAAAAGGCAACAACACTCCA
The DNA here is from genome assembly GCA_944380855.1 of uncultured Clostridia bacterium. Classification (GTDB taxonomy): domain Bacteria; phylum Bacillota; class Clostridia; order Oscillospirales; family Acutalibacteraceae; genus Limousia. The sequence continues at coordinate 4,601 of CALWIW010000056.1, read as the reverse complement.
TGTGTAATATTGACCTGTTACGGCAACAGACACTATGACGATGCTATTGCCCAGCTTAAAGAAATACTCAGCAATCAAGGTTTTATCTGTATCGGTGCCATTGCCTGCATAATTCCTCATATATACTCCGATAAATTAGGAAAAGGAAGACCCAATGAAAAGGACAAAGAAGCAATAAAAGCTTTTGCAGAAAATGTCAAATCAAAAATTACTAATAATAAATTTTCAGAAATTTCTGTTCCAGGTAATCCTTTGCCTGAGCCAAAGCCTGTAAAAATGATAAAAACATGGATAGAGGGGCTTTGTAATTTCTGCGGAGCTTGTGCCGAGAGCTGTCCTGTGGGGGCAATAAATAAGGAAACAATGTTTATTAACAACAGCGTTTGCATAAACTGTATGCGTTGTACCAAGGTTTGTCCCAAAGAAGCAAGAAGCTTTGAAGGTGAGAATATAAAATTGAAGCTGGAGCAAAACTTCTCAAAACCAAGAGAAATTGAGTGTTTTTTATAATTATATCAATATCAAATTTTTATGGTATATTTCCGTGTAACGCAGCTTTCCAAAAACCCGTGAAGACTGCATAAGAGAAATTTTACTGACCTTCATTGACAGATTAGGTATATCCAAAGTAATTTCTCCTTTTGGAATTACCTGCCTTGCAATTGTTATATGAGGTTTAAATTTTCGCTTCTCTATGTTAAATCCACAATTTATAAGCTCTTTTTGAATCATTTCAGCGGCAGAAATCAGCGGGTCATTTCTCTTAATTCCTACCCACCATAGGTCAGAAAATCTTCCTGTTTTTTCCGTACAGATATCAAAGGCATTAAATTTTGAAAAAGCTCTGTCTAAGGCATTTTTTGCCCCCTGAATATTTCTTGTTTCACCGATAAATGCCAATGTAAGATGAAGATTTTCATCTAAGGTAAAATTTCCCGAAACACTTTTACTTCTAAGCTCATCACGTATTTTTATAAGTCCGTCCTTTAAAGTTTTGTCAAAATTTACAGCAACAAATAATCTCATAGCTTGCTCTCCCCTTTTAAGTTACATTTATATTTTATCACAGGACAAAATATATTACAAATAAATCAGCAAAAACTATGAATGTTAATTCAAAAAACGGAGGAAAAATCATGAAAAAAATATCTGTTGTTTTGGTTGTATTTATTCTTTTTATTTTCAGCGGCTGCTCACAAAACGGAGAATATATGCCGCAGATAAAAAATCAAACAAATATATTTGAGCTTTACAGCTGCCAAGACAAACAACTTGTAAAAGAATTTAAAATTGACAGCGATTCCAATCAACTTCTGATTTTGGACAGCATTGTAAACAATGCCGACAACAGCAAAGATTACTCTGAAGAATTATCCGAAACGGAGCCTGAATATATATTAATATACTGCGGAGAATCCTCTGAAACTTCTGTATATATAAAAATAAGATTTTCTGACGGAAAAGTATTCAGAGAAATTTACAGCGAAAATGAAGCTTCTCTTTCACTTGATCAGGGAATTTTGGAATGCATCACCGTGACTGAGGAAGAATTCAAAGAACTTTTAAATTAAAATTTACAAAGGAACCGTATTGTAATATCAACACGGTTCCTTTATATTTATTCTTATTATTCTTTTGCGATTATTTCTTCTTTTCTTTCAAGCAATTCTCCGCTTAAAAGTTGTTTTTCCACATTTTCTATGCCTATTCTTGTAACAACATCGGCAAATCTTTCTTTTTTATTTCCGTTTTCTTTAAAGAAAAGAATAGCACTTTCAACCACATTGTAAACTTCTTCTTCGTTCTTTAGCAAGACGCTTAGTGTTCTTCCCATGGCGGTTCTCTTTCCCCAACGTCCGCCTACATATATTCTGTATGCAGTTTCGTATTCATCATTAGCATGGAATGGACATTTAGTAATACATCTTCCGCAGTTATTACATACAGTTTTATCTGTAACAGCCACACCATCTACAACCTTAATTGCACCCAAAGGACATGCCTGAGCAATCATGCATTTTTTGCAGCCGCGGCATTTTTCAGCATCAAAATGACGTACACGCTGTCCCACTATGCCAATATCATTCAAATCAGGTTTAACACAATTATTCGGACATCCGCCTACAGCGATTTTAAACTTATGAGGAAGCTTCACATTTGCGTAACCTTTAAAAAATCTTTTATAAATTTCCTCTGACAATGCATATGTGTCTATTAAACCGAAGTGACAGGTTGTACCCTTGCAGCTTACAACAGGACGAACTTTATCACCGGTACCGCCTGTTTCCAAACCTACCTGAGCCACAAAAGCTCTGAAATCCTCAATTTTTTCATAAGGAATACCCTGAACTTCCATTGTGAGTCTAGTTGTCATTACAATGTTTCCGTCACCGAACTTCTCAGCAGCCTCTGAAATACATTTACTCTCAGCGGCTGTTATTTTTCCGTTTCGTGTAATAATACGGCCGTTAAAACAGTCTGTTCCCTTGTTCCAAAGAAAACCCATCGCTTTTACTCTGGTAATGTCTTCCTGTTTAATATTAGTTTTATTTTCCATTACGCTGAAGCCTCCCTTAAAAAGTAAGAAGAATTTTATCTTTGCCTGTTGTTTTTATTATAACACACATTTCTCATAAAATAAAATAATAATTTTTTATATTTCCATAATATGACATTATAACTAACTACTTATTACTTTATTTATTTTTGTTTCAACGTAAAAATAAACAAAATCATTTACATATTTAAGTATCAATAGTATAATTAGATAGTAATCTTTTTAAGAAAAGGAGAGAATAACATGATTAACTTTACCTATTCAATTCCAACCGAAATTTGGTTTGGAAAAGGACAAATTGAAAATATCGGTACAATTGCCAAAAAATACGGAAAAAAAGCTCTTATCGTTTACGGCGGAGGAAGTATCAAGAGAAACGGAATACTTGATAATGCGAAAAAATATTTGACTGAAGCAGGTATTTCTTGTCTTGAACTTTCCGGAGTTGAACCCAACCCAAGAGTAACAACAGTAAAAAGGGGTGCAGATATCTGTAAAGCTGAAAACATAGATATAGTTATTCCTATAGGCGGCGGCTCTACTATTGACTGTGGAAAAGTTATAGCAGCTGCTGCACATTACGACGGTGATCCATGGGATATCGTTCTTGACCCTTCAAAAATTACCGAAGTAACACCTATAATCAGCGTTCTGACATTGTCAGCTACAGGTTCTGAAATGGATACCTTTGCAGTTATTTCAAACATGGAAACAAACGACAAAATAGGCTTAGGCCATCCGAAAATGCGTCCCGTTGCTTCTATACTTGACCCCACATATACTTTTACTGTAAATAAGTTTCAAACCGGTGCAGGCACTTCTGATATAATTTCACACATTTTAGAGATATATTTTTCAAACGAAGAAGGATATATGCAGGACAGAATGGCGGAGGCTTTGCTTAAAACTGTAATCCATTACGGTGTAAAAGCTATTGAAGAACCTGACAATTACGAGGCAAGAGCAAACCTCATGTGGTCAAGCAGCTGGGCTATAAACGACACCTTGACATGGGGTAAACCTGTTGCATGGACAATTCACCCAATGGAGCATGAGCTTAGTGCGTACTATGATATTACCCATGGTGCCGGACTCGCCATACTTACACCATACTGGATGGAGTATGTTCTCAGCGATAAAACAGTGGATAAATTTGTTCAGTACGGAGTTAACGTTTGGGATATAGACAAGAATTTGGATAAATATGATATTGCAAAAACAGCAATAGCAAAAACAAGGGAATACTTTAATGCATTAGGTATGCCTTCAACTTTAAGAGAAGTAGGAATAGACGACAAACTTCTTGACGTCATGGCAAAAAAAGCCTGTGTTGGTCTTGAAAACGCATTTGTTGCTCTTACAGCAGAGGACGTAAAAAAGATTTATCAAATGGCGTTATAATTTGTCCGTAATATTTTGCAAAGTTAAGCCGCACGGGAAAATAAACCTCCCGTACGGCTTTTTCACGTAAGTTATACCTACAAGTAATTCTACAATTATCTAACTCGATAAACAATTTTAGAAGCAAGTTTAAACAAAAACGGAGTATACAATACCATTTTACTAACAACAAAAAGCTTAATACCAACTCCGGAAGAATATTCTTTCAAAATTCCCTCTAACTCAGGCTGGCTGTCTATTAGTTTTTTGTCATAACCCTTATCATTATTAATCAAGTATTGAATCCATAACACAAAATCTATTAACTGTCTTTTTGCCGAGGATTCAAATTGCGAATAATTATTTTTCATATATAAATATCTTTCCATTCTGAAATGCACACCATCTAAAAGATTAGATGAAGCTTTATTTCTCGTTATACTGCCGTCATGCTGTACATAGTGATAATAAGGCGTACCAATGTATACAACCCGGCAGGATTTTCGCATTATCATATTCATTACAGCAATATCTTCATAAACTTTTCCCTCCGGAAATTGAATATTACCCCAAGAACTTTTTCGGAACAACTTATTCCATGCGAAATCATTTCCTTTGTTGCTTATTAAAAATTCAATAAAATCATTTTGTTCCATTATTTTAT
>CALWIW010000055.1 GCA_944380855.1 uncultured Clostridia bacterium | reverse complement strand
CAATCTTATCAAAATCTTATCAACGAGGGTTTTGAAATCCTGCAAACCCGCATTATTACTGGGTTTTCAGACTTTTGTGGTTTATTCCCACTCAATGGTTGCCGGGGGCTTGGTTGTTATATCGTAGACTACTCTGTTTATTCCTTTTACTTCATTTACGATTCTTACTGAGATTGTTTCTAGAACGTCGTATGGAATACGGGCAAAATCAGCAGTCATGAAGTCTGTAGTTGTAACTCCTCTAAGTGCCAATGTATAATCATAGGTTCTTTCGTCACCCATTACGCCAACGCTTCTCATTGAAGTGAGCACCGCAAAATACTGATTGATACTACGGTCAAGTCCTGCATTTGCAATCTCATCACGGAAGATTTTATCTGCGTGTTGTAGTATTGCAATCTTTTCTTCGGTTATTTCACCGATAATTCTTACTGAAAGTCCCGGACCCGGGAACGGCTGACGCCATACGAGATAGTCGGCAAGTCCAAGTTCAATACCCAGCTGTCTTACTTCATCTTTAAATAGAAGTCTAAGTGGTTCGATAATTTCCTTAAAATCAACATGATCAGGAAGTCCTCCTACATTATGGTGACTCTTGATTGTTGCAGCATCGCCGGCTCCTGATTCGATAACGTCCGGATAAATTGTACCCTGTGCAAGAAAATCAACTTTGCCGATTTTCTTCGCTTCAGCTTCAAAGGTGTTGATGAATTCCTCACCAATGATTTTTCTCTTAGTTTCGGGGTCGGAAACGCCTTTAAGTTTACCTAAGAACTGATCTTTGGCGTTGACTCTTACAAAGTTTATATCCATATTTGAGAAAGCGGCTTCAACTTCGTCGCCTTCATTTTTTCTCATCATTCCATGGTCAACGAAAATGCAGGTAAGGTTATTTCCTACAGCTTTTGCCAAAAGAATAGCAAGCACAGAGGAATCAACACCTCCTGAGAGAGCCAAAAGTACTTTACCATCGCCTACTGTATTCTTTACATTTTCAATGGCTGTTTTAGCATAGCTTTCCATTGTCCAGTCGCCGGAACATTCACAAACCTCATAAAGGAAGTTTCTAAGCATCTTAGTTCCGTTTTCACTGTGATTCACTTCCGGGTGATATTGCATACCGTATAGCTTTTTTTCCTTACATTCCATAGCGGCAGTTGGACAAGCGTCTGTATGAGCTGTTACTCTGAAGCCTTCCGGAAGTTCCTTTACATAGTCTGTGTGGCTCATCCAAGAAATACCTTCTGACGGAAGTCCTTTGAAAAGAAGACAGCTTGTATCATAGTATGTGGATGTCTTTCCGTATTCCTTAGTATCCGGAGTTGTAACTACACCGCCAAGCACATGAGCCATAAGCTGATGGCCATAACAAATTCCAAGAACAGGAATTCCCAACTCGAAAATTTCACAGCTAACCTTAGGAGCATTTGCTTCATAAACGCTGTTTGGACCACCGGTAAAGATGATGCCTTTGGGTGCTTTGTTTTTTATTTCTTCAACGGTTATTTTATTGTAGGGATGCACTTCACAATAAACATTGCACTCTCTTACTCTTCTGGCGATTAACTGGTTGTACTGACCGCCAAAGTCAAGAATAATTACTGTTTCATTTTTCATATTAACCTCCCATTTATTTAATATCATTATTAAAAAATCAAATAATAAGACATTAAGATAATCTATTAAATTTTCATCTATCTTTTAATTTTGCCATGTTTTTAAAAATATTTCAAGTACCATTTTTATAAAAATATAATTTTTTTCCTTATGACAACAATTAAACACTGGAAATAATACATTAAAAGAGAATATATGTTGTTAGAATTATTATTATTTTCCATAAAATAACAGCAAATACATAAAGTGACATAGAAAAGGCACCGTTTATTTTCAACGGTGCCTTTTCTGTTCACTGCTGCATAAAATTTAAGTCACTATTTTTTTAAAAGCCTTTCTTTAGAACGATTTAGTATCTTTTTCATTTTCGTCAGCATATTTATCTTTCTCTGATTAGCATCGGATGTAGTTTTACTTGTAACCTTTGCTTCTTTCTTTTCTGTAGTTTGGTTCATATGTATCGCTCCTTTCAAAACATTTTACGCAAAACAAGCATAAAAAATACCTCGGTTTATTGTTTTAATAAAACCGAGGCATTTTGATTCTATTGCAAGAAAAATTAAAGTGCTTCTACAATAGCCTTTGTATCTCTTGCAATAACAAGTTCTTCATTAGTAGGAATGATATATACAGGTATCTTAGATTTAATATCGGTAATGCATACATTCTCACCGCTCTTGGCATTTTCATTTGCAACTTCATCAAGAGAAACACCAAGGCACTGGAGATAATTACATACAGAAGCTCTCAACGGATGCTGATGCTCACCAAGACCTGCTGTAAACACGATACCGTCACAGCCGCCCAATGCAACATAGTATCCGCCGATTGTCTTTGCAATCTGATAATAAAGCATTTCATGAGCGAGCTGAGCGTATTTATTTCCGCTTTTTTCCGCAGATGTTACATCTCGGTCGTCGCTTGAAACGCCGGATATACCCAAAAGGCCGGACTTTTTATTTAATATTTCATTCATTTCTGTAGGTGTGAGATGCTCTTTTTCTGCGATGAAAGTAACAACAGAGGGGTCAAGAGAACCTGAACGTGAGCCCATCATAAATCCGTCAAGAGGAGTAAGACCCATGGATGTATCAATAACCTTACCGTGGTCAATTGCTGTTATAGAAGAACCGTTTCCGATGTGACAGGTGATGAGTTTAAGATCTTTAATATCTCTGCCCAGAATTTTTGCCATTTCACCGCTTACATATCTATGTGATGTACCGTGGAAACCGTATCTTCTAACCTGATACTTCTCATAATATTCATAAGGGATAGCATACATATATGCCTTTGGCGGCATTGTTGAATGGAATGCTGTGTCAAATACAACAACTTCCGGAACATTCTCGCCGAAAACATCACGGCAGGCTCTGATAGCCTGAACGTGACCCTTATTGTGAAGAGGTGCAAGAGGGATAAGGCTTTCTATTCCCTTAATAACATCTTCGTCCACAAGAACAGACTTACTGAACAAAGCACCGCCCTGAACTATTCTGTGTCCTACGGCAGAAACCTCTGACAAATCATTTATAACACCAACCTCGTGGTCGGTAAGAGCCTTTTTAACCTGCATAAAAGCAGCAGTATGATCAGGCATAGGAACTGTATCTGTACGGCTTCTTCCGTCAAAGGTCTTATGACCTATAAAAGAACCGTCCATTCCTATTCTCTCGCAGTTGCCTTTAGCAATAACCTGCTCGTTGTCCATATCAATAAGCTGATATTTGAGTGATGAACTTCCTGCATTAATAACAAGAATTTTCACTGTAATCTCCTCCTCTGTTGAACTTATAAAATAATTCATATATAATAAAGATACAATATAATAATAATACAACAATTGTGATTTTTCAAGACCTTTTTAGTTTGAAGAAACATTTTTGCAGAAATAAATCGAAAAGAGGTAGTTTCTTTGAAAATAGCCGCAGTAATCAGTGAATACAATCCATTTCATAACGGTCATAAATATTTAAACTCAGTAATTAAAGAACATTGTGCAGATGCAGTTGTATCTATCATGAGCGGCAGCTTTACTCAGCGTGGGGATGTGGCGTTACTCTCAAAATTTTCCCGTGCAAAAACAGCCCTTCAAAACGGCACCGACCTTGTTATCGAACTTCCCTCTCCGTATGCCGTTGCCAATGCTCAGATTTTTTCTGAAAACGGCGTAAGGTGTGCCGACTCTCTCGGCTGTATAGACTTTTTATGCTTCGGAAGTGAAAGCGGAAAAACCGAGGAAATAATAAAAGCAGCCCGTGCTTCCACAGACCATCAGGTACAGGAAATAGTTAAAACCCATATGAAAAAGGGCGATTATTACCCAAGAGCCTTAACCAATTCTATTTCTGAAATTTACGGTGAAGAAACAGCGAAAATACTTTCTACACCTAACAATATTTTGGGCGTGGAATACTGTAAGGCTTTGGAAAACACGGATATAGAGCCAATGGCTTTTTTAAGAAAAGGAGCAGAACACGACGGAGATACTATAAAAGACAATATCGCCTCTGCCTCCAAAATTCGCAGTATGGTTTTTGATAATAAAAATTCATCTGACTTTTCATGTTTTACCCCCGATACTGAATTAACCGAAGAACCTGTTTCCTTTGAAATGTTTGATACAATCATCAGATATCTTTTAAAAACAACAACTCCAAGTTATTTAGCCTCTCTTCCCGATGTTAAGGAAGGGCTTGAACACAGAATACTTGCCGCAGCCGGAAATTGCCGAAGCGTTTCAGAAATAATAGAAAAAGTAAAGACAAAGCGTTACACAATGGCCAGGCTTAGAAGAATTATGGTTCATCTCCTTTTAGGCATAACAAAAGAAATGCAAAAAACGCCTGTTCCCTATATTCGCGTTTTGGGATTTAATGAAACCGGTAAAAAGATATTATCTATAGCTAAAGATTCTGCCCGTCTGCCGATAATCGTAAAGCCCTCTGATTCAATAAAAACCTTGGACGAAACAGCAAAAAATATTTTAGAAAAGGACATTTTAGCTACCGATATCAGAGAGCTTACCTTAAAAGAAAAAGGTAAAATCGGCAGAGATTTTACCAACGGACTTATTGTTATCTGAAAATCAGAACCACCAGTTGAACTGGTGGTTTGCTCATGCCCTATAAGGGCATATTACCTGTGGTAGCCCCCTAAA
>CALWIW010000054.1 GCA_944380855.1 uncultured Clostridia bacterium | reverse complement strand
ATATGTTTTGTGAAAAACGAAAGTTTCCACGCAGAGATCGCCTCATTGTAGGCGTTGTTCATTTCATGCAAACCATTATGAAGTTCACTCATTCCTACAGGAACAGCAGAAGCACCTTCAGATAACTGAGATTGACTTTGACTCTCTTTTTCAAACACGAGATATACAAAACGCCCCATTGATTCCTGCAAAACAATCGCGTCATCAGGAATCAATTTTTGGTCACGGGAACAGCAAATACGGTAATTTGACTCGGAAAACTGGGACTGATTTTCTTTTATCAGTCTTGAACACTCTTCTTCCGTACTGTTTTTACAGAGCATAATATAACGCAGTGCAAGAAGAAACCTTTCGTCCTCGTCCTTTTGCTGTTTATCTCTCTTTTCCAAAAGCTGTTCGATACTTTCAATGGCACGGTAAAGTTTATCTCTTTCAACAGGCTTCAGCAAATAATCATGAACGCCGTTTCTAAGCATTTCTACGGCATATGAAAAATCATCATAACCGCTGATTACAATCATAAACGGAGGATTTTCAAGAGAATTGCAATACTTAACCAACTCTATTCCGTCCATTCTCGGCATTCTGATATCAGTAATTAGCAAATCAACATTGTGAGAAGACAGCACATCTATTGCATTAAGTCCGTCTTTTGCTTCCAAAATCTCACCTATTTTTACCGGTGCTCGTTTTACCATCGTAACTAAGCCCAGGCGAATCATTTTTTCATCTTCAACAATCAAAACTGTTTTCATTACGACACCTCATCTCCCTTATATTTTCGCGGCACCTTTATGCATATTGTAGTACCTTCTCCAAGCTTGGATGAAACAGATATACCGTAGTTTTCTCCAAACATCATATGCAGACGGTCCTGAACATTATGCAATCCAATACCATTACCGGAACTTGAGCGTGTTTCTTCACAACCGGAAATCTGGCGTCTGAGTCTTAAAATCTGCTCATTGTTCAAACCGGAGCCGTTATCGGTGATCTCTATATAGCAGTCTTCGCCTTTTTGTGTCACCTTTAAATTAATTAAACAATCTTTTTCTTCATAATAGTGTCCATGGACAACAGAATTTTCAATCACAGGCTGCAAACTGATTTTCGGAATTTCAATACTCATAAGTTCATCAGGTATATCAAGACTTAATATTATTTGATGATCATATCTCAAACTCATAAGTGCTATGTAGTTATTAATATATTCAATCTCTTCAAATAGAGCTACAGTCCTCCTGTTCCATTTCATACTATATCTCAAAAGTTTAGCAAGGCTTGTTACAGCATCGGCAATCTCGTATCTCTCGTCAATTTCTGCCATCATTTTAATTGTTTCAAGTACATTATATATAAAATGAGCGTTGATCTGGTTTTGCAATGCTTTAATTTCAGTATTTTTTACAAGCAATTCTCTCTCCATGTTACTCTTTACAAGAACACGTATATTTTCAAGCAAATCGTTAACCTGACTTGCAAAAACTCCTATTTCGTCATCTGCACAAACGCTGATTGCAGCGTCAAAATTACCCTCAGAAAAGCTTCTTACACCGTCATGTATAAGATACAATTGCTTGAGAATATTTTTTATAACTCTGTTAATAACATAAACACCAAACAAAGATATAATACCAAGGATCAGCACAAGTAAAATCTGACGGGTAAATATAGCTTGGTTTATGTCTGCCAAACTATCCATCATATAATAAGTACCGCCCAATTTATCCAAATGAACACAGCCAACAAGATATTCACCCTGCGTGCTGTCAACAACCTGTATAGTTGGATCCTTGCTGTTGGTATTTTCTATTATATATTCGCTGTTGACTTCATAGGAATTAAAGGAACCATATCTGCTACCGTCATCAAGAATAAGAAAAGCCGTTTCAGAATCAGTACCGTAATACGTATCGGAGACAAACAAATCGGTCATGATTTTATCCATCTCCACGCCTACCTCAAGTATACCGATAATTTCTCCGTCTTTTCCTTTTATGGCAGTAATCAGACTCATAATATGTTCGGCACTGCTGTTAACAAAAATTTTTTCAGGATAGTCGATACACCATGATTTTTCGTCTAAATCTTTAATATCAAAAGGAATATTTGTAAGCCTGTCAACGCTGAAAAGAATAGGTATCATTTCAGTTATTCCTGACTCAGAAGAATACACTCTTATGGTATACAGATAAGGATTACCTACAAGAATCTTTTCCAAGGATAAGATATCCTCCCTGTAAAATCTCAGTGTTTCTTCAGACGAAATTTCTTCTTTGTCTGAAAGCTTTTGCAAATAATCAGACAAACTTCTTGTATTTAAAAAAACCTGAGTAGACAAATTGCATAGATCAGAAGCCTGTTCAACAGAACTTTCCACAGTATAAAGACTGCGTTCCATCTTTGATGAACGTTCTTCTATAGCGGATTTCTGCCAGTTATTGAGCAATCCTATAAACAATAACAATGCCGGAAACAGCATAAACAAAAAGCAAACAGCTGTCAGTTTAGTACCGCTAGAAAGTTTTAATTTCTTTTTTTGCAAAGGCACTCTTTTTTACCTCTCATTCTAAACCTAATTGTTCCTTATTGCTTAACATTATCTCGGTGTACAAATCATTTAACTCATCAAAACCCAAACTGTCTCTCTCCTCAAGGTACTCGTCAAAAATACGATCAAACTCTTGGTCACTGTCTGCCATAAGTAATTTCGGCAAAGTTGTTCCCCACAAAGTTTTTATTTTAGTTTCCGTTTTATATTCCGGAAGAGAACTGTCCAAGTTTATCTCGTACTGTCCGCAATAATATGAATATTGCTCTGACCATTCCTGTGGTTGCAATAAAACCTCATCCAATTTAAGAGGCCACTTGTTTTGCATAACCGTATTTTCCATCATCCAATAGGTATTATCTGCTCCGATATCACTGATAAATTTATTGTAATTTCCGTAATACAACTCTTCAACTTCATCAGTAAATTTAGCTTCACCGTTTTCCCAAGTATAATGTTTGCCCTCAACGCCTAAATAAGTAAGCTTTTGACCCTCTTCACTCATAAGGAAAGTTAAAAACTCAATAGCTTTCTCAGGATTCTCACAATTTTTTGTAATAAATGTAACTGTCCATCCGTTTATTCCCACACTTGCCAGACGATGAGGATCGCCGTTACTGTTCTTAGGTCCGTCAACAGCAATATATACTCTTTCAGGGTCATTATCAAGTATATATTTTTGATCTTCCGCTATATCCGAATGCTGATACAACATACAAAAATACTGTCCGTTTTTAATTCGTTCATCCATTTGAGCACGTTTTACCACAAAAATATCTGAAGTTATTAATCCCTCAGAAAATAATTGTCTGAACACCTTAAGCCATCTCAAATATTCTTCATCGCTGGTTCGGTCATACATTTTTCCGTCTTCTTCAAAGGGAACAGCAAGAAAATTCATAAGCATACCGCCAAGAGAATCACAGCCGTATTCATCAAATTCATGAGCTCCGAAAGGAATAAGAGGCTGACCGTTTACATAAGGATATTTCTCCGCCGCAAGTCTTATAGCATTCATAAAACCCTCCGGAGTAGACATATCAGGAGAACCCAAAGCCTCGTATATATCTTTTCTCACCAAAAAAGACTGATTGGAAGCTCTTGCCGCACCGTTATCATGGTCTTCAGGAGATATGGAACAGTTAGGGTAACAATAAACGTTGCCGTTACTGCTTCGGTACCATTCAAGCTGCTGTTCTCCCGCATAATCAAAAAATTCAGGCGAATACTGTTCTGCAAGCTCATTTAACGGGTATGTATATTCGGTATTCATTAAAGTTTGTACCTGAGGTTCCCACCATCCGAGAGTTATTATATCAGGCAATGAGTCCTGTGCTATCATAGCGTTAAGCTTTTCCGACTCATTACCTGTAGGCATCATAAAATCAACAGATACTCCGGTATGGTTTGTTATCTCTTTGCTCACATCGCTTGCACCCCACTGAGTACTCATCCATGAAAAATTAATATACCAATCAAGGTTAACTTCCTCAATTTCTTCAGGTGGGTTTACCGGTGATGATGTGGCACAACCTGAAAAAGTACATAAAACTAATATCGATGCAAATATTATTTTTAAACGCTGCTTCATATTAACCTCCTAAATAATTTAGAACAAAACACTATCTTTAATGATTTTATTTGATATAAATATAACTTACATTATTCTAACGTAGTATTATATCATAATTCACTACTAAGTGCAACACAATTCAGCAAATACAACAAATATTCCCATTGATTTTGCATAATAAGTCACATAAATTTTGAGTTACAGTCTTTTTAAAGATATAATCGAGATATTATCGTTTTATCATTTGCAAAAACTTTAAACAAAGGAACAATCCTCTTTAAATTCTGCTTGTAAAAAAAAGCGAAGGGTGATATACTTTATCTTAATACCGTTTATAAAATAACTTTCTCTGTTTTTTATTAGGAGGATTTAAATGATACAACAGAATAATGCGTATAATTTTAATCAAAACTTTAATCCAAACAATTTTGAACAAATGTTTAAGCGTGAAAGAAAAATAAGACTTCGCACCTATTTTTCTAAAATCGGATTTTCTCTTATTCTTTCTCTCGTAATCCTCTATGTCCTCTCTATTTGTCTTCCGTTTATAGGAGGAGCAATATTTTCCGAAAATTTGGTTACCTACACATATATTGTGTCTGCATTAGCTTCAATTCTATCATTTATATCGGCAGGTTTTTTCTGTGGCGGAATTGTAAATGAAAAACCCTCCGAACTTATATCCTTCCGCAGGACAAAAAAGGACTCT
>CALWIW010000053.1 GCA_944380855.1 uncultured Clostridia bacterium | reverse complement strand
CCGAACACCTGAGTTCCTGCATTTGCTCCGGTAAGAATTGTATATGTACCGCCAAAAGAAGTATAATTCATAGGAATTGTAAGCATATGATGTAAACCGAATGGGAGAAGCAGTCTTTCCAATGTTCCGTAAACAAACGGTGCAAGGATAGGAGATGTTTCTGAGGAATTTGCAATCCAAATACCAAATGAATTGATTCCACCCTGAATAAGCGGCCAAACTATTGAAAGAACAATTGCGATTACCACTGACCAAACCATTACAACCAACGGAACAAACCTTTTTCCGTTAAAGAATGAAAGTGCGTCCGGGAGCTTTCTGAAATTGTAGTACTTGTTATAAACAACAGCACCTACAAATCCGGAAATAATTCCTATAAAGACGCCCATGTTAAGAGCAGGTGCTCCCAAAACAGATGTGAAGTAATCTGCAACAGGAATTTCCTGTCCGAACAATGTGTGTGTTGTTGCTCCCTCTGTTGTAAGCATATCGCTTGTAACCCCAAAGAAAGAACCTGTAAGTAAGTTGATAAGAATAAATGCAATAGATGCCGCAAATGCTCCGCCTGCACGTTCTTTAGCCCAAGAACCTCCAATTGCAACCGCAAACAACAGGCTGAGGTTGTTAATAACGCCCCATCCGATATTTGACACAATGTTTCCAATCCACATAGCAGTTGAATTATCTTTTCCGAAAATCTGAACCATGCTTCCCAAGGAAATCATTAAACCTGCCGCAGGCATAACAGCAATAACAACCATCATTGCCTTGCCCAATTTTTGCAAAAATTCAAAATTTACGAATTTTTTCTTTGAAATCTTTTTTGACTGCTCCTGAGCGGATTTAATTTTTTTATCAAGAGCCTTGTCAGTTTTGTTTTTTTCGTTTGTCTTACTGCCTATTGACATGACCAGTCACCAACCTTTACCTCTCTTAGATAATATGTAACCATTAAATTATCGTTTCAGTTTTACTTCCTGATTTTAACACAAAACCTGTGATTTGTGTTTTACGCAATGCAAACAACAGCCGGACGGCATAGTTTTTTATTACTCTCTTTTTCTGCAAAATATGCAAAAAAGTATCAAGAACATTTTAAACGGAACTGCTTTGCATTTAATAGGTACTAATAAACTTAAACTATTCACAACCATTCATTTAACCTCCTTTAAATTTTTTCGTGCAATCCGTTACGCAAATTCACGCAACCGCTTTCGTAACTTGATTGTACTACTGTAATTTCTGTTTTTCAAGTACTTTTTTCTATTTCTCTCTTTTTTACAATTACAAATAATATTTTTTATTAATTTTAACCAATAATGTTTTTGCATAGCTAATAACTGTATGAAATTATCTCATAATGTCTTATAAAAATTCAACGTTTTCTTGACAAGTTTCGTTGAAAGAGATATAATTATTTCATAATTATTTGCATAAAGGAGTTGCGCAAATCATGGCAACAATTTCAGATGTGGCAAAACTTGCAGGAGTTTCGCCCTCTACTGTTTCGAGAACCTGCAGTAATCATCCCTCAATAAGCCGGCGTACAAAGGAACGTGTCCGTAAAGCTATGACAGAGCTTGGTTACGAACCGAATTTTCAGGCAACGAGCCTTGCAACTCAGAATTCCAAAACTTTCGGAATTCTTCTTCCGTCTTCCGATTATGATGTTTATCAAAAATCTTTTTACCTTGAAGCAATACGAGGCATAGGTTTGTTTTGTAATCAAAAACAATACATGAACACAATCATCACTGGTCAAAACGATGAGGAACTTTTACAGACTGTCCAGTCAATGGTAAAAGGCGGCCGTGTAGAAGGCTTTATCCTTCTTTACTCACGTCATGATGACCCTGTAATTAAATATCTAAACTCCGAGGGTATTCTCTACGTGCTTATAGGTAAAGCATCTAAAGATTTAAGCGATGCGATATATGTTGACAATGACAATATACAGGCAAGCCGTGAGCTTACAAATCTTTTAATAAGCAAAGGTCACAAGAAAATCGGATATATTTCAAGTGACTCGGAATACAATTTTTCTCAGGACAGAAAAAGCGGATATATGCTTGCACTCACCGAAAATTCTATACCAATGAACTCACAGTACATTGTAGAGTGTGCAGGAATACCAGATTACAACAATGGCAAAATAAAAGAGCTCCTTACCCTTGAAGACAGACCTACAGCAATAGTTACAAGCGATGATGTTTTAGCTACCCTTTTGATAAGTACAGCATATACTTTAGGTCTAAAGGTTCCCGATGACTTGTCTGTTGCGTCTTTTAACGATTCTCTTTTATCTCATCTTTCACATCCGCAGCTTACAAGCGTTGATATAAATGCTTTGCAGCTTGGAATAGAAGCGGCATCACAGATTATAAATCATATTGAAAACCCTGATCTGCTTGCAACAAAGATTATTGTTCCTCATAGAATCGTTGAACGAGAAAGCTGTACATCACTAAAATAATACAAAAATTAAATTAGTTTGGAAAAGTTATATATACCCTCTTTCTGGATAAATACGGTAAGGAGGGTTATTTTTATGTGGTACTTTTAAATGTTTAAAGGAAGTCATAAAGCTATTAAAAGGATAAAATAAATGCAGAAGCTCCGTTCGGTAAAAAAGCAAAAATTATAAGTATATTTATGAACAAGCTGCTTCAGTTCACCTTGACGTTTCCGCTTGATTTTGTCACCTGCATCAAAAAAAGCTCAGCTTTTGCTGAGCTTTTTCTATTAAACATTTATTTTGAAAAAACAAGGGCTATCCTTTATCTATCCAATATTCTCAAAAGCATTTATCTGTTAACAGCAGGAATGTTGCTATTTTATGAGACCGTATTGATATTTTTGTTCATAAGTCAATGTGTAGTTTTCCAAAGCTTTTTCTGCCATTGCTTGAATTTCTTCTGTACTGTAATACGAAAAGATTCCCAGTTGTTGTCCGTCCGGTGAGAATCCCTCCAAACCTGTAAGAAAACAACTTTCCTCAGGTAGATAGCCGACACATTCCGGAACAAATGCAACAACATTCCATTGTTCTGTCTGAATAATATTTCCTGCATTGAATATGTCAATGATCAGAGTTTTTTCATCTATATGAGTCCAGCGAATCAGATTGGGATGATAGTCGTAAGAAATATTGGAGAAGAAACTGCTATAAATCTCCAGACTTGTTTCTCCCATTTTTTCACCTGTTTTGATATGGAATCTCATCAGTTTTGCTCCATCAGTAATAACCAACAGCGAATCTTTCATAAGATGACAGCTAATTCCCTTCTGATCTTCCAAATCCACAGATAGCTCCTTACCATCTGCATAAATTATTGTAACATGGTTATCCTCACACAGAGCAATCGTATTTTTATCGTCTATAAATTGAACTATTGGATAGCTTGTAATATTTTCCCGGATAGTGTTCGTCTCCAATGTTTTGGTGTTCAGGCGATAAATGGATTTTGTACTTTCTTCCCAAGCGTACACTACTCTGTCACTGACGCATAGCAGAGCCGATTTTCCTGTTTCATTATTGATAGTACATAATGGATACACCGAAGTTTCTGTTGACTCACTGTCCCAAGAAACAATACAACAATCATTATTCGTCTTATCATATGCTGTGAAATAAAACTGCTTACAGTTTTTTTGTGGGCAACCATCTGACACGGTATAGGACAATGCAATTCCGTTTATTTCAGCGGGCAATTCAAAGACACAATATTCTCCGGTTGAAACATCAATTTGATAGATTTTGCAGTCTTTACTGCACAACCAAACGAAATTTCCGTCATCAGAAAATCCTAATAAATTACCTTTCTGAAACATATCTTCTGTCAATGTCCATAAAAGGGATTTTTCTTTTGTGTCTATCAAACTAATACCGCCAGTATGCAGTATAGCTGCAAGTTTACCATGTATTTGATAATCTGAGATGGAGCCGATTTTGGCACTATCAACAATCTCCCAATTTTTATCCCATAAATCGGAATATACTAAGATCTGAACACTATTTGTCTGATTAACGTATACAGACTCATTCCAAAATCCAGCCTGTAGATTTTCTTTGAAATATTTTATGCTGTTGAATGAATTATCATCATAGTTGTAAGTGCCTACAAATCCATCGGACAGAAGCAACATTGCAGAATCGTCCTGTGCCTCCGACCACAATGGGGCGGCACTCAGCTCACAGTTTTTCAGTACCTCACCGCTTGTAATATCTACTTGGCAGATTGCAGTATCTGTTTGCCACAGTAATCTGTCCTCCCCAATAGCTTCCAGCATATATTGTGAACTGAAGGAAAAAGAAGTCAGCTCTGCTGTCCATTTATGCTGAAATGTCATTGACTGGTAGCATCTTAGCTGATTCTGTATTGAATTTTTGGTAACCATTTCTCCAAAGCTGCCTGTTAGCAGAAAACTTTCGTCCGCAGCACATACAAAAAGTTCCCCGTTTTCAGTGCTTTTGGTATAGCGAACCACCATTCCTTCCGGAAATGTATCCATAACAACAGTTTGACCGGAATGGATATTTACTCCAAGTACAGTTTCATTTGTCGGGTCTTTATACACAACCATAACCGGTTGTTGTATGTCATAATATTCTTGAAGAAGAGAAAGCCGTGGTGTATCATCTTTTTTGGGAAGTTGAATTTCAACTTCTGACATTTCTTCTGTTCCTGTGTCAGGATTCAGAAAAATTAACCGCTTTTCACAAAGTAACAGCAGTATATCTCTGTCTTGTGACATGGCTGCTGAAGATACATCTGCTGTCTGCCAAAGCAGTTCCGCGTTTTGATTGTAGCAAAGAACCTGATTCGCATAACTTAGAACCAAAATATTTCCATTCTCCGTAATTATTAAATCTTTTACCGAATCTGTTAATTGCTCATCTGCAATTTGCTCATAGGTTTCCATATTCCAAACAGATAGTATGTTCCGTTTATCAACCACATACATTACCTTGCGATCATCAGAAATCTTAAACTCACTAATTACAGCATTACAGTTAATTGCACCAACAGCTTGCGGTCTACTGGTGGATGTAAACTTCTGTTAGAGAACATATACAACTGAATACGGATTTATCTGATGGCAAGCACTTGCAACTATCCGAGAAAAGAACGGATATATGCAGGTGCTTTTCTTTTTCAAAAAATCAGAACACAGTGTCCA
>CALWIW010000052.1 GCA_944380855.1 uncultured Clostridia bacterium | reverse complement strand
GGAGGATATAAGCTTTTTAATACATTCTTCAGTTGCAGGGTAAAACTGTAATTTTTCTCCCGGTGTGTATTCTCTTGTTTCCAAGTTTGCAACGTGCAGCATAAGCTGTGCCTTATCGTCGCTGAGGTTATCGTACACGGTGCAGGGAATTTTCTTCCAGCCCAGTGTTTTAATAGCTTTGTATCTTCGCTCTCCCGATATGATTTCGTAATATTCATCATTTACCTTTCTTACGGTAAGCGGGTGAATAAGCCCTATTGCTTCAATGGTTGTGGCAAGCTGTGAAACAATTTCCGGTGTGTCCTGTCTGTTATAGGGATTGTCTTTTGAAGGGAAAATAAGGTCGGTTTCAATAAGTTCGCTTCGTGAGGTGTTGGCAAGCTTTTCTGTAACTTCCTTTACCTGATTAAGCTTTGCAAACATACCGTTTATATCTATGGTCTTTTTCATTTATTTGCCCTCCTTTACGATTCTTATAATTTCCTCGGTTAATGCCATGTAGTCCCTTGCACCGTTGCTGTGCTTATCGTAACGATGAACAGGCATATGAGCGTTTATGGCTTCCTGCAAGGTTGTGTTTTTTCTTATAACAGTTTTAAAGCAAGGGAATATGTCCTGAGTCTTTAAAGTTTCCGCATAAATTTTCTTGTTTTTTGTCTGTTCCATCATGCAAATCAAAATTCCCATGATTTTTAAATTTGGGTTTGTGAACTGCTTTATCTCAACTATCTCTTTTGCTATACACAGCAGTCCGTGCAGTGCATAGTCATCGGGGATACATGGAAGAATTACATAATCACAGCAGGTGAGAGCGTTTTCCTTTATGCGTTCTCCCGATGGGGGACAGTCAAAAATAATAAAGTCATAATCTGCTTCAATTTCCTTTAAAGCCATTTGCAGTGTGTATTCCTGTCTTTTGGTTTTCATCATAAGGACTGTTTCTATGTTTCTAAGCTCATGTTTAGAGGGAAGCAAAAACAGGTTTTCTATTTTTGTTTTCAAAATACAGTCCTTTGGATTTTTCTCGGATTTCATAACCTCGTAAATTCCCGGGTTGTTATCATCAAACAATCCGTAGTAGCTTGTGGCATAGCTTTGAAAATCCAAGTCAACAAGGAGCGTCTTATATCCTTTATCCGCTAACATTGCAGAAATGTTAACGGCGGTTGTGGTTTTGCCACAACCGCCTTTTTCATAAGTTATTGCAATTTTTGTACCTTTCATGATTTCACTTTTCATAATCGTTCACCTTTCATAATTTAAATTTATTTTTTCTTTTTCTTCAACACAACGAAAAAGATTATTATGCCAACGCTTATAACCATAACTGTAAGCAGAGGCACCAAAAAACTTGTCTGTCCTGTTTGAGGAGATTCGGGTGGAGGCGGTTTTAAGACATTTTCAAATGTTACCTGTGTTATTTCATCATAGGTGACCTTTACCGTAACATCGGCAGGAATAATGTACCTTGCCGGAACATTATCTTCGCTTAATGTGTAGGTTCCGATTGGAATATTTTCAAACCTTACCTTTCCGCTTGAATCTGTCGAAGAACGCATATCAATTTTTTCCCCGGAGTCTGATGTTCCGTAAAGATGAAAGGATATATCCTCAACAAATCCGTCCTCTGCGGTCTTTGTAACTTCCAAACTGCCCCTTTTAAGTTCGTTTACGAAAACATTGTCGGGGCTTTGAAAGTCGGTTGCTTCTTCTGCTCCCACATTAACAGCAGAAACCGCAACCGCAACAGCCATAAGAACAGCAAGTATTACAGCTCTTATTCTTTTCATCGGCTTTCTTTCCTTTCTTCTGTTCTTGTGTTTTGCTTAAAAAGTCTTAATTGGCTTTTAACCAATTTGCCATGGCAGGCATGAATGAGAAAACTGAAGAAACTATTGTTTCAGGATCTGCATCAGCGTTAAGTGAATATGTAACGCTTGCTTCAGACTCTATGGCCGGCTTAACAACAACTGTCTGAGGCTCGGGAATGATGTACCAGTCGGGAACGTCAATTTCTTCTGCTGTGTATGTTCCCACCGGGACATTTTCAAAGATTGCAATACCGCCTGCGTTTGTTACGGCAGTCATATCAACTTCTTCGCCGGAGTCTGAGGTTCCGTAAAGGCGGAACTTAATACCCTCAATCTTGTTATCTTCAGACTGCTTCTGAACGGTAACTCCCTGTCTTATCAGAGTGTTGTGGAAGCTTACTTCCGTTGTCTGCTGATACTTAACCTCTATATCCTGAGGAGCTACCTCTATGTAGTAGTCGTCGGGAAGTGTTTCAACGATTGTGTATTTGCCAATCGGGATATCTTTAATTTCTGCGATACCCTCGTCGTTGGTTGTTGCTTTCAGCTCAATTTCTTCTCCGGAATCTGATGTGCCTTTTAATGTAAATTCAATTGATGAAACTTTTCCGTCCTCAGAGGTCTTATGTATTTTTACAGAGCCTTTCTTAAGTATGTTTACAAATACATATGAATTTGGTTCGTTGTTTTCATCTGCAAAGGTTTTGGATGTATTTGCGTAAAAAATACAGAATATGCTTATAAATGTTAAGATAACTGCAATCACTTTATTGGATCTTTTTATATGTGTATTCATATAATTCACTCACTTTCTACTTTTATTATTTGAGATTCGGGTTTTATGTACCAATCTGGAACGTCAATTTCTTCTGCTGTGTATGTTCCCACAGGGACATCTTCAAAGATTGCAACACCGCCTGCGTTTGTTACGGCAGTCATATCAACCTTTTCACCGGAGTCTGATGTGCCGTAAAGACGGAACTTAATACCCTCAATCTTGTTATCTTCAGCCTGCTTTTGAACAATAACAGATTGCGGCTTTTTAACAGGAGTTTCATCAACGTCAACAGTTATGGCTACAGAGTCGATACCCTCAGGGGTAACAGTTCTGCAAAAGTAAGTTTTATTAATTTCATATCCATCGGGTGCTTCGACTTCCTGTATTGTAACTGTACCTAAAGGAATAGTAACACTGCCACTTCCACTATGATAAAAATCATCTGATTGGTATTTAGGATTCTTTGAAATATACGAACTACTTAAACCTGCACGTCCGTTATTGTCGGTTACGATATACCATGTTCTTTTTAAGTTTTCAGTTGACAGTTCAGGTATTTGACTTATATCGTCTAAATCATAATCGTTGTCTATTATAACGCTGTAATAATCAATTCTAAATGTAGCACCGCCCAACTTGGTTGTTGCTCCGGTTACACTGTCTCGTTTTTGAATACTTATAGCTAATGGGTCAGCTAAAGGGAAATCCTTAGGTTGTTCGCCGGTAATAGTGCTGTAAGCTCTGTAAATCTTAACTCCGTCACTTGATACTGCTCCACTATCTTTGAATACATAAATTGTATCGTCAAGCTGGTATCCGGGAGGAGCTTTATTTTCTTTACAGTAATACGTTCCTTTTTCAATGCTTTCTCCGGAGGGTTTATTATATGCCACAGTGTTTTTATCAACGTCATCTGTATTTAATGAGGACCCTGATATCGTGCCAAAACATGCATATCCGTCTGAGTCTGTATCATTCATATAACCATAAAGACTGCTTTCCGAACAATCAGAAGAAGTGTAAACAGCATATTCGGCACCTTTAAGAGAATAACAACTGTTGCCGTCAGTAATGTTGGGGTTGGCAGATGATTTAACTAACTGCAACTTTATTTTCGGAGTCCCCACTTTTAAAACCATATAGAGTATATCGCTGTCTCCTTTTGGTATGATAGATGAGATTACATTTCCATTAATGGGAGTCGTCCCATTTACATATCCGTGATCTGAAGAATGCCAAAGTACATCAGAAGTACCGTCTCCCCAATATATTCCGATATGGTGATAATCACTTAGATATGTTTCGGAGTTTACAAACATCCAGATAATATCTCCTTTTTCGAGATAACCTGAATTAAGCATTTCGGTTTTTGAAGAAAAATATTTCCTTGTGATGTTGTTTTGAGTGTAAAAATTTCTCCAACCTGATATGCCGGGGATTATTGAAGTGTTGCCTCCGCTTGTTTGGGTAGCTTTATAAAGGACGTGCCAAACGAAGCCGGTACAATTCATTGCCGGTACATTGGGAGTATCATATGCTCCATAAGCTCCACTACAATCACCGTTTGGATTTCTGCGATCATAAGGTTTATACGGTGTGCCGAGATAATAATTGTCACTTGTATGGGAATTAAGCCAGTTTATGTAAACCTCATAATCCATTCCCAATGCATCAGACATAGTTTGCCCTTTTATCTCAGGAGGAACATTGACAGCTTGTACCTGTGATGTGGATATAGGCAGGATCCCTAACAACATACTTAAGGATAAAAGGACCGAAATAATTTTTTTATTTTTAATTATTTTGATCAATATTATTTACCGCCTTTCTATAATGTAGTGATATTTTAGGGTTGTATTTTCTGAATATCAGCTCCTTTCAATTTTTAATTTTCTTTTCATTTTTAAAAAGTTTTTTGACGGCGATTGTATTTAATGAAAATTAGACCCCCTTTTTATATTGGTTTGATATGCTTAGAATGATGCTGTTTTAATGTTTTGGTATATTAAAAAAAGCGATGCCGTCAGTTTCGCCTTGTATTGGATGTATACAATTAAGATTGATGATTCTAATAAAATAAAAAGGCAGCCTTTATAAGCTGCCTTTTTAAGTTGATTTTATTGTTTAATTTAAAAAGAGAATATTATATATATATAGTTAATACCATCCGGCTTCTTTTACAAGAATCTTTTCAATCCAAGCTTCCTTTATGACAATGGTTTCAGTCCAAGCTTCCTTTATGATAACTGTTTCGTAATGTCCTTCCTCGGGAACAACAACAGTTCTTGTACCTACTTGTACTTTTATGTATTTATCACTCCAGCTGCCTTTACCTCCTGCGTCAAGATGGTCACCTGCGTGATTTATTCTGTCGTCATCGCTCATGTCGGTTATATCAGCTCCGCAATCATTACAAATACATCGGCACTGCATTTCATAAACAGGTTCTTCATATGAATAGGCTTCTTTGTCTACAACCCATCGTTCTTCTGTTTCAGCCGGATGCTCTATAGTTTTTGTCTCAGCCGGGTGATATATTGTTTTGTAAACTGCTTCATGCCACGTTTTTCCTTCAGTTGGATTTGATGATGTAGGCTGTTCGGTTGGTTTTTGTGTGGGTTTCTCGGTTGTACCGGAACCGGTTCCGGAATTGCCGGAAGAACTGTTGCTGCCGGAATTTCCGGAGCTTAAATTATTTGAAC
>CALWIW010000051.1 GCA_944380855.1 uncultured Clostridia bacterium | reverse complement strand
AAACAAAACAGGGAATATATAGTCCTGAGATGGGAACTGTAAAAAATCTTATTTCAAAAGGTTATACAGAAACAGAAATAAATCTGTCATGGGAACCCATGGAAAACGCTTTGGGATATGAGGTTTTTGCCTACTCTTATCAAAGTGGTTATAAAAAAATCGGTGATGCATCACAAAATAGTTTTGTACTTAAAACAGAAGCTGCAACCGGATACAGTGTGGCTGTAAGAGCGTGGAGCGAGCAGGACGGAAAAACATATATAAGCGATTTCAGCAATATGGTTAATGTTGCGTCTGCTCCTAATAAAGGAACACTTAAAGGTATAAGCAGATTAGGAAACGGAAACTTCGTTGTTTCAGCAGATATAGATAAACAGGGAAATATACTAAACAATCAGGGAGAAATAATAGGTACATTTATTAACGGAAAAGCAACAGTGGACGAGTCTTACGACGGACAAGAAGCCGCAATAGAGAATAGATTCTTATACGGAAATGTTGCTACATCTTCATTTACAGATAAATTTGTGCTTGAAGGAGATATTCCTGCAATTAATGGAGATATTTCAGTAGACGGAACACATGTGACAATTAACTGGGATAAGATAGAGGGTGCAGACGGCTACGAAATATTTAAATTAAATTCTGACGGAGAATATATAAGCATAGCTGATACAACCGACAAATCTTACAGTGAAACTGTAAATTACGGAAGCAAAAACACTTACAGCGTAAGATGTTATGCGATTAAAGACGGAGAAAAGAAATATTATTCAGAAACAACTCTTGAAGCAATTACAGCACCAAAAGCTCAGGAACAATTATCCTTATGGGTTGGAGATACTATAACACCTGAAATTGATTGCGAATTAGTTTATACCCTCGAAAGCTCAAATCCTGACATTGTACAGGTAAACGGAAATGAAATTACGGCTTTATCCTCCGGAACGGCACAAATTAAAGTATTGGGAGAGTGGGCGGAAGAAATAGTTATAAATGTAACCGTAAGAAAAGCTCCTTCCACACTTACATTAAACAACTATAATCTGATTTTGCTTGTAAACGAAGAAAGTACGCTGAAAGCGACAATAGATGAAGGTGCCGAAAGCGAAATAACCTTCACAAGTTCAGACACTTCAAAAGCTACCGTAGACAAAAACGGCTTGATAAAAGCATTAAAGCCGGGAACAGTTGTTATAACCGCCGAAACAGAAAACGGAGTTAAAGCTGAATGTAAAGTTGAAATATATGCTGTTGATTCAAGAAGCTTTGTTACTTCAACTTCATTGATGAGTAATGCGGCATGGGATTCTGATGTTATTACAAGCGTATCCAATGGAAGCAAAGCTTATGTTTTGGAAACAAAAGGCACATGGATCAAAGTGCGTTATGGGTCAAATATTGGCTGGGTTTACAACAAATCTTTCGATACATCTATAAAAAATTACTCTACTATTGATACAAATACTCTTCCAATAATAATTGATGACTGGATTTTTGATAACGGCAGAGACATAAGAACTATTTACAATTACGTTACACGAAAAATAAGTTACAGAAATCTTAGAGATGATACTGTAGAAAATTTGTGTGTTCATGTTTTAAGATACGGTACCGGAGCCTGCTATCACTACGGAGCAATGCTTTACTATATGCTTGACCGTGCCGGATACGATACCCTTATAGTTGACGGAATAGATGATTATACCGGCGGCGGTCCGCACAGATGGAATATGGTCAAGGTTAACGGTAACTGGTATCACATAGATGCAACACCTATAATCGGTTTGCCGGAATATTATTTGGTTACAGACTCAGTTATTGAACAAGTTTTCTCTTGGGATAGAGATAAATATCCTGCAACACCGTGATGATTGTTATGAATATAACATTATAATTTTTAATACATAAAAAATGATAAAGGTGTGTTGATATTTGGTATTTAGCTCTGCAGTTTTTTTATTTCTGTTTCTTCCTGTTACATATCTTATAAACTGGCTTTGTCCGAAAATTACGGCAAAAAATGTGGCACTGACCATAGCAAGCCTTATATTTTACGCATACGGCGAACCTTTCGCCGTATTGCTTATGATAGCTTCGATTATATGCAATTATATTATGGGCAGGTTTATGAGCAATGATAGGCTGAGAAAACCGATATTGATTTTGTCAATTATTTTTAACGTAGCGATACTTGTAATATTTAAATATTTAACTTTCATCGTCACATTATTAAATAATGTTACAGGTCTTATGCTTCCGGTTCCTTACATTGCTTTGCCCATAGGAATATCTTTCTTTACATTTCAGGCAATGTCCTATGTTATTGATGTTTATAAGAACCCGGACTTAGAGGAAAGAAGCCTTCTAAATGTATTTTTATATATATCTTTCTTTCCTCAGCTTATAGCCGGCCCGATTATAAGATTTGAAGATGTAGCAAAACAGATTAGAAAGAGATTTATTACCGTTGATAAAACTTTTTACGGTATTCGCCGCTTTATCTTCGGACTTGCCAAAAAGGTTCTTATAGCCAATACAATGGGAGAAATAGCCGATATGGCTTTCTCTGTAAACGGAGCGGAGCTTACAATGCCGGCTGCGTGGGCAGGTGCTTTGTGCTATGTTCTGCAAATTTACTTTGACTTCAGCGGATACAGTGATATGGCAATAGGTTTGGGAAAAATTTTCGGGTTTGATTTCAAAGAAAACTTTAATTATCCCTATTCTGCGTCAAGTATTCAGGATTTTTGGCATAGATGGAATATTTCCGTGTCCACTTGGTTTAAGGAATACGTTTACATTCCTCTCGGTGGAAACCGAAAAGGCAGAATGAGAACAAACATAAACAGATTTATTGTTTTCTTTCTCACCGGTCTTTGGCATGGAGCAAATCTCACCTTTGTAGTATGGGGATTGATTCACGGCTTTTTCCTGCTTATGGAAGGCAATAATATAATCCCTGTTAAAAAAGCAAAAGGCGTCCTTTTAAAAGGCGTCTGCCATGTTTACACAATGCTTGTAGTAATAATTACTTTTGTTTTTTTCCGTGCCGACACGCTTTATGATGCTGTAAACTTTATTTCCAAAATGTTTTCAGGTTCCTTATCTGTGAGTGGCGGAGCTGAGGTAATCGGTTCATTCTCACCGTATGTTATACTGATATTTGTACTTGGTACAGTGTTCTCAGTTCCGATAATTCCAAAAATCAGAACTATGCTTGAAAAAAACGGAAAAGCGTCTATATCTGTTTCTGCCTCTGCCTTGGTATCTTTGGGACTTTTAGCATTATGCATTGTCAGACTTGCTTCATCAACATATAATCCGTTTATTTATTTCAGATTCTAAGGGGGAGGGAATAGCATGAAAAAATTTTTAAAGCTTATTTACATAGCTGTTTTCTTTCTTGTGTGCTGTTTACCTCTTGCTCTTTGGACATGGTTCAGTACAGAGGAATCCGTAGGAAACACAAAAATAACTTCCTTTCCTCAGCTAATCGATGAAAACGGAAATTTCAATTTTGAATTTACTTCAGAATTTGATTCTTATTTTGCACAGCACCTTCCGTTCAGACCGGAATTAATATCTGTAGACTCGAAAATTAACAGCGGACTTTTCTTGGGTGAAAGCGGAAACGTTATCGTCGGTAAAGATGGTATGTTGTTTTCCAAGGATACGCTTAAGGATTATCTCGGTGAAAGTCTTAACGAAAGACAGATTTATTCAATAGCTAAAACCTTAAGTCTTATACAGGATTATGCAGAAAAAATGAATTCTGATTTTGTATTTGTTCCTATGCCAAACAAAAACACGGTCTATCCGCAGTATATGCCTTCAAGATATGTAAAAGGGGAAAGCGGACTTTTAAAGCTATACGATGCAATGGATAAATTAGGCGTAAACTATATAAATATGCTGGATGTTTTTGAAGAGGTACAAAGTATCGGCGTGGAGGGCAGATTGTATCATGACCGAGATACCCACTGGAACTATCTCGGAGCCTTCTATGGATACAATGCCCTTATGGATAATTTAGGTAAGTACGGGTATTACGGACATATATCAATGGAAACACGCTTTGATTGGACAGGGGATTTAGATTCTATGCTTTATCCCAGATTCGGTATTCTTGATAAGCAATATTACCTTGATGTTCCGCTGTCTGACTTTACCATTGTTAAACCTTATTTAAAAGGTTTGTCAACAGAAGATGTTATGAAGGACATTATGGGATCTTCTGAAAAAAACGACAGTTCAATCAACACGGTAAACGAATCAAAGAACGGAAAGCTATTAATGTTTAGGGATTCTTTTGCCAGAGCATGGCTTCCTTATCTTGCTGACAGCTACAAAAACACAGATATAACAAGATATTATCCGGTAAATCTTACCGCACTTAAGGAAGACGAAGATACCGATGTGGTTTATGAAATTGTTGAAAGAAATCTTTCCAATGTAATTTCTGATACGCCTAATTTTAATATGTCTCCTATTGATAAGAATTTTAACGCTGAAACAGTGCAGTATGACGATAACACTGCAAATGTTGATATTCTTGAGGGAAGAATAAAGATTTACGGAAATTTATCAGAAAAGTATTTTTCTGATAACAGCGACATATACGTTGTGTTTGAGTCTGAAAAAGGTGATGAAATTGTATACGAAGCTTTTCCGATATCAACAGGAGAAAGCTTGTACGGTTATTCACTTTACATTGATACAATTGATTTTTCTCCGGGCAGCTACAATATGTCAGTTATTATAACAGATACAAATTCAGAAAAATCAACAGGATATTTAACTGAAATTACATTTGAATAATTAATAAAAGTGTGTTAGTATATAATAAGAATTTTTAAGAAGGGGTTAATAACATGAGAAAAATTATTGCCGTTATTATGGCGATTTGTATGATGTCCGCTGTGGTATCCGGTTGCTCAGGCAACAGCGGAGAGACAGAA
This sequence comes from uncultured Clostridia bacterium, assembly GCA_944380855.1. Classification (GTDB taxonomy): domain Bacteria; phylum Bacillota; class Clostridia; order Oscillospirales; family Acutalibacteraceae; genus Limousia. The sequence continues at coordinate 771 of CALWIW010000051.1, read as the reverse complement.
AACACAAAAGAAAGTACAGAAAAGTCAACTACAAGTACAGTTAAAGTTCCTACAAAAGATAAGGAAACAGATGAAAGCACAGAGGAAACTACTGCTGAGTCAACCGAAGAGAAAAAAGAAAATCAAAATTCTGAGGAGAAAACTTCAAGTAATCAGAACCAGCAGTCTCAGAGCACGGACGCCCCCAGCAAAGAGCCGGATCCAACCGACCCTCCATATGTCGAGCCTGAACCAACAGATCCTCCGGTTCAAGGCGGTACATTTACATCTTCTGACGCATACTTCAGCTACAACGGAGTTTCTATCAGCATAGGTACAAATATTGATAATATAGTTTCCGCAATAGGGGAACCTAACAGCAAAACTGAGGCTGACAGCTGCTACGGTGAAGGAAAGGATATAGCTTATCATTATAGCTCTTTCACAATAAATACTGTTCCGTCAAACGGAGTTAATGTAGTGAATACCGTAACAGTCAACAGTACTCCAAAGGGCGTAAGCGTCGGACAAGGGGAAAGTGCTATAGTTTCTGCATACGGAGACAGCGGAAAAGTTTCTGACTATCTGTATAGCTTTAGTAACGGCGGCACACTAAATTTTTATCTTTCAGACGGTACAATAACTCTTATTGAATACTGCTGATAAAAAATTAAATATATAACATAAGCGACGGTGATAAATTGCCGTCGCTTTATTTTTTGTCCGCCGAAAAGGCATGATAAAACCACCAGTTCAACTGGTGGTGGGTAAAAAATCTTATAGAAAAGTAAA
>CALWIW010000050.1 GCA_944380855.1 uncultured Clostridia bacterium | reverse complement strand
AGGAGCGGATCTATCTCTATCAATAAAAACAGGCTTGTCGTCAATGATATATTGCTTAGGTATAGAACTTCTGTCTATATTATCAGGAATGATATTATCAAAATCAAGCTTATAATTATTAGACAGATCCTCAGCCATCTTAACGATATTAGAATCTTTTATTTTAGTATTACCTTTAACAAGACTCAAAAATTCACGAGCATAAGTTTCAGCAGAACCTATATTTCCGGAACGCACAGACGCGGACATCTTACTAAGAGAATCAATAGAAGATACTTTCAAACGATCATCGTAACGGAAATTAGTTTTATTATTAAGTAAATAAAATGTATCAGTAGCTTCAGACCTGCTCAAACCATCAACCAAAACTCCGTCAGATGTGGAAGAAACAGCAGGACGTGAAAGAACATTATTACCATCATCAAAATTATTTTGCTCAGTAAGATTATCAGACTTAACTGACTTAACTGAATTAACATCATCAGCTGCATGAATAATCTCATCACCGAATAATCGAATATCTATATCAGGATTTTCGTAAGCCTTACGCACGATCTTAACAGCCTCTTCGCGATTAAGCAATGCGAGATTACCGATCTCAGAAGATGAAACATCATCTTTAGTTTCAAGATAAGACGCATATTTATATGCGCGAGAATCCGTATCGAGAGATTTAGAAATATTTATAACATCATCAGCAGTAGCGCCGGATCTAAATACAGAACGGCCAACCTCTTCACCTGAATCAAGAAGACTCAAAGCTTTAATACTATTATCAGAAGATCCGGAATTAGAAGTATCGGGATTAGAAATATCACGATAAATAGGAGGTGAAACCTCGCCCCTGCGAACGACTTCAGCAGCAAATAAAGCTGTAGAAGTAACAGCACCAACAAGACCAGCACTCAGAGCAGGTTTAACCCACACATCAGATATAGCATTCTTGACAGCATCATCTTCGCTCTGACCTTCAGCAATATACTTATCGCGTGTAGCATTGTACATAGATTCATTCCCAAACCAAAAAGAATCGGAAACATTTTCAGCAACAGAATAAGATGCCCCCATTCCAAAACCAGCAATAGCTTTTTTTACAAATGGCAGAACATTTTGCTTTGCCCAGAAACCAACAGCAGACGTGCCTTCACGAGCAATGACCTTACCTGTACTATCTAAAATTTCATACATACCATTTTTAACAGAGGAAGAATTAACAGGAATAAGTTTAGACACGCCGGAAATAACAGCAGCAGAAGCGCCGCCCAAAACAGCAGAAGTCAAAATAGACCTCTTAGCATTATCATCATTCAAAAGACCGCGTGACTCCAACTGGATCCATTTATCCTGGCCGGCAGTACCGGCGCCTATTATACCAGAAACAGCAGCACCAACAACAGGAATAAAACTTGCAAGCATTTCAGGAGTACCGGCAGCCATCTGAGTAGCAACTCTAGCAACAGTTTTACCGACAGCTGTATCAGAACCATCAACAACGCCGGAAGAATTTGACATCATTCTATTTCTGAATACTGCTAAGTTATCACTTACATCTGCCCCAGAAGCAATACCTATAGTATGAGCAACCGCAGGAACAGCACTCATTAACGAATCAGCAACAGTAAATAAAGTTCCAACAGCAGGATGTTCTTTAGCTATATTATATGATTGTTGGTCAACATAATCATTATATCTATTTTTTAATTCATCACCTGCAAGACTAACGAGGTAATTATCAGCTGTCTTCTGTCCAAACCTACCAAGATTATAATAATAACGAGCGCGTTCTTCATCGGTCATAAACTGATTAGCAACGCCATAAAGGATATCGAGATTATCACTATAAATATCCCTAATATTATTCATATACGCATGAACAACTGTATTAGGAACATCGTAATTATTATTAAGCTTAGTATCAGCATTCTGACCTTTAACAATATATTCAGCGGCATCAGCAGCATATACATTATCTTTAAGATCAGGATTTATATAACGATAGCTCCGAATGTCAGCAGCTTGCCTTTTTTTAGCTATCTCTGTATTTTCAGGACTGTTACCTTTTAATCCCTTCCAAGATTCAACCTCAGCAACAAGTGGAGAATAAAAGGGATTCTCGCTTTTCCTTAACTGATAATCATTATAAAAACTATAATCTTTTTCGATCATCCTTCCAGTGTGCTGTCTTTCTTTTTGTGCTGCAACAAATTCAGGATTATAATATTCAGACTTAGGATCGGCAGCACCCCACACAGCATCATAGTTAGGAGTTTTCGAACCGCTGAATAAAGGACCGCCAAACGTTTTATTATCAGAAGTATCAGATGAACCGGAAGAAAACGGAACATTCCATACACCGCTTGTATCAGATTTAGAACTATTACTTTGGTTCTTAGTCGAACTGGATTTACTGGATGAAGAACGAATTTCGTTTACTCTCTCAGCTATCTCTGCGGCTTGATCAGCTGCATAACCCCACTTGCCAAAACCAAAAGACGACTCGTCAACACTAGGCAAAAAACTTTTATCCTTATTAGGATTAACAGGACCATTGCCTTCTGCAAGTATTTCTTTATTACTTTTGCTTGATGATGACGAACTGGATTTACTGGATGAACTCGACTTACTGGATGAACTTGACTTACTGGATGAACTTGACTTACTCGGTGAACTTGATTTTGTTGGAACGAGATAATCTGTATTTGTTAACTCGCTCACTCTAGACCCTTTCACAACTGGAGTACCCCAAGAACTCGAGGAGCTTGACGAGCTGCTTGAAGATGAACCAGACGGATTCCATATATCAATTTTAAGCCTAATAGGTCCTTTGCCCTGTGACAATAAATCGTTATTTGACATCAGTATCACCTCGTATTTCTACCTCTGGAAGAATGACTACACAGGAAGATTTTGATTCATCAGAATTATTTTCACCATTATCATGAAACTTAAGAATAAGATCAATAGCTTTTATAACATCTGAAAGTTTAGCTTTGTATTCAACAATGTGAGGTTCTTCAGTAGTTTCAGTTACTTTATGGCCATCGTTATAATAACTTTTACAAACCTTAACAGTAACAACAGAACTTTCTTTTTCTTCACGACGCGCTATACGAGATAATATTGCCAACGCTTCTTCGAGAGACATGATCTCTTTTGTAAGCTCAGAACTCTTTATGTCATCAAGCTCACACGCCTCACCAAACTTATCTTTGATCTTAGCGATATAATCTTGAACGACCTTAGCTTTTAATCTTCTATTACCCCACACAGCCGCATTCTTTTCATCGCGACCTGCAATAACAGCAGCACGTTTAGGAGATTGAGTACGCAACCAAGCCAACGCAAAAATTTTATCTTCTTCAGAAAGACCACGTCGACTCATTATTCATATCACCCCCAATTTAAATTATTACAATACAATTATAACATTTTCGTAAATCATTGTGTTACCCTTTTTAACAATTTATACACGCTTATACAAATGTATCTAAACAATCCGCGGACCCTTGACTTTTATTTCCTTGCGTGATGTGCCCAAGTCACGGGCAACATTAAATCAGATTTAAAATATATTTAGCTGCCCGTTCCAAAATTATATCACGCAGTCAATAAAAGTAAAGGGTGAAAAATTTTTATTTGTTTTTTTGGGAAAAAAACAAATAAAATTTTTTCTTGATCCGCTATTATATCGAAACTACATTACGGACAACATTAATAGCAGAGCACAGCCGAAAATTCAGCGCGCCCGAAAACATTTCATTTGATTACAAATTATTTCAAAAAAAGAAGGAAGTTCAGCCTGAACTTCCTTCCTGATCCTGCTTCATTTTTTCACTGATCAGATTAACCATCATCTGATTTAATGATTTATTATGAGCTTTGCACCATTCTTTTATTTTTTCCTTTTCGCCTTTTTTTAAAAGAATTGTAATGCGATCATAACTTTTTTTGTTATACTCATTATTATATTTAATTTTATCATATGCCATACTATCACCTCAAATATATTATAATACACATAACCACATTTAACAATGTGCAAGATAAACAAAAATAACATTTTAAAATGTACAAAACGCCAATTGACACATTTATAAATGTGTGATATAATAGAAACATAGAGAGGAGGTGAAAAAGAGTGCGACGCAAAAAAAGAAGAAGTCAAAAAAAGACTTCTTCGAAAGAAATACTACTATCAGCGGCGATAAATGGAATAATACAGCTGATAGTAGGAATTATACTATTACTAATCGATAAAGATTAGTAATAGGGTGAGGGGAGAAAATCTCCCCTCACACATGATTATTATATATTATTTGCTCGCATTTGTCAAGATGGATTTATTAGATTTTTTAGGAATCTGCTTAATTATAAGCGGTACAATAACTTTGTTATTAGCATTAAAAAAGAAATAAGAAAAGAAATAAGAAAAGAGAGGAAAGACAAATGAAAGTAGCACAAATTGTAACGAACAAAATCATATGCAAGCTGAACAAAGGGATCGTGCCATGGCATAAACCTTGGTTTCAGTTTCCGGCAATAAACAACATGACAGGAAACGTATACAAAGGAATAAACCAATTAATACTTGACGGTGGGGAATACCTTACATTCAACCAAATAAAACAGTTAAGAGGGAAACTGAAAAAAGGATCACACGCCGAACAAGTAATATTTTATACAGAAACGGAAGACGAGGAAGACGAGAAGATAATAACAAAAAGAATTATTAAATATTACAATGTGTTCAATATCGCAAATACAGAAGGAATAGAGTCAAAATTCAAAGGAGAGTACAAAGACAATAACACAATAGAAAACTGCGAAAAGATAATAAACAACTATCTGGATAAAACAGGAATGAAAATAAAAAAAGAAAGATGCAAAGGATACTATGCACCAACTGCAGATATAATCAATGTTCCAAATATAGAATTATTTGATTCTTCAGAACATTATTATTCAACAGTTTTTCACGAGATCGCACATAGCACAGGACATCAGACAAGACTAAACAGATTAACAGCAACAGAAAAAAGAAGCAAGAGCTACGCACGAGAAGAACTCGTAGCAGAAATCACAAGCGCAATGCTGGCGGAATATGCAGGTATAAGCACAAGAGAAATATTTGACAACTCTGCCGCATATGTCAGCCAGTGGGCGCAGAAACTTGAAGAAGACTGTAATGCTATACTATATGCAGCAGCAAAAGCAGAACAAGCATTTAATTATATTATTGAGATAAAGCATATGAGTAAAAGTAAACAAATACCAGTAGCTAACAGGTAGCTAACAGTTAGCTAAAAAAAACGCATATGTATGCGACTGTCGTGGTTCCGCACCCATTTCAGGAAACACCGTATTTCATCAAGAAGTACGGTGTTTCCTATTGTCATTTTGCACAATACGCTATGCAAAAATATATATGTAGCTAACAGGTAGCTAACAGGTAGCTGACAATTTTCAGCAGCAAGTTACCAGCAAGTTACCAGCAAGTTACCAGCAAGTTACCAAAAAAAAATAATGCCGCTCCGAGCGGCATTAAATACTATTTATTGCATCAAGCAACGGCTGTAACTCAAAATGTGTATACACTGATTCGGTAAGCGACATAGCTGACTTGTGACCGACTATATGCTTGATAACAGTAGGATTAACTCCGGCTGTAGTAAGCAATGTTATGCATGTATGCCTGGTCTCATGTACAACATAATTCATGTTTAATTCTTGCATCAGAGGGCACCAGTAACGACGCCGAAAATTGTCATCACTAAATTTATCACCACTAATATTTGTGATAGCATACTCGCATTTGCTGACTGACACGACATCACGCCACAGCGGAAGCACCTTATCAGCAATAGGGACAACTCTTATACCTGATTCAGTTTTACTTTTGGTAACTTCAAAATATTGGTCGTCTAAATATAGATTTTCTTTTTTTAGATTGAGCAGCTCATTAATGCGCACGCCACTATATATTAATATTAAACCGATTTTGGCGGTATAAGAGGCTTTGGAACGTTGCCAAAGTAAATCTATATCATCACTGCTAAAAGCTTTACGTGTACTTTTACGTTCGAATTTCGGAAGCACTACAAATTCAGCATAGTTTTTTGTAACGATTTCGCGCTGAATACAGTATGAAAACAAGCGATTATATAAAATCTTGATACGCTTAAGTGTATCAGATCCACATTCGGCGGAATCTACAACAGATTGAAGATGTACAAGTCTTATATCACTAATACGCATATTATATAAAGTAGAACAAAACTTATATGCACTTGTGTAATTTTTTCGTGTGCTGCGATTAGTTTCATCATCAAAATATACTCCGCTCCACATTTCGTATATCTCAGAAAATGTTAGTTTTGAGGAATCTAAATCATACGGATCATTATGATAATCTGCAAGCGCTTGAAGAGCTTCTTTTTTATTTTTATAGTATCCTATAGTTCGGCGGATTTGTTTGCCATTGGGATCCCACCCAACAGTAATAACGGCGGCGAAAGGCTTACGACGTTTACCGCCAAGATTGTACACGCTTCCGTATCCATTAGGTAATTTCATTAATATCACTCCTTGACAATATAATCAATTTGTGATATATTATAACTGGGTATAATTATAATATATCACTCAAAATCCATACAGTGCAGCTGCGGCAACAGCTGCGCTGTTTTTTTTACTTAACAAACAAATGCTTGCGATGATGAAAATAAACAAGCATGCAAAGATAAAAAACAGTAAACGCTATGTACTTAACTGAAAAAGCAGAAAGCATTATATTAAAAACATTTATAAAAACATATGTACACAAAAAAGCAATGTTAAACTTAAATGCAGTCAGACTCCTCTTAAGCAAATAACGACCAATGAAAATACCACCAACATTAATAACAAACATAACATAAAAATACAATGCAATGAAAAGCTGATTGTAATTTTCTAAGGCTGGAAAAATATCAGAATAATTAGGCAGCATAGATATAAATGTAAAAAACAAATAC
>CALWIW010000049.1 GCA_944380855.1 uncultured Clostridia bacterium | reverse complement strand
CAAGGCGATATGGCTGGTTATCAGGAACTTTTAACATCAGTAACACCTGCAAGATTTAAGGTTGGACAGATGATAGGTGCAACAGGTTTACTCATCGGTGTAGGCTTGGGAATGTACAAGTGCATTGACCCCGATAAAAGAAAGAAATATACTTCAATGTTCCTTTCAACAATTGTTGCGGTTCTTCTCACAGGCGTTACAGAGCCTTTGGAATTTATGTTTATGTTCTGTGCAATTCCTCTTTACATTGTTTATGCAATTCTTCAGGGTATCGCTTTTGCCCTTGCAGGAGTTATTGATTTAAGACTTCACTCATTCGGAAATCTCGAGCTTATCAGCAGACTTCCGATGTCATTCAGTGCAGGACTCGGCTGGGATGTATTCAACTTTGTAATTTGCGTAATAGTATTCTTTGTTGTAGGATTTTTTGTATCAAAGTTTATGATTAAAAAATTCAACTTTGCAACTCCGGGAAGACTTGGCAACTATATTGATGACGATTCTCAAGCAGAAGACGTTTCTGAAGATAAGAGCAAAACAAAAACAGGCGAAACAGGAAGCAAGGCTGAAAGAATTATTGCATTGCTTGGCGGAAGAGAAAACATTATTGATGTTGACGCTTGCATGACTAGACTCCGTGTTACAGTAAAAAATCCTGATTTAGTTGCAGAATTGAGCGACTGGAAAAATGAGGGAGCTTTGGGACTTGTAAGAAAAGATACAGGTATTCAAGCTATATACGGCCCGAAAGCCGATGTTATTAAATCTGATATTCTGGATATTTTGTGATTGCTATGAAAATATTAACTTTAAATTGTCATAGTCTTGTAGAAGAAAACTATCAAGACAAACTTTTAGAATTCGCCCAATGGACTGCAAAGGTAAAACCTGACATACTTGCCTTGCAGGAGGTTAATCAGTCTATGGAAGCTTCGGCGGTTTCTTTTGAAACCGCTGAAGGCTTCACCTCCGATGAAAAAGACTTAATTTTAAAAAGCGACAACCATGCCTATAATCTTTCAAAGCTTTTGAATAAACTTGGATATCCAATGTACTGGACATGGACTCCTGCAAAAATGGGATACGGAAAATATGAGGAAGGTTTGGCTGTTTTCTCGGCATTTCCTTTATATAAAACATCTCAGATTTATACAACGTACTCAAAGGATTTTAGCAACTGGAAAATCAGAAAAGCACTATCGGTTATCTGTGATGTAAAAGGAAAAGAAATGCAATTTATTACCGTCCATATGGGTTGGTGGGATGATAAGGAAGAGCCTTTTACTCACCAATGGGAAGTTTTGGAAAATATGGTCAAAAAAGATACCCATTGTTTTTTGATGGGTGATTTTAACAGTCCGGCGTCGGTTTCAGGCGAAGGCTACGACTATATCACAGCAAAAGGCTGGAAAGATACGTATAATTTGGCTGAAAAAAAAGATGAGGGTTACACGGTATGCAAAAAAATAGACGGCTGGAAGGATAAAGACTCAGACGGCAAAATGAGAATAGATTTTATCTTTTCAAACGAAAACGCAAAAGTTGAAAAATCCGCTGTTGTCTTTAACGGAACAAACGGCGGTGTGGTTTCGGATCACTATGGTGTAATGATTACTTTAAAGTGAGAGGTGATTATATTGAGAGCAAGCGGTATTTTATTGTCAATAAGCAGTCTTCCTTCAAATTACGGAATCGGTTGTTTTTCAAAGGAAGCATATGAATTTGTTGACAGACTTTGTGAAGCGGGACAAAGCTTTTGGCAGATTCTTCCCTTAGGCCCTACAGGTTACGGCGACAGTCCTTACCAGTCATTTTCAACCTTTGCGGGAAATCCGTATTTTATAGATTTAGAAAAACTTATAAGGGGCGGACTTTTGACAAAGGAAGAATGTGACTCTGTTGACTTTGGAGAAGATACAGAAAAAGTCGATTATGAAAAGCTTTACAAAGGAAGATACAAACTTTTGAAAAAAGCTTTTGAAAATTCAAACATAAATAAAAACAGTGCATTTAAAGAATTTCAAAATGAAAATTCTTTCTGGCTTGAAGATTATGCTCTTTTTATGGCGGCAAAAGAAAGATATGACAATCAAAGCTGGCATAACTGGGATAAAAAAATAAAACTCAGAGATAAAGAAGCTTTGGAAAAACTTAAAGAAGAATTAAAAGAACAGATTGATTTTCAAAAGTATATGCAGTTTGAGTTTTTTAGCCAATGGAAAGCAATTAAAAGCTACGCAAATTCCAAAGGCATAAAAATCATCGGAGACATACCTATATATGTATCCCTTGACTCAGCCGACGCATGGGCAAATCCGCAGCTATTTTACCTCGACAGCGACAATAAGCCTACTAGAATTGCCGGCTGTCCTCCGGACGGTTTTTCCGCAACAGGACAGCTTTGGGGAAATCCTCTTTATAACTGGGATTATCACAAGGAAACAGGATTTAACTGGTGGATAAAGAGAATTGAATACTGCTATAAGCTCTACGACATTTTGAGAATCGACCATTTCAGAGGATTTGACGAATACTACAGCATTCCGTTCGGTGCAACATCAGCCATTGACGGAAGATGGGAAAAGGGCCCGGGCATTGAGCTTTTCAAGGCAGTGGAAGCAAAACTGGGAAAAAGAGAGGTTATCGCAGAGGATTTGGGATACCTTACAGATTCGGTCAGAAAACTTGTAGACGACTGCGGTTTCCCGGGAATGAAAGTTCTTGAATTTGCCTTTGATTCAAGGGACTCTTCCGGAGCACAGTACTATTTCCCATATAATTATAAAGAAAACTCTGTAGTATATACAGGAACACACGATAATGAAACCATTGCTGGATGGTTTAAAAATATAACAGAGGAAGAACGAAACATGGCAAAGCTGTATCTCAACAACAGATATACTCCTGAAAATGAGATTTACTGGGATTTTGTTTGCCTTGCAATGGCGTCAGTTTCTAAATGGTGCGTAATTCCAATGCAGGACTATTTGGGACTTGACAACAGCGCAAGAATGAATACACCTTCTACAGTCAGCGTAAACTGGAAATGGAGATTGCCAAAATCAGCTTTTGACAAATCCCTTGCTAAAAAAATATATAGTATCACCGAATGCTACGGAAGACTTCCAAAGTATTAAATTTTTTGGATAAACCAATGTCTGAAAAGGAGATTGATTATGATGAAAATTTATGAAAAACTGAACGATGTCACGAATTCAAAATGGAATAAAAAACCTGAAGATTGTACCAATAATGAAATATATTACGCAATGCTTGAAATGACAAACAAGCTGTGCAGAGATTTGCCTAAACCTCAGTGTGAGAGAAAGCTTTATTATTTTTCCGCGGAGTTTCTTGTAGGAAAGCTTTTGAGCAATAATCTTTTGGCTTTGGGAATATTTGAGGAAACAGAAAAAGTTCTTGAAAGCATGGGCAAAAAGCTTAGTGAAATCGAAGAATGTGAGCCGGAACCGTCTTTGGGAAACGGAGGACTTGGCAGACTTGCGGCGTGTTTTCTCGATTCTATTGCTTCTCTTGGCCTTAACGGCGACGGTGTAGGACTCAATTATCATTACGGCCTCTTCAGACAGAGATTTGTGAACAACAATCAGCAGGAAAACCCTGACCCATGGATAGAAGATAATAGCTGGCTGGAAGATACAGGTGTAAGCTTTGAAGTTCCTTTCGGCGGTTTTACACAAAAAGCAATTATTAAAGATATAATTGTTCCCGGAGCAGGTTCAAAAACTGCAAACAGACTCCATCTTTTCGATGTGGAAGAACCAAAGAGGTTTGAAAACAGCGGCATAGATTTTGATAAAAACGATATTTCTCATTGTCTTACTTCTTTCCTTTATCCTGATGACAGATACGAAGACGGAAAACTTCTTAGAGTATATCAGCAGTATTTTATGGTATCGGCCGGTGCACAGCTTATACTGAAAGAGCTTGAGGACAATGGTTTTTCCTTTGAAAATATTTCAAAGCACGTTGTTATTCAGATAAACGATACTCATCCGTCAATGGTTATTCCTGAACTTATCAGACTTCTGGTTGAAAAAGGATTAACCATGGATAAGGCCGTTGAAGAGGTTTCCAAGACCTGTGCCTACACCAACCATACAATTTTGGCAGAAGCTTTGGAAAAATGGCCGATTTCATATATTGAAAAGGTAGCTCCTCAGATTGTTCCCATAATCAAAGAACTTGACGCAAGAGCACGAAAAGTAACCTCAGATAACAGTGTGGAAATTATCCACGACGGCTGGCTTGTAAATATGGCACACATGGATATGCATTTCGGTTTTTCAGTAAACGGCGTTGCTTATCTGCACACAGAGATACTGAAAAATACTGAGCTTAACAATTTTTACAAACTCTATCCTGAGAAATTTAACAACAAAACAAACGGAATTACATTCAGAAGATGGCTTCAGGTCTGCAATCCGGATTTATCAAAGCTTATTACAGAATATATAGGGGACAGCTGGAAAAGCAACGCGGAAAACCTTAAAAAACTTATGGATTATGCCGATAACGAGGAGTTTTTAAACAAATTACTTGAGGTAAAGCATAAGAACAAAATCAGACTTAAAGAACAGTTTTTGAAAATAAGCGATATAGAGATTGATGAAAACTCTATTTACGACATTCAGGTAAAAAGACTCCACGAGTACAAAAGACAACAGATGAATTTGCTCTATGTAATTTATAAATATATCAAGATTAAAAACGGTGATATTCCAAAACGTCCTGTTACGGTTATTTTCGGAGCAAAAGCTGCACCGGCATACGATATGGCGAAAAATATAATACATCTTATTTTGTGTATGCAGTCTTTAATAGAAAGTGACCCAAGTGTAAACAAGTGGCTTAAAGTCGTTATGGTAGAAAACTATAATGTTACATGGGCACAGAGCTTAATTCCTGCCTGCGATATTTCAGAACAGATTTCTTTAGCATCAAAAGAGGCAAGCGGAACCGGAAACATGAAGTTTATGGCAAACGGAGGAATTACTTTGGGAACCATGGACGGAGCAAATGTTGAAATAGCTCAACTGGTTGGAGAAAATAATATTTACACCTTTGGTAAATCAAGCGACAGCGTTATAGAGCTTTATAAAAACTCTTCTTACAAAGCAGTAGACTTCTATCATAAGCCGGAGCTTGAATATCTTGTTGACTTTATTGTATCACCGGAACTTTTATCAATCGGCAACCCTCAAATGCTCTCATCACTTTGGCGTAATATAAAGTACGAGGACTATTTTAAAGCTCTTCTTGATACAGAAGAATACATCAAAGTAAGAGAAAAGATCTATGAAGATTACGAAGACAGAACAGCATGGGCAAAAAAGATGACAGCAAATATCGCAAATTCCGGATATTTCTCATCTGACAGAACAATTTCCGAATACAATCGTGATATTTGGAAGCTAAAATAAAATTAATAAAACAATACTTATCAAAAGCCGAGAATAACGATTAAAGTATTCTCGGCTTTTGTGATTACATGATAATCTGTAATATAAAATTAAAGTAACTGTAATACAGATAATTTAAACCTGTTCCCCTTAAAGTCAATGAGGTTGACAAAAAAATTATTATTGGTTAATATTATAATGAGAATAAGAAAACCACTTTAATTTTTACGGTAAATTAATTTTCTGATAAGGGTTGATTTATATGAAAAAAAATCTAAGATTTATAATTCCAATTGCAGCTCTTGCAATGCTTTCCCTGATTTTCGGAATTATGTATTTAATAAACAGTAACTCTACAGGTAATGGTAACAACGCAGAAACCACAGATACATCTACGCAACCTACTTTGACTTCTACTGAAGCAGCTGAAAAATATAAAATAGGTATAATGCAATTTGACAGCCCAAAGGAATATTCTGACGTTTATAATGAATTTATTAATGCTCTTGAACAAAGAGGATTTATAGAAGATGTAAATGTCGAGTTTATTTATGAAAATGCAAAAGGCGACAGCGATAAATGTTCGGAAATAGCACAGTCTCTCATTGATAACGATGTAGATTTAATATTTGCTATTTCAGAAGACAATGCCGTTGCCGCATATGAAGCGACAAAAGAAATACCTATTGTATTCGGAGCAGTTACCGACCCTGAAAGTGCTGAATTAATCGAAACAAACGAAGCACCGGGAACAAATGTTACCGGAGTATCAGATGATTCTCCAAGCATTGAACAAATGGACTTAATTAAATCTCTTTTCCCCGATGCTTCAGCTGTGTGTGCAATTTATAACGAGCTGGACGAAAGTTCTGTAACACAGGTTTCTTTAGCTGAGAGTCAGGCAGAAACAAACGGTATGGAATTTGAAAAACATGGCATAAGTGAATATACCGATATAGAGTCATTAATTAACGACATCATTGAAGAAACAGATGTTATTTATCTTCCTTATGATGAACTTTTGTCTGACAGAATATCTGGTATTACTAATATAGCCTATGAACACGGTATACCTGTTATTGGTGGAAACGAGATAATGGTACTGAACGGCTGCACTGCCGCATACGGAATTGATTACACCGATGTTGGCAAACAATCTGCCCTTATGGTTGTAGAAATACTTCAAAACGGTGGAGATCCTGCTAAAATGCCGGTTAGATATTTAAATGAACTTATTTTATATGTTAATTCTGATGCTCAAGATAAGCTTGATTTTGAAATCAGTAAGGAGATGGAAGAAAAAGCAGTTATTGTTTCATCGGAAGAAGACAAAGAATAATTTTAATTTGTAGAAGGATAACAAACATATGGCGTTTTGTTTGTTATCCTTTTTATTATTAATTTTATAACTCTTGATTTTAGTATAATCAAATGATAAAATTATTACAATGTCTAAAATTTGCATAAATGTAAATAAAAGATAAAATTAAAGAAAGTAGAGATGAAAAATGAAGAAAATAATATCGATACTGTTAGCAGTAACAATGACCCTGTCAACATTATGTTCCGGAGTGAGCGTAGTATCAGCAGATGAAGACCATACTTCGGAAATAATTACTGATCCGACAGAAGATACTACAGAAACCACATCAGAAACCGAGGAAGAAACTACAGAAGTTGTTACTGAACCGACAGAAACTACAACCGAGGAACCAACAGAGCCTTACGAAGAACTTCCGGAAGTTCCAAAAGCACCAACAGAGGGCGACACAATTGTGGGTGATTATAACAATGACGGCACTGTAAGTATCTTAGACGCAACTGAAATACAGAAAAGCATTGCATTTGATAGCTTTTCTGAAAATGCCGCTTACGGAGATGTAGACGGAAACGGAACTATATCCATA
>CALWIW010000048.1 GCA_944380855.1 uncultured Clostridia bacterium | reverse complement strand
TTTGTTGCCTAGGAACTTCAATTATACCTCGTTCGCTATGTTTTTTCTATGTCCTATTTCATTTTACAATGAACCATTTGACTTTAGAGCATAAAAAATCTGAATTAAGTCTTGACAAATTATAGGAAATTAATATAATTAATTGTAACAAACAAAATATCCCGTTTAAAGACTGTGAAGGGAATAAGACGCAGTGCAGCAATTCAGAGAGTCGGTGTTTGGTGCGAACCGATATTGTAATCTGTGTGTATAGCTCATCCTGGAGTTTTCTGTCCAAAAGCATTTATGTAATTAAAACAGAACGGCAGACACCGTTATATGTCAGACTTTGTTGGAAGTCGCAGAGGAATACATCGTGAGGTGTATTTAAATCAGGGTGGTATCACGGATTTTTTTCGTCCCTTTTTACGGGACGATTTTTTTGTTTATAAAAAAATTCGGAGGTTTTCACAATGAAAAAATCATTTCACAAGTATATTCCATTTCAGCAGATAAATCTGCCTGACAGACAGTGGCCAAGCAAGGTTATAGAAAAAGCACCAACATGGTGCAGTGTTGACCTGCGTGACGGCAATCAGGCACTTATTGACCCTATGAATCTTCAGGAAAAGCTGGAGTTCTTCCACGCTCTTTGCGATATGGGCTTTAAAGAAATTGAAATTGGCTTTCCCTCAGCCTCAGAAACCGAGTACGAAATTTGCCGTGAGCTTATTGAGGGCAATCATATCCCTGATGACGTTACAATTCAGGTTCTTGTTCAGGCAAGAGAGCATCTTATAAGAAAGACCTTTGAGGCTATCGAGGGGGCAAAGAATGTAATTGTGCATTTCTACAACTCTACCTCAACATTACAGCGTAAGGTCGTTTTCAAAACAGATATGCAGGGTGTTATTGATATAGCTGTAAAGGGAGCAAAGCTTGTTAAAGAGCTTACCGACCAGTATCAAGGTGATACCAATATCCGTTTTGAATATTCTCCCGAAAGCTTCAGCGGCACGGAAATGGATAACGCCGTTGAAATCTGTGCAAAAGTTATGGAGGTACTTGGTTCTACAAGAGAAAATCCTGTAATACTTAATCTTCCCAACACTGTAGAAATGTGTACGCCTAACACTTATGCTGACCAAGTTGAATATTTTATAAGACATCTGCCAAACAGAGAGGCAGCTATCATAAGTATTCACCCCCACAATGACAGAGGCTGCGGAGTTGCGGCTTCCGAGCTTGCTCTCCTTGCAGGAGCTGAAAGAGTAGAGGGAACCCTCTTTGGCAACGGTGAAAGAACAGGTAATTTGGACATAGTTACAATGGGACTTAATATGTACACTCAAGGTGTAGATCCGGAGCTTGATTTCAGCAATCTGCCAAAATATAAAGAGATTTACGAGAGATGCACAGGTATGAAGATCAACGAGCGTCAGCCATACATCGGAGAACTTGTGTTCACAGCTTTCTCCGGTTCTCATCAGGACGCAATCAACAAGGGCATGAAGTACATGAAAGAAACCGACTCCGATTACTGGGAGGTGCCTTATCTGCCTATTGACCCGGCTGACGTTGGCAGACAGTACGAGCCAATCATCAGAATAAATTCTCAGTCTGGTAAGGGCGGTGCTGCCTTTGTTATGAACCACAACTTCGGTTTTGACCTGCCCAAGAAAATGCATCCGGAATTCGGTGCGTTGGTACAGGCAGAATGTGAGCGTGTTGAAAGAGAGCTTACCTCAAAAGAACTGTACAAAGTATTTGAGGACAACTACATCAACCACAAGAAAAAATACGACCTTATGGAACATAAGCTCTATGACGAAAACGGCGACAAGGTTACATTTATAGGAACAATCAGAATGGACAACATTGAAGGCCACGATATTGCTATCACCGGAACAGGTAACGGTCCTATTGATGCATTCTTTAACGCACTTAAAGGCGTGGGAATAAACAACTATGAATTCCTGTCATACAGTCAGCACGCTATTTCCTCAGGTTCAGACTCAAAGGCTGTTTCATACATTCAGCTTAAAACTCCGAGAGGAAACGATATTTTCGGTGTTGGCATAGACCACAACGTAAACTTTGCCTCAATCCTTGGTGTTCTCAACGCCATAAACCGCTCCGAAGTTTAATTTTTATATCCGACCTGCAAAGGGCGGATATAAAAATTAACTTACGTTTCAGGTCGGGCGAAATCTTTTATTTCCGCCTTGCAGGATTTTCCATAAAAATAAACGTCATTTCAAGGCGGGAGAAACCTTTTGTTTAGTCTTTGGAATGGTTCGCTCTTGGTGAGGTTTGATTATTTTATTTTTGCCTTGCAAAGGTTTGATTTAGAAATAAACGTCATTTCAAGGCGGACGAGAGCATTTGTTTAATCTTTGGAATGGATAGTCCTCGGTTAAGTTTTTTGTTTTCTCTTTTCAGGACTGCTTTATCTAAAAAAATATTATTTTATGTTGTGCGAACCCTTACGTTTATTTTAAAGCAGTAAGGGTTCGCAGTTTAATAGTAATGGAACTATATAAAAAGTTATGTGATTAGATATTATTGCAGATAAAGGTAAAATTCATAAAATTGTCACATTTGTATCAAATTATGCACCTAATGGTATTGTAATATGTTCCTAATTGTAGTATACTAATATAGTTAGGAGGTGTTTCCATGCACGACAGAACAATGGTATTTTCGTTGCAGAATGAAAAAGACGATCAGATTAAAACATCTATGAAGATAGTATATGAGGCTCTTAAAGAAAAAGGTTATAATCCCATAAATCAGATTGTAGGTTATATTCTTTCGGAAGACCCCACATACATTACAACTCATAATAATGCGAGAAACATTATCAGTAAAATTGACCGTGATGATTTGCTGGAAGCACTTGTGAAGTCCTATCTAAATTTAAAGTAGTAGGAGGTTTTACAGTGACAAAAAATAAGTTTTTTACCTATAAGGGTAAGCCATTGGTTCGCTGCGGAGACGAGTTGTACTACGGCAGTATGGCTGACCCTTTTGTTATTAGACTTGCAATCAAAAGCAAAGAAGAGATAAACGGTCTTGAAACCGCAACAAAGGTTTCTGTTCAGCTTTTAAGTACCGACCAAAATTTAAGTCCGAGAAAAAGGATAATTAAATCAAGTGAAAAGCCGGGTCTTTATGCGGCTATTGATATAGCTGATATTTGGCTTGAAAGGGCTTTGTCAGGTAAAGGCTGATAAAAGGAAAATATTGACACTGTATAATTTTGATGTTATACTTTGTCTGTAAAATTTAATAAGATGAACCGGGGAGCTTGTGTGCAGGCTGAGAGGAAGTGAAAGCTTCGACCCGTATAACCTGATTTGGGTAATGCCAACGTAGGAATTTTCAAAAAAACTTTAGCGATACCCCAAAAAGGTATCGCTTATTTTTTTATAGAAAGAATAATAAAAACCTGATTAAAAGCGAGCCATTCCAAAGATTTAGGAAAAGGTCTCGCCCGCCTTGAAACGATGTTCAATTTTAAGGGAAAGTCCTGCAAGGCGGAAATAAAAAATAAAGAAAGGAAAGTCAAGATGAGAGAGTATTATACACAGATGGAAGCGGCTAAAAAGGGGATAGTTACACCGGAAATGGAGATTGTTGCCGCAAAGGAAAATATGGACGCCCAAAAGCTTATGGAGCTTGTAGCCTGCGGACAGGTTGCAATTCCTGCAAACATTAACCACACTTCACTGTCTCCGGAGGGAATCGGAACAGGACTTAAAACAAAAATCAATGTGAACTTGGGTATTTCCGGCGACTGCAAGGACTACAGTGTGGAAATGCAGAAGGTGGACATGGCTATAAAGTTCGGCGTTGAAGCAATTATGGACTTGAGCAACTACGGCAAGACAAATACTTTCCGTCAGCAGCTTATTGAGAAATCTCCGGCAATGATAGGCACAGTTCCTATGTACGACGCTATCGGTTATCTTGACAAGGACTTGCTTGAAATTTCCGCAAAGGACTTTTTAAAGGTTGTTGAAGCCCACGCAAAAGAGGGCGTTGACTTTATGACAATCCACGCAGGTATCAATAAGAGAGCGGTTGAGGCTTTCAAGCGTGAGGGAAGAAGAATGAATATAGTTTCCCGCGGCGGCTCTTTGCTTTTTGCCTGGATGGAAATGACAGGAAATGAAAACCCATTCTATGAGTTCTATGACGAGGTTCTTGAAATCCTCCGTGAGTATGACGTTACAATCAGCCTGGGTGACGCATTAAGACCCGGCTGTATCGACGACAGCTCCGACGCAGGACAGATTGCCGAGCTTATCGAGCTTGGAAATCTTACAAAGCGTGCATGGGAAAAGGACGTTCAGGTTATGGTTGAGGGCCCGGGACATATGGCAATGAATGAAATCGCCGCCAATATGGTTATGCAGAAGAGAATTTGCCACAACGCACCTTTCTATGTTTTGGGACCTCTTGTTACAGATATAGCTCCCGGTTATGACCATATAACCTCAGCAATCGGCGGAGCAATCGCCGCCGCAAACGGTGCAGATTTCCTGTGCTATGTAACACCTGCCGAGCATTTAAGACTTCCCGACCTTAACGATGTTAAAGAGGGAATTGTGGCAAGCAGAATTGCCGCCCATGCCGCAGATATAGCAAAGGGTATACCCGGTGCAAGGGATATTGACAACAAGATGTCAGACGCAAGACACAGAGTTGACTGGGAAGAAATGTTCAGCTATGCCATAGACGGCGAAAAGGCAAGAGAATATTTTGAAAGCACACCTCCAAAGGATAGACACACTTGCTCAATGTGCGGAAAAATGTGTGCGGTTAGAACTACCAACATGATTTTGGAGGGAAAAAAGGTAGAATTCTGCACAGAAAAATAATTTTTGTGATATAATAAAGCCGTATTATTATTTACATACGGAGGTAAAAAATGAGTATATCAAAGGAAACCATGCTGCTTTACGGAGTGACCGACAGAGGAAATCTCCACGGAAAAACTCTGCTGCAGCAGGTGGAGGAAAGCTTAAAGGGCGGAGTGACTTTGGTTCAGCTTAGGGAAAAGCATCTGAGCTTTCAGGAATTTTTGGAAGAAGCCAAAGAGATGAAAGAGCTTTGCCATAAATACGGCGTTCCACTGCTTATCAATGACAATGTGGAAATCTGCATAGAAAGCGGAGCCGACGGTGTTCATGTGGGACAAAAGGATATGGAAGCCGGACTTGTGAGAGAAAAGCTGGGAAAGGATAAAATAATCGGAGTTTCCGCAAGAACAGTGGAGCAGGCGATGGCGGCACAGAATAACGGTGCGGACTATTTGGGAGTGGGAGCGGTTTTCTCAACTTCCACAAAAGAGGACGCAAAACCTCTTGACCACGAAATTTTAAAAGCCATAACCGAAGCGGTGGATATTCCTGTAGTTGCAATTGGCGGAATAAATTCTGAAAATGTCTCAAAGCTTAAAGGAACAGGAATAGACGGAGTGGCTGTAGTTTCCGCAATTTACGGCAGGGAAAATCCAAAAGAAGCCGCAGAAAATCTTAAAACCCTTGTTTCGGAAGTGGTGAAAAATGAACTTTCCCTTTGAAATAACAGGAGCGGTTTTTGACGCTGACGGAACTCTTTTGGATTCCATGAAAGCATGGGAGGGCTTGGCTGAAAAATATCTCATGTCAAAGGGAGTTATTCCAGAAAAAGGGTTAAGTCAAAAGCTTAAAACCTGTACGGTTTCTCAGGCGGCTCAGTATTACCGTGAGCATTACGGTTTGGATTTGTCCCCGGACAGAATTATTTCGGAAACCAACGATATAATAAGAGAATTTTATGAAAATCATGCTTGTTTAAAGCCGGGAGTAAAAGAACTTTTAGAGTATTTTAAAACAAGAAATGTTAAAATGTGTGTTGCCACTGCCACAGACAAAGATTTGATAAATTCCGCATTAAAGAGAAACGGAATTTATGAATATTTTTTGAAGGTGTTTGGCGGAGATGATGTAAAAAGCGGCAAGGACAGTCCCGAGATTTTTTATAAATCACTTAGTTTTTTAAATACGGATATTAAATCAACATGGGCTTTTGAGGACGCACTCCACGCCGCCGAAACAGCAAAAAAAGCAGGATTTAAAGTAGTCTGCGTCTATGACAGCTATTCACATAAAAATCAGCCGGAGCTTATGAAGCTTTCCGACCTGTATTTAAAATCTTTTGATGAATTGGATTTGATAAAATGATCAAAAAAGTATTGACTATCGCCGGCTCCGATTGCAGCGGAGGGGCGGGAATTCAGGCTGATATAAAGACAATTACCGTTCACAAAATGTACGCCATGAGCGTTATCACAGCTTTGACCGCCCAGAATACAACAGGTGTCTACGGCGTTATGGAGGCGACTCCCGAGTTTGTAGCACAGCAGATTGACTGTGTGTTCAATGATATACGGCCGGACAGCGTAAAAATCGGCATGGTTTCAAATAAAGACATTATAAAAGTGATTGCCCATAAGCTGAGAGAATATAAGGCGGAAAATATAGTGGTTGACCCGGTTATGATTTCCACCAGCGGAAGCCGTTTGATGTCCGAGGACGCTTCTCAGATGCTTATAAATGAGCTTTTGCCTTTGGGCAGAGTTATAACCCCGAATATCCACGAGGCTCAGGCTCTCTGCGGCTTTGATATAACAAGTCTTGAGGATATGAAAAATGCGGCTGTGAAAATAAATCAAATGACAGGGGCAAATGTTTTGGTTAAAGGCGGACACCTTGAGGATACCGCCGATGATTTGCTCTATGGTGACGGCAAGTTTTATGTGTTCCCCGGTGAGAGAATAGACAATCCAAACACTCACGGAACAGGCTGTACACTGTCCTCAGCCATAGCCTGTAACCTTGCAAAAGGTGAAAGCCTTGAAGAAAGCGTAAAACACGCCAAGGAATATATAACAGGTGCTTTAAAAGTAAACTTTGATTTGGGCAAAGGAAGCGGTCCGCTGATGCACAATTATTTAATTTAATATGATTTTATTATAGCAAGCAGTTAAGCACGGGCGAACTGCTTGCTTTTTTGCAAAATATAAAGGCTCTTTGTCAATAGTTGGGGCAAAAAGGGAATTTAGAAAAAATAAAAAGTTATCGTGAACACTGCGTGGCTTCCACGTAAAAAACAGTTCACCGAACTGTTTTTTACTCACTCCTGCGTTTTTTGCAGCATTTTAAGACTTTGGAGGACGCTGTCCTCCAAACCACCTGCCAAAGGGACAGTGGTCCCTTTGGAATCCCTAAATTCCCCCAAAAAACATTTGCCATACAACCAATATAAAAAATACAAGGATTTTTTTGGAAATAAACGTATAATTAGTGTAAGGGGGCGATAAATATGGAAAA
>CALWIW010000047.1 GCA_944380855.1 uncultured Clostridia bacterium | reverse complement strand
AAAATTAAGGAAACAATATATAGAAGATGCAATGAAATCCCCCAGAATACGGGAAATATTGCAAGAACCTGTGCTGCAACAGGTGCAAGACTTCATCTTGTAGAACCTATGGGATTTAAGGTGGACGACAAAAAGCTGAAACGTGCAGGACTTGATTACTGGTATCTTTTGGATATTACATACTACAGCAGTCTTGAGGATTTTTTGGAAAAAACAAAAGGCGGAAAATATTTCCTTTTTACAACAAAAGCCTTAAACAGACATACAGATATAGAATACCCCGACGGAGCTTACCTTATTTTCGGAAAGGAAACGGCAGGACTTCCCGAGGAATTTATAATGCAGTACCCTGAAAACGCTGTAAGAATTCCAATGATTGACGAGGCAAGAAGCCTGAACCTTTCAAATGCGGCGGCTGTAGGAGTTTACGAGGTTTTGCGTCAGTGGAATTATCCTCAGCTTTTGTGCAAAGGTGAGCTTCACCGCCATAAATGGAGCGAAGCAGGTTTTTAATTATTGCGGTTTTTGGTATAAATCCAACTTTTAATAGGGTGAATTTATGCAATAACTCTTGATAAAAATGCCATGATGTTATATAATGTATGTGTATGAAAGTCCGTGAGAATATGCGGACAATTTCTAAATCGGAAAGGAAGTTTTTGAAATGAATTTAAACAAAGTTACTGTTGACGACATTAACGTTGCAGGTAAAAAAGTTCTTGTACGCTGCGATTTTAACGTACCTCTCAAGGACGGCGTTATCACAAACGATAACAGAATTACTGCAGCTCTCCCAACAATCCAGAAGCTTATCAATGACGGCGGCAAGGTTATCCTCTGCTCTCACTTGGGTAAGCCGAAGAACGGACCTGAAGCAAAGTTTTCTCTTGCTCCTGTTGCAGTAAGACTTTCCGAGCTTTTGGGCAAAGAGGTTGTTTTTGCTGACGACGATACAGTTGTAGGCGACAACGCTAAGAAGGCTGTTGCAGAAATGAAGGACGGCGATGTTGTTCTTCTCCAAAATACACGTTTCAGAAAAGAAGAAACAAAGAATCTTGAGCCATTCAGCTCAGAGCTTGCTTCTCTTGCAGAAGTTTTCGTAATGGACGCTTTCGGTAGTGCACACCGTGCTCACTGCTCAACAGCAGGCGTTACAGACCACATTAAGGATACAGCAGTTGGCTACCTTATGCAGAAAGAAATCAACTACCTCGGAAACGCAGTTGAAACTCCTGTAAGACCTTTCGTTGCTATCCTCGGCGGTGCAAAGGTTGCTGACAAGCTCAACGTTATCTCCAACCTCCTGGAGAAGTGCGATACACTTATCATCGGCGGCGGTATGGCTTACACATTCCTCAAGGCTAAGGGCTATGAGGTTGGTACTTCTTTGGTTGACGATACAAAGATTGACTACTGCAAAGAGATGATTAAGAAGGCAGAAGATCTCGGCAAGCAGCTTTTGCTCCCAATCGACACAACAATTACAAAGGATTTCCCAGATCCAATCGACGCTCCTATCGAGGTTACAGTTGTTGATTCCAATAAGATTCCTGCTGATATGATGGGTCTTGACATCGGCACAAAGACAGCAGAGCTTTATGCAGACGCTGTTAAGAGTGCTAAGACTGTTGTTTGGAACGGACCTATGGGCGTATTCGAGAACCCAATCCTTGCAAAGGGTACAATCGCAGTTGCTCAGTCTTTGGCTGACACAGACGCTACAACAATCATCGGCGGCGGTGACTCCGCAGCAGCAGTTATCCAGCTTGGATTTGCCGACAAGATGTCCCACATTTCTACAGGCGGCGGTGCATCTCTTGAGTATCTCGAGGGCAAGGTTCTCCCGGGTATCGCAGTTATTGCTGACAAGAAATAATTGACAAGTTAAAACCATTAAAACGGGGGCGGACATTGTTCGCCCCTATGTTAAATAATATTAACTGATAAATGAAGTAAAAAAATTTTAAACATGAAAGGATGTTTTTCAGATGAACAAGCAGAAAAGAAGAGCAATTATCGCAGGTAACTGGAAAATGAATAAAACTCCCGCAGAGGCAAAAGAGCTTTTGAACGCTGTTACACCTCTCGTTAAGGACGCTGACTGCGAGGTTATCGCTTGCGTTCCTTTTGTTGACCTCAGCGTAGCTTTGGAAGCAACAGCCGGCACAAACGTAAAAATCGGTGCAGAGAACTGCCACTGGGCAGAGTCCGGTGCTTTCACAGGCGAAATTTCCGCTAAAATGCTTAAGGCTATGGGTATTGAGTATGTTATCATCGGTCACAGCGAACGCAGACAGTATTTCGGTGAGACAGACGTAACAGTTAACAAGAGAGTCAGAGCTGCTCTTGACGCAGGTCTTACAGTTATCCTTTGCGTAGGCGAGCTCAAGGAAGAGCGTGAGCAGGGTATCACAGCAGAACTCGTTGCTCTTCAGACAAAGGTTGCTCTCGGCGGCGTTTCAGCTGAGGAACTCAAGAGAATCGTTATCGCTTATGAGCCTGTATGGGCTATCGGCACAGGTCTTACAGCTACTGCTGACCAGGCTGACGAGGTTTGCGGCATCATCAGAAACGTACTTGCTGACCTTTACGGTGCAGAGACTGCCGAGGCTACAACAATCCAGTACGGCGGTTCTATGAACGACGGAAACGCTGACGAGCTTTTGAGCAAAGAGCACGTTGACGGCGGTCTTATCGGCGGTGCTTCTTTGGTTGCAGAGAAGTTTGCAGCTATCGTTAAGGCAGCTTCTAAATAATTCTTGAATTAGAGAAATAAATTTTCGATAAATTCTTGAAAGGACTATTAAAAAATGAAAAAACCTTTAATTTTAATGATACTTGACGGCTTTGGCATTGCAGGAGAACAGGGCAACGCTATTAAAGCCGCCAAAAAACCAAATATCGACAGACTTTTCTCATCTAATCCTATCACACAGATTGGTGCTTCCGGTATGGATGTTGGTCTTCCTGACGGACAGATGGGAAACAGCGAGGTTGGTCACACAAATATCGGTGCAGGCAGAATAGTATATCAGGAGCTTACAAGAATTACAAAGTCTATTCAGGACGGAGATTTCTTTAATAACGAGGCTCTCTGCAACGCTATCGACAACGCAGTTAAGAACGGAACAGCTCTCCACATTATGGGACTTCTTTCCGACGGCGGCGTTCACAGCCACAATACTCACCTTTACGGTATTTTAGAGCTTGCAAAGAAAAAAGGTCTTGAAAAAGTTTATGTTCACGCATTCCTTGACGGACGTGACGTTCCTCCTTCAAGCGGCAAGGATTTTGTTGCAGCCTGCGTTGAAGAGATGAAGAAAATCGGCGTTGGTCAGATTGCCACAGTAATGGGCAGATACTACGCAATGGACAGAGATAACCGCTGGGAGAGAGTTGTAAAGGCTTACTCCGCAATGGTTTACGGCGAGGGTATTAAGTGTGCTGACCCTGTAGAGGCAGTAGCTGCTTCCTATGCCGAGGGCGTAACAGACGAATTTGTTGTTCCTACAGTTATTGACGGAGCAGCACCAATCGGTGCCGGCGACAGCATGATTTTCTACAACTTCAGACCTGACAGAGCAAGAGAAATCACACGTACATTCGTTGACCCTGATTTTAACGGTTTTGAAAGAAAGAAAGGCTTCTTCCCGCTTACATATGTTTGCATGACTCAGTACGACGCTACAATGCCTAACGTACAGGTTGCATTCAAGCCACAGAGCCTTGACAATACATTCGGCGAGTATATCTCCGACAAGGGTCTTACACAGCTGAGAATTGCCGAAACAGAGAAGTATGCTCATGTAACATTCTTCTTTAACGGCGGCGTTGAAAAGACATACGAGAACGAGGACAGAATTCTCGTTGCTTCTCCAAAGGTTGCAACATATGACCTCCAGCCTGAAATGAGTGCCTATGAAGTTGCCGACAAGTGTGCCGAGGCTATCAAGAGCGGCAAGTATGACGTTATTATTCTCAACTTTGCTAACTGCGATATGGTTGGACACACAGGTGTGTTTGATGCAGCTGTAAAGGCTGTTGAAGCAGTTGATGCCTGCGTTGGCAAGGTAACAGATGCCATTGCAGAGATGGGCGGTGTTTCCCTTATCACAGCAGACCACGGAAATGCGGACAAGATGTTTGAGGAGGACGGTTCACCGTTCACAGCTCACACAACAAATCCTGTACCTTTCTGTGTAATCGGCTATCCATGCCAGCTCCGTGAGGGCGGCAGACTTGCCGATATTGCTCCTACAATGCTCCAAATCCTCGGTCTTGAACAGCCCGAAGAAATGACCGGCACTTCTCTTATACTTTAATTTTTTTATTTCCGACCTGCAAGAGTTGTTTTTGGAAATAAAAAGTCATCTCAGGCCGGGCGAGACGTTTTCCTTGATTTTAGGAATGGTTTCCTCACATAAGGATTATACTTAAAAAAATACCCACATAGCTTGGATTTTTCTTTGCTATGTGGGATTTTATTTGCGAGATATATAATCTAAATTCTTATAATCGTGATTATAATAATTTTAAGTTCACTATATCGTCTAATGTGAATAGCTGTAATGTTTGTGGTTCGCTTTTTTTACTTTCAGTTACAATCTGATCATCAAAGCCGTTTTCAGAGAACAAGGCGTAATAGAATTTGGCATTGTTTTTTTGATGTGTAAGCTTTGCGGCAGTATTCAGATATTCCGAATAGCTGAAAGGATTGTTCTTGAATTTACATTCACCTACCAGATATTTTGTTTTATCTTTATTCATGCACAGAATATCAATCTCGGTTTCTGCGTTTTTAAATCCATCCTTTGCTTTATCATCTCTTACAGTGGTTTTTCCGAACCAACGTCCGATTTTATTATACCTGAAAGGAAGTTTTTCTTTTTTTTGCAGTTCCTTTATAAATTCAATGCATACATCTTCAAAGGTCAATGAAGCATATCTATGGAGTTCAGGTTCGATTATATACTTGTAGACGCCCTCAACATCTCCGTCCTCAAGCTGAGAATAATTACCGTATCCAAAAGAATACCAAAACCGAAAAAAATTGTCAGTCAGCTTATAAAGACCTCTGTTTCTGTTGCTTGTTTCTTTTATTTCTGCATCAACTGAAAATTCTTTTTTAATTATACCTAATTCAATCAAGTTTTTTAAATATGCACTGGTTTTGGTAATACCGTCCATTAATGACTTTTGACTTATTTCATTAAGCTTTGTACCGCCGAGTGCCACAGCTTCAATTATGGAATTGTAAACAGCAGGCTCTCTGAGTTCTTGATGAAGAAGGAATTCAACTTCGCTGTACAAAACACAGCCTTTGGTGAGAATATTTTTTTTTATATTTTCGCCTACAGATATTTGGTTATCCCACTGTCTTAAATAGTGTGGAACACCGCCGAGAATTGAGTATGTCAAAATTTTATCGGTTGGAGAGTAGTCTGGAAAAAATTCGGCGGTATCGTAAAATCCCATTGCTTCCATTTTGTAAATTCCGGTGGCTCTTCCGTATAAAGGATTTTTTTCTGCCAGTAATTCCTTTTCTATAAAGCTCATTGAACTGCCGCACAGAATTATCATAACATTACTGTCCTTAAACTCCATATCCCATAAGTTTTGCAGGATGGAAGGAATACTGGAATTTCCTTTGCACATATAAGGGAATTCATCAATAACAATAAGCTTTTTGTTATCACCATAGGGAAGTTCAGAAACTGCACGAAATGCCTTTTCCCAGTCTGAAAATTCAGTTATATATTGTCTTGCAGGTATATTTTCCCTTAATAATTGACTTGAAAACTTTGCAAGCTGTACAGGATCGGTTGTTTGAGTACAGGAAAAAAATACGTGTGGTTTGTCTTTGCAAAACTGTTTTAGTGTTTCGGTTTTTCCTACACGTCGTCTTCCGTAAAGAACTATTAATTGTCCTTTTTTTTCATTGTATTTTTGGTTTAAAAAATCAAGTTCTTTTTTTCTTCCTATAAACATATGAACACCGCCTTTTATAATCTAAATTATTATAATCTTGATTATATTAATTATACCCGTGAATTAATATTTTTTCAACTGTTTATTTCAAGAAAAAAATATTAAAAATAATTTACTGAAAGACACCGTTTTTCTGTTTTCTACAGAGTTTTTAAGATTTATAAATTTCCCGAAAAGAAAAATTAATGTTATTTTAAGAAATAAAACCTTGATTTTTGTCGATTGGTGTATTAATATATAAAAAGGATTTAGGAACATTGTGTATATACCGCAGTATTATAGCTATATAGGTGTATGAAATAAAAGATGATTGGAAGTGACATTATGGCAGATATTATTGACTACATTGATCAGTACGGCAATTTAACCTTTGAAGAAATGCCCTTTAATGAGATAGACAGCCTTGTTTTGTCAAGAGTATCTTACATACCATTTAACGGTATTGTGTCACCCCATTGCTCTCACAAAATAACTGTTTTAGGTGCTTTTAAAGAGTTTTTGAGCAAGCATCATGACCCGTACAAACAGGTGTTGTGGCATGATGATGTGCCCCTTATGGCGGCAATGGCTGAAAGCCAGAGATTTAAGAAAATGGAGCTTTGTGCTTACAGGAATATTCTTGACCCTCACAGAGAGATGCAGTTTGCGGCTATAACCATAGACATGGGCAACGGTCAGCTTTTTGTGTCTTTCCGTGGAACAGACGATACTTTCCTGGGCTGGAAAGAAGACCTTAACATGAGCTTTTTGCCTGTTATACCTTCTCAGCAGGAGGGTGTAAACTATTTTAATTATGTCTGTGAAAACATGAAAGGCGATATTATAACAGGAGGTCACTCAAAGGGCGGAACAATAGCCATTTATGCGGTGGCAAACTGTGTTGAAAAATATGCAAAAAGAGTAAAGGCTATTTACTGTTATGACTCTCCGGGATTTACTGAAAAAGTATTTAAAGAGATAGAGGAAAAAGAGATTATGAAGCTGGTTTACAGATATGTTCCTCAATCTTCCATAGTGGGTATGCTTTTTTATAACGACGCCAAGTATGAAATAATAAAAAGCAATCAAATGGGCTTTATGCAGCACGACATATATTCGTGGGAAATTGACGGCAAAAGCTTTAAGCATATAAAATCGGCAACAAAAAGCAGTATGTTTTTTGACTCGACAATAAAGTTTTGGCTTGATAAAATGACCTTTGACGAAAGGCGTAAATTTATAGACGCATTGTTTGATATAATTGACAAAACAGACGCAAGGACAATAGGGGAGCTTACAGACAACTGGTTTGAAAACTCAAAAACTATTTTAAAATCCATAAAGAACATGGACTATAAAACAAGAAGTATGATACTTGCGGCTTTGTTTACTTTGGCAAAATGCGTAAAAACAAATATAACAGTTTCCCTTATAAAAATGCAGGGGTTTTAAAAGAGAAAAAATCCATCACCTTGGTTTTATAAAAATTTCAAGGTGATGGATTTTTGTCCGCCGAAAAGGCATGATAAAACCACCAGTTCAACTGGTGGTGGGTAAAAAATCTTATAGAAAAGTAAAA
>CALWIW010000046.1 GCA_944380855.1 uncultured Clostridia bacterium | reverse complement strand
ATAATGTAAACGAAGCATTTATAGTTTGCACAGGTGAGGATGCTGTTACACAGCTTGAAAACGCACAGGTTTACAACAACACATTTATTAGTTCTAAAGTTTTGTATCCTGTAAGCCGTGGTAAGCATATAGAGTTTACTAACAATATTTTCTGTTTGACAAATCCTGAAATGGCAAACAAAGACGGTGCTTATAATGCAATCGGACAGCTTACAACCTTTAAGAACAATATCTTTGCAGGATATCACCCGTCAAGCGAACCAAAAAATACGGGAAATAATTCAGGAAATATTTATCTCGATATTGAAGAAGTGAAAGATCTTTTTGTAAACGCAGACAAACTCACAAGTGTTCAGGGAACTGAAGCAGCAGATACATTCAGTGTTGCTGACCTTGCAAAGCTTTTGCCAAATTCGGCTGCAATAAACGCAGGCCTTGCAGTTGACGGAGCACCGGCGAAAGATTTCGCAGGAAACAAAATTACTGACGGAACTGTTGATATAGGTGCCTTTGAATATGTTTCTGTTACAGATAAGACTGATGTAAAAGAATGGTACAATAAGCTTAAGGAATTAAACGGAGATTTCTATACAGAGGATTCTTTTGAGGCTGTAAGGGCTTCCTTAGCAGCTTTGGAAGCGGCACTTATTAATGATACTCTTACAGAGGAAGATGCGTTGAGCCTTGTTACTGACGCAGAAAAAGCTTTCCAAGGTCTTGCAGAAAAACAAGGAGATGCCGAGGCACTCAAAGAAAAGATAAATGCCGCATCTGCATACGTACAGAACGATTACAATTACACTACCTATTCTGTTTTGAAGCAGGCAGTGTCAGCGGCCGAAGAAGCTCTCAAAACTCCTGAAATTCTTACGGCAAAAACTGTCTATTATCTTGTTTCAGATATTGACAAGGCCATTGCCGGATTGGTTAGAATAGGAACTCCTGCTGTTCTTGATCAGAAATTAATTACTGCAACATCGCCAAAATCACATTCAGGCAATGAAGCAAAATATGCTGTTGACGGTAATATAAGCACAATTTGGCATACAAAATGGGCAAGTGAAGGAAATCTTCCGGTAATCGGAGAAGACGGAGTAGACAATTATATTACTTTAGATTTAGGAGAAGCAAAATCTATAACAAGGTTTACGTATCTCCCAAGACAGGATTCATCTAAAAACGGAGATATTACCGGTTACAAGATTCTTTACAGCACAACTGCCGACGGTGAAAACTTTACAGAGCTTGCCAGCGGCACATGGGCAGGTGATAAGTCTTTGAAAGTTGTAGATTTTGACCTTGTTAATGCAAGAAGAATAAGACTTGTTGCAACAAGCACTCTTGGAGACACTGCAAACACATTTATCAGTGCGGCTGAAATTAACCTTTATTGTACAGACTTTAGTGCATTGGAAAAAAGAATAAGCGAAGCTCAAAATATTTATGACAACGGTTACGGTAAATATACTGTTGATTCTCTTGAAAATCTCAATTCCGCAATCAACAGTGCAAATGCTGTTGCTGAAAATAAAGAGTCAACTCAGGAAATAATAGACAGGGCAGAAATTGCTCTGGTAAATGCTATTAATGCCCTTGTTAAAGTTGAAGAAGTTCATCTTATGGGTGACGTTGACGGTGACGGAGACGTGGATATTGTTGACGCAACGTTTATTCAAAAATACATAGTTCGTATTACCGATGATATATTGGTGGATTATGCTGATATGAATAACGACAAGGAAATTAATATTATTGATGCTACGATGATTCAAATTGCTCTTACAAAAGCCTGAAAATTGATAAAAAGTCTCATTTAGGTTAGTTGCAGTCAGACTCAACACAGCTTTGAAAGATTTGGCTCGCAGCTAAGAATGTTTGGCTGCGAGCTTCTTTAAAATTTTTCTGTGAAAGGAGATTAAAATGAGAAAAGAAACGAAAAAATTTTTAAGTTTGCTTTTAGTGTTTGCTATAATTTTGTCAATTTCAATGACAGCGTCAGCGTACACTGCACCTGTAGAAGATGGTGTAGAAGGAACACTTGCAAATGGGTATTCTTCTGATTCTACTAAATATGAGATATACCCCATACCGCAGTCGGTTGTCTATGACAACGAGGAAACACCTACTGAATTTTATATGTCAGATGAGGTGAACGTTGTTTATGACGAAAATACCGATGAAGCGACAAAAGCTTTTTTGAAAGAAGTCCTTGAAAAGTACGGAAAGACTGTAACCGAAAGTACACAGGCGGC
Organism: uncultured Clostridia bacterium; assembly: GCA_944380855.1. GTDB lineage: Bacteria > Bacillota > Clostridia > Oscillospirales > Acutalibacteraceae > Limousia. Next base: position 5,645 of record CALWIW010000046.1, on the reverse strand, counting down.
TGATGACAAAACCAATATCCTTGTTGGTGTCAAGGACAGCGGAGGTGCTGCCGACCTGTATTTTAAGGATAATGTTACAATCAAAAATGAAAGCCTGTTTACAAATTATAATCCTTATGCAATCAGTGCAAAAGATGGTACAATAGCAATTCTCGGCGGAGATACAGACAGTGCCTTCTATGGAATTGCTACATTACAGATGATGTTTTCATCATTTGCCGGAGAAAAATTCCTCACAGCACAGATTGAAGACTATGCTAATGTGCTTTACAGAGGATTTATTGAGGGAATGTATGCAATCTGGAACGACGAGGGAAGAGAAAGCCTTATGCGTTTCGCAAGAGATTACAAGATGAACACATATATCTATGCTTCAAAAAGCGACCCTTATCATACAAGCCTTTGTTATGAGCTTTATCCTGAGGATCAGATAAACGCAATTGCGGAGCTTGCAAAAATCGGAGAGGAAACAAAATGCTATTATGCATGGTCTGCCCATATTGCAGGTTTCTTTTCGGGTCTTGATGTAAGCAATACGGAAGCCTACGAAGCAAGGTATGCAAAGCTTTTGGCAAAGTTTGAGCAGCTTTATGCTGCGGGCGTAAGAAGATTTGCTATCCTTAATGATGACTTCCCGGCAGGAAAGGTTGCTGATGTTGTTACACTTATCAACAGACTTATGGAAGAATTTATTAAGCCCAAGGGCTGCGAAATGATAGCCTATTGTCCCAACGGATACAACAAAGATTGGCTGGGCGGAAGCAACGAGCTTGATATTTTAAGCGGTCTTGACGATTCAATAATGCTTTTCTGGACTGGCGATGATGTAAATGCTCCTATGACACAGGAAACAGTGGACTATGCTCAAAGTAAATTTGACGGGGATATCTGTTTCTGGCTCAACTACCCTGTAAATGAGCATGGAAAGTCCGGAATGTTTTTGGGAGATATCACCCATTACGCACGTGACAATGTTAAGATGAAGGGTGCAGTTTCCAACCCGTGTCTTTATCCTGAGGCAAGCAAGGTTGCTCTTTATCAGCTTGCTGCCCTTTGGTGGAACAACACAAATTACAGCGAAAATGCCGAAAAGATTTGGCTCAGCTCCTTTAAATATCTTCAGCCGGAAGTTTATTCTGCATTTATGACAATGGGCAGAAATATTTCCAACGCTCCAGGTTCAGGCAGAGTTCCTCAGGGATTCCCTGAAAGCGAATATATTAAGGCAGCTTTGGAAAGCGTAGAAGCAAAGATAGCAGCAGGAGAAGACATTACAAATGACCAGGAAGTAAAGGACTTGCTGGCTGAATTTGAAAATATTATAGCTTCTGTTGACACAATGAAAACAAGCTGTGAAAATCAGTCTCTTGTTGAAGAGCTTACTCCATGGTTTAACTCTTTGCAGAATGTTACTGCAGCTGCAAAGAGCGTTGTAGAAGGCGTTATTGCTTATCAGACAGCTGACACAGGTTCTGCTTGGGATTTGTTCTCACAGGCGGTTGAACAGTACGACAAGTATGACAGCTTTACTTATCTTGATGGAGACGGAAATTACAGCACGGCTTTGGCAGGAAGCAAGAGAATAGATCCATTCGTATCTAAGACTCTCCCTGTTCTCGAAAAGGCAGTTATGGACATTGTTGACCCTGACGGAAGCTGTGTTGGAATTATTGAGCCGGGATTTATGGCAGTTTTGGGCGGAAATAAGCTTGGTGCCAATGCCGAAACAGACAAGCTTTTTGACGGAAACGATGGAACTGTAATGTCAATAAATACCGTTCAGGTGGCAGGTGATTATTTCGGCTGGAATTTCGGAGATGTTACAACACTTCATTCCATAAGAATTCTTAACGGAAGTACAAATAGTGCTGATCAGGATAAAATATATCAGGCGACAGTTGAATATTCAGTTGACGGAAAAAGTTGGACTGAAATCGGCAAGATGGATAATCAGGAAGAATTTAAGGCTGAAAATTTAGACGTACAGGCAAAATTTGTTCGTGTTAGAATTACAGGCTTTGATAATCCTGCAAATCCCGGTAAAAAAGATTATTGGATAAGACTCAGATCAATTGATATAGTTGATGATGACTGCAGAATTTATACAAACATTTCCTCTAATGATGGAATTACCATTACACAGGACGGTGATACTTACGATGTAACAGGAATTTCTGATGTTGTTCTTGAAAAGGGTCAGTATGTTGGAATTAAATTCCCATACGCGGTTATCGGAGATTCTATTACAGCCCAAGGACTTTCCGAGGGACTTTCTCTTGTGTATTCCGCAAACGGAGATGTTTGGAAACCTGCGTCTGAAATAGGCAATGCCCCTGTTAAATATGCCGCCGTTATCAACAATAGGGATACGGCAGTTACAGTTGGAGCGGAAAACTTAGTTCTCGGCACGGTATCAGGTGAAATCAAAGGTAAAATGATAGAGAATTCACTGACAATACCGCTTAAAGAGGGTAACTGGGATTATCTGTTCGACGGCGATTGCTCCACCTATGCATGGACTAACGAGGGACAGGCAAAGGGTCAGTATTTCATTTTTGATTTAGGCAGGGAGATGCCTGTTAATGAGTTTAAAATGGTATTTTCCGATAATCCTGTTAAACCGAGACTTTACAATGCAGAACTCCAGATTGTCTCTGAACTTGCAGGCGAATGGACTACAATTAAGACATTCAATAATGACCTTGTAAATGATTATTCACTTGAGGGAAATTACCGTGTAGCTTATGGTGACGGAGAAGGTCAGACTGCAAGATATATGAGAATACTTGTAGGCGATGTTCCGGCGGAGGCAGGAAATCCGTTTTTGAGAATACACGAAATTGAAATCAACTACAACACACCTAAGGCTGTTCCGGGAATTACAGGTACAGTTCAGGGGGATTATACAGCAATAGCTGATAAAGACCTTACAACACTCTTTACAGCTTCTGCACCTGCAAATCAGGGTGACTATATTGTTTATGAGCTTACTGATTCTATATATGTAAACCGTCTTGTTGTTTTGCAGACTGAGGACTGTGCAGGCAAAGCAAGAGCAATCGCAGTGGATAAAGACGGAAACGAGCATGATTTAGGAATTCTTTCGGAAGCAATAAATTCCTTAAATATTGACTATGGTGCAACACCTGAACAGAATAATATTGTAAGCTTAAAAATCGTATATGACGCAGGAGTAACTCCAAGTCTTTATGAGATAGTTTCTGTATATTCTGAACCTGAAGAACCACAGCCGGAGCCTATAACAAATATAGCACTCAATAAAACTGTTACAGTGTCAGGCAGCGAAGTTGACGGTAAATGGGGTCCTGAGCTTGCAGTTGACGGAATTGATAATACAGATGATTCAAGATGGTCTGCTGCTATTATGAATAATAAGGACGGCTCAGAGCAGATTCCGCAGTGGTTTACCATAGATTTGGGAGAAGGCAAAAAGGCTGTAGATGTTGAAAGTATTGTTGTTAAGTTCTATAAGAAAGTTTGGGCAACAGATTATGTTATTGAAACAAGTGCTGACGGCAGTTCATGGACAAAGGTTGCTGAAAAGACAAGAGCTAACGGCGACAGCATGGATATCATTGATACATTTGCAAACTCTGACGGAGCCGGAGGAGAACTTCAGAGATATGTAAGATTTACCTTTAATAAGGTAAATGAGAATGCTGCAGGTTGGTCTGTATCTGTAAGGGAATTTGAGATTAACGGCAGACTTGCAGATGCAGAAACTGAACCTACAGTAGTTAAAGGTGATGTGGATAAAAACGGTACTTTAAATATAGTGGACGCTACATTATTGCAGAAATATCTCGTTAAGTTGATTGACGCTGATGATTCAAATTATAATTTTGATGTTGCTGATATGAACAATGACGGTATTTTGAGTATCATGGACGCAACATTAATGCAGGTTGCAATTGCAAACGGTGAAACAACAACGCCTACCGACCCCACAGAAGAAACAACAGACAGCACAACAGAGCCTACTGAAGAAACTACCGATCCGACAGAGCCTGCAACAGATCCAACTGAAGAAACAACAGAAAACGATTATGAGCTTCCTTTTGTTCCGGCAGATTGATCTGTATGTAAAAGCTTTCTAATTGATTAAGACCTAAATAAAAGAGCAGAGCTTGGAAATTTTTTCGGCTCTGCTTTTTTAATTTAATATATTTTTGATGTATTTTTTTGCGATTTCCTTTCAAATGTTCACTTTGTTATTGTAATTTGCAAAGTAAGATAAAATCATAGTTATGAAAAAAGAGACAATCACAAATATTGCGTAAATCTACAAAGCGGTGAAATGTAAACAGAGCTTTTAGTTATTACGCAATTTTTGTGATATGTCTCGTTGTGATGCTTGAGTAAATATTTAGAATTATTTGAACTTACTGGTATTATTCCTGATTTAAAGCAGCTTTAAGTGCTTTAGAAAACTGGTCGGGGCATGAAGTAGGACGCATACCGCAGGTTATTCCCTCAAGTCTTTTTATTGCCTCCTGAACCTCCATTCCTTCAACAAGTGCAGAAAGTCCTTTGAGATTTCCGTTACAACCTCCTGTAAAGCTTACATTTTTTATGATACCGTTTTCAATTTCAAAATTTATTTTTCTTGAACAAACTCCCTTTGGGGTATATGCATATTTCATGTTGTTTTACTTCCTTCCTGTTTATTTTTATCTGTCTGATTGTTAACTTATTTTCGTTTATAAGCAAGCTCGAAAATTTTTTCTGTTTCGCTGTCTAAAGTGTAACAGCTTCCCAGCGGTCTCGGAGTCATTGAATGATATCCGTGAAAATCAGAACCGCCGGTTTTTATAAGATTGTATTTGTCCGCAAGGGAAGAAAGGTATTCAAAATCTCCTTCCTTATTCCTTGGGTGCATTATTTCAATGCCGTCAATCATGTTTTCTTTACAGAGATTTTCCAAAAGCTCATAGCTGTTGTAAACTCCGGGGTGTGCCATAACTGCAACTCCTTTGCAGTGTCTGACAGTTTCAATGGCAGTTCTCACATCAGGATATTCCACGGGAAACAATGCTTTTGGATTTTCTCCTCTGAAATAAAAATTAAAAATTTCACCGAATACTTTTGTTTCATAACCAAGTTCCATGAGAAGTGCCGTTATGCTTTGTTTGAAAACGCTTTTGTATGTTCCTCTTTTCTTTTTGAGCGTATCGTAATCTATAGGATAATTTTTTCCGATTATTTCTATAGATTTTTTTATTGACTCTTCACGGCTTCGGTTTGTTGTATTAAAAAGCTCTATGAGTGGTTTATCGTCATAGGGAAGATAGCAGAGAATATGCACACGCCTTTTTGCAAGAGGGTCACGGGTTGAAATTTCGCAGGCTTTAAGAAGCTGGATTTTTTCACGGTCTGCGATTTTTTTTGCTTCGGGATATTGAGAAAAAGTGTCATGATCACTAATGGCAATGTAGTTAAGTCCTAATTTTGCCGCCGTGGAAATAATTGTTTCAACATCGGTAGAACCGTCGGAATATAGGCTGTGACAGTGCAAATCTCCGTTCATTTTCACATCTCCAGTTAATAATAAAAAAAGTTATAAAACTTTACATATGAAAAAAGCACCGAACGCTATGTTCAGTGCTTATGGAGCGGATGACGAG
>CALWIW010000045.1 GCA_944380855.1 uncultured Clostridia bacterium | reverse complement strand
CTTCGATATAGTATTTTGTACCGTTCTCAACGATTTTCTTAGCTTCTTCCATGCCAACTTCGTTCTGAGTTGCACATGGGAGAACGATATCGCCCTTAACTCCCCATGGCTTTTCACCCTTGTGATACTCAACACCAAACTTATCTGCGTACATTTTTGCACTTCCGTGTCCGCAGGCACGCATATAGAGGAGATAGTTAATCTTCTCTTCGGTTACAACGCCGTCTGGGTCATAAGCGTAACCGTCAGATCCGGAAATTGTGATAACCTTTGCACCAAGCTCTGCAAGCTTTTTAGCTGCACCCCATGTTACATTGCCGTAACCGGAAGCAACAACTGTCTTACCCTTGATATCATCGCCGAAGTGCTTCAAAACTTCCAGGAGATAGTAGATAGCACCGTAACCGGTTGCCTCAGGACGAATAAGGGAACCGCCGTAGCTGAGACCCTTACCTGTAAGAACTCCGTTTTCAAAAGCACTTCTGATTCTCTTGTACTGTCCGTACATATAACCAATTTCACGGCCACCAACGCCGATATCACCGGCAGGAACGTCTGTGTCAGGTCCGATATATTTATAAAGCTCTGTCATGAAAGACTGGCAGAAACGCATAATTTCTGCATCTGACTTACCCTTTGGATCAAAGTCAGAACCACCCTTACCGCCACCGATAGGAAGACCTGTAAGACTGTTCTTAAATGTCTGTTCAAAACCGAGGAACTTAATAATTCCCTGATATACGCTTGGGTGGAAACGAAGACCGCCCTTGTAAGGTCCGATTGCACCGTTAAACTGGCATCTAAAACCTCTGTTAACCTGTACATTGCCGTTATCGTCCATCCATGTAACACGGAAAGAGAAAAGTCTGTCAGGCTCTACCATTCTTTCAAGAAGACCTGCCTTTTCAAACTCAGGATGCTTATCAAAAACAACCTCAAGTGACTTAAATACTTCTTCTACGCTCTGAATAAATTCCGGCTCGCCTGCATTACGCTTTTTAACGGTTTCCAGAACTCTTTGCATATAATCATTCATTGGAATTGACCTCCCTGTTAGTATTATGACCGTGATTTTATTCACGTTCTAATTTTACTATCAGTATGTCGCTTTGTCAATAGAAAATTACCTGTTTTTTCAAGGAAAATGTAAAAAAATTCATTTTACGCAGAAAAAGAAGAATATAAATTACTTTTCTTTTAAAATATGCAATTTGTAAAACTAAACTTGCATGATTTTATTAGTGTAATGCGTTTGTGCAACAAAGTAATGTTATAGTGATTATATTAAAATTATATAGTAACAAATATTATTATATTATACATATAATATATAGGAAGTCGTTAAAATTTAAAATTATTAAGGAGAATCTATATATGGACAATATGGAAAGAATCATGGGGGAGTACGGGATAAAACCTTTTCCCGAAATCACCTCTGAGGCTATGGCATATGTGTCTTATCAGCCAAACGGAGCAGATACCCTTGACGCTGTTCAGGGCTTTGAAGTAGGCACAATGTTCAAATCACTGAAAAAACCTTTCTACGGCAAAAAATGTTGGGGTGATATGAATGACTGAACGACAGATACTGATGAAAAAATTATCTACCTATGCTTTTGCGGCAGATGATTTGCATTTGTTTTTGGATACTCACCCAAATGACAAGGAAACAGCCGCAAAGCTTTCAATGTACAGAGAAAAGCTCAAGCCGCTGGTGGAGGAATATGAAACTAAATTCGGTCCGCTGACTGTAGATGACAAAAACGGCAACAGATGGGGTTGGATTCAAAATCCATGGCCTTGGGAAATCGAGGAGGGCAAGTAAATGTTTGTATATGAAAAAAGGTTACAGTATCCGATTAATATAAAAACTACCAATCCAAAGCTTGCAAAAATTATAATAACACAATATGGTGGACCTAAAGGTCAAAGGTTATTATTTTTAAATATCACCATTAGTTTTTCTTCCGGCCGGCAAAAAATAATTTTCTCTATTACCGAAGAAAAAAGAGCAGTTTTTTTTGTTAAAGATATTTTGTTATCATTTAATAAATTATTAAAAAATTCTTTTGGTGTATAGAAAGATGTATCGGTTTTGGATTCTGACTGATAAAAATTTTCCTTAAATATTTTAAATGCTGATACTGCTTTTTGTAAATCTTCAAGAGAATAAATGCCGGATTCATATGCTTCTTTAGCCCTCTCGTATTTTTTTTCCATGTGGTAGTATATTTTATCTTTTTGCAGAGGTGTGTTTCTTTCATTTGTTTCTTGAAATGAAGGTAGGGGGTAACATTTATTAAATATATCTTCTATAATTACATTAAGAGAATTTTGAATTTTCTTAATTGAAATACTGTGAGAAACAGGGCATTTGTGCTTTATGTAATTGATACATTGGAGGTTTTTCCCGTCGCCGCATATACAGAATTTTCCTCCGCAAGCGGAACAGTACATAAACTTCAGAAACCAGCAGTCAATGTGTTTTTTTACATTTTTGCGTTTGTTTTGTATTGAAAGCAGGGAACGGCATTTGATATAATCATTTTCATCTATAATAGGCATATGTTCGCCTTTGCATAACACCTTTTTTGAGCTGTTTTTATTCCACAGCATATATCCTGCATATACCGGATTTTTTAATATGTATTTTACGGCACGTACAGTCCAATTGTTTCCCTGCAATGTTTTTACACCAATACCGTTTAGATAATCGCAAATTTCAATAATGCTTTTGCCTGATAAAAAAAATCTGAATATAAGCCTTATATATTCTTTTTCAATTTCGTGTGGCAGCAGTTTTCCTTTTACTGCTCTGTATCCGAAAGGTGCTTTGCTTTGAAATTTTCCTTTCTCTGCTCTTTTAGTCATTCCTCTTTTTACTTCTTCTCCTAAATTTATCGAATAAAATTCGTCCATGGCTTCAATCATAGCTTCAACAAGCAGTGACATTTTGTCATCTCCGATGTCTTCGCTTACGGAAATAACCTTTATCCCGTATTTTTTTCTGAGCATGGACTTATAAAATATGCTGTCCTCACGGTTTCTGGCAAATCTTGAAAATTTCCAAACCAACACGGCTTTAAAAGGAGCCGGTTTTTGCTTTGCTTTTTCAATCATTGATTTAAATCCTTCACGTTTGTTTGTGCTTTTTCCGCTTATCCCGCAGTCATAAAATATATTTTCTTGTTTTATGTAATAACCATGCTTATCAGCGTATGCAATTATTTTATCCAGCTGGCTTTCAGGGCTGAATTCCGTTTGTTCTTCTGTTGAAACCCTTATATATGCTGCTGCGTCAGTTTTATTTGAATTGTTCATAAAATCACCTGTAACTTTTTTTGAAATTATACATAGTATAAGCAGGGGAGAGTATATGAGTAATCGTTCAGAGAGTATTAATACGGAAGTTTATTATATTTACAACAGCGGAAAAAGTAAGCATTTTTTAAATTTAGATAACGACGGTATGCCGATATATATACTTCCTGAAGAGGAGCATGGCAGGATATGCACTGAGATATGTTCTGTTCTTTACGAAAGCTATAAAAAATCTCAGTAATATTTATTTCAGTTGCAGATATTTATGCAATTTTCCATATGTTTTTTACTGCTTATGGGAAGTGTTTCCCTAAAATAAAGGAAAGGAAAGAGAAAATGCTGCAAAGAAAAATAAATATTGTAGTTAAAAAAGATTTTATTCAGCCGTCATCTGATTGGGCAGGTACGTCAGGGGATCATAAAAGCACAGTGTTTGTTTTTGACATTCAGGAGGAAGGCTTAATAAACAGCAGCTATACTTATAAGTTACAGCTTAATGATGTTTATGCACTGGTTGACCTTGATGAGGACAAGCTTAGATTTGAAATCCCTCAGGCGGTATTATTTGAAACTGATATTCTTCAAGTTCAGCTTACAATATCTGACGGAGAACAGCAGGTCTATGTAAGTGATATACTTGATTTTTCTGTTTCACCTAATCTCTGTGTAGATTCCGTTGAAATGAAATACGACGGCTTGCTGGATGAAAGCATTGTTAATTTCAATAATTCATTAAAGGAATTTGAAAAGCTGTGTAATAATTTTCCTTATATTGATGAAAACACCTTGACATGGTGTGTGTTTGACGGAGAAACAAATCAATATAAAGATACAGGAATAAGTGCTGTTGTAACAGGCGATTCCTTGGCAAAGGGTGCCGTAAGACCTGAGCATCTTTCGTTTATTGGAATTGTGCCTGAATACTTTCTGGTTTTTCCGGTCTGCAGAAAGGAAACAGGGGGAGTGAATCAATTGGGACAAATTGATTCAACGATTAGCGGTTACTATACATATGTGATTGAAGGAAGCAATTATAAAGCTGACGATATTATCCATACTGAGTTTTGTTCTGAGGCTGTATTTTTAAATTCCGGCGGTATAACAAGACAGACTCTGACATACGGCAATGCTGACGTTAAAACAACTTCTGCTTATACTTTTGTTTATATTGTTGTAAAATCTGTTTTGGATTCAATGGCTAAGGCCTGGTATGAAAACTACAAGAGAACTGATAATTACGAAATTACAGACTCAAAAATAAAAAAGGCAATTAAAGACTGCGTAAGCTGATTTCTTACATAGGAGGGAGGTGAGGCTATGAGCGTTAATAAAAAAGGTATTGACGTAAGCACATGGCAGGGTGATATTGACTGGAAAAAAGTAAAAGCAGATGGTATTGAATTTGCAATAATCCGTTCCAGCTTCGGCAAAGAAAATCCGGCTAAACAAACAGACAATAAGTTTCATCAAAATATGAAAAACGCTAAAGCTGCCGGTATGCCTGTGGGTGCTTATCACTATTCTTACGCAACAACCGTTGAAGACGCCAAAAAGGAAGCTGATTTCTTTTTAAGCATAATAAAGGGATATCAGTTTGAGTATCCGGTAGCTTTTGATATAGAGGACCCAAGTCAGGCAAATCTCGGTAAAAAGCTTATTACCGATATTATTATGGCTTTCTGTGAAAGGGTACAGTCAGCAGGATACTATGTCTCTGTTTATACTAATTTAGACTGGATAAACAACAGAATAGATATGAACAGAGTAAAGGTTTTTGATGTTTGGCTAGCCCAGTGGAATGATAAACCCACCTATACCGGAAACTTTGGTATGTGGCAATATACGTCTAAGGGTGCCGTAAACGGAATTTCAGGCAATGTTGATATGAATATTGCTTATCTTGATTATCCGAAGATAATCAAGGGAGCGGGACTTAACGGTTATAAAAAGACTGAGACTGAAGAAAAGTGCAATTATGAGGTAGTTGCAATGGAAAAAATCTGTAAAGAAAAGGCAGATGATCTTGTTGAGGAACTGAAAAATGACGGTTATTGCTGTGCTTTTGTCAGAGAAATAAAAAATTAATATTATAATATGGAATGTGAAAAAATAGGGAGAAAAGGAAAGATAAAAAATGAATGAAATAAGGTCGCTGTATTTGATAATCTGCGGCGGTACAGGTGCTTTGCTTTCTGCAATTGCATCATATTTCGGAGGCTGGGACAGTTCTCTTACAACTTTGCTGATTTTTATGACAGTGGATTATGTAACAGGACTTCTCGTAGCGGCGGTATTCCATAAGTCGCCCAAGTCTGAATCAGGAACATTGGAAAGCAGAGCCGGATGGAAGGGACTGTGCAGAAAAGGGGTAACCTTTTTAATTGTTCTTGTTGCCTGCAGACTTGACATTGTAGCTTCTACAACATTTCTGCGTGATGCAACTGTGATAGCCTTTGTAATTAACGAGGCACTGAGCATTATAGAAAATGCCGGGTTAATGGGAATACCGATACCTCAGGTTATAATCAATGCCGTAGATACACTGAAAAATAATACTAATGCAAACAATAAAGATATCGATTTGGACATTTATGATGACCAATCGGAGGAATAAAATCATAAGATAAGAGGCGGTGTTTTATCATCGCCTCTTTTTTCGTCCATGAATAATAACCTTTGACGTTTAGGTGGACCTGATGGTGAGTTAGGAGCGTCTTTGCGTTATTTGAGTCAAAGATTTACAATGCCCTATCCTGAACTTAAAGCCACCCTTACCGATATAGGTACAGAAGAATCTGTACCGAATACATATCGGTGATGTGACAGACAATTGCCATGGTACTGAGTTTTCTCATTAATTTGTTCTTATATTTGATAAATTGACTTAATAATACAGTATGATTTTATGTTTTGTTTAAATAGTTTTGTTATATTATAAAAGGAGAGCTTTCATATTTGTTGAAAGGAAGAAAACAGACGCATATTTCTTAAATTTTTAGGTATTTGTTTATTGCTGAAAGTGAACAAATATTTGCGATTTAAGACCTATGTGCAAAGGAGGATGAAGTATGCTTGAGAAAAACAGACAGATGCTGTTGTCGCCGCTTAACGGAACAATAGTGTCACTTCAAGAGGTTTCGGACCCAGTTTTCTCGTCATATATGATGGGCAGAGGGTTTGCTGTAAAACCAAAGGACGGAAGAATGTGCAGTCCGGTAAAGGGCACTGTTACTTCGGTGGCAGAATCTAAGCACGCTTATGTGATTAAAACACAAAGCGGTATGGAAATGCTTATCCATGTGGGACTGGATACAGTCTATTTAGAGGGAAAGCCCTTTAAATGTGCGGTGAAATCCGGAGACAAAGTAAAGGTAGGGGATTTGCTGTGCAGTATCGACTTGGATATGATAAGGGATAAAGGTGTCGATACAATAGTTCCCATAACATTTCCAAAGCTTTCTTCGGACAGTGAAATTTCAATTGCCTACGGCGAAGCAAAAATAGGCGATAAGATTATGTCTATAGTAAACAGAGAAATAAAGCGTACAGCGGGAAACGGATTTTTCAGAAAGAATAAAATTGCTCATCAGGCTGCAAAATAGTTTTTATATTTTGTAATTAAACTGAGAATAGAAGAAAACATCTTCGGAGAATGAAGATGTTTTCTTTTTGCGTTTGTTTGTAAGGTAAATGTTTTGCATTGTTATATTAAGTCTGTTAAAATAAGATATAATGCAAAGGATATAGATATAAGTCTTGGATATGGCTATGTTAATTAAAAGGAGTGTTCGTTTTGTTAAGCGGTGAGCTGACTACAAAAAGCGTTAACAAAGTATATCTCAAATATTTAATACCTACATTGTTAGGTATGTTATCAAATTCCGTTTACTGCATAGTGGATATATATTTTGTATCTGCCGGCTCTGGAAGTCAGGGCCTGGCGGCAATGAACATATGTATGCCTGTGTTTACTGTGTTGTCCTGTTTCGGACTGCTTTTCGGTGTCGGCGGAGCAACTGTTATGTCCGTAAGTCAAGGCTGCGGAGATTTGAAAACAAGAAATAAAGCTTTTTCGGCTTCTGTTATTATGGTGCTGATAACGGGATTGCTCTTTACGGTCTTTGGAATTCTATTTAGAAAAGAGTTTGCCTATCTTTTGGGCAGTGATGATATTTTATTACCATTGGTATGGCAACAAGCAGTCCTGTCCTCGGCCAGATCAATGTGAAAAGATAGAGGTCATGTGGGCGGATGAGAGCGTCTACGGGCCGCCTGCTCCTGGCAGCAAGGTGGGCGACTTTATACAGACATGGCTGATGGGCTCCTGGGACTGCGGAGTATTTACCCACCGGGAGATTGCCCAGCGGCTCATGGATACCTTCACCGGTCTGAAGCTCAAGGAACTGGCGTGGTTTGAGAACCCCAGAGAAAAGACGCTAAAAAACGGTAAACCACGTGTGCGCCGAGCTAAATGGCTGCCGGATTGCGAAGTGGATCTGGTGTACCTCTATTCTGACCACTATATTGACGCAAGAAAACCGATTACCACTGAAACTGACTTTTTCACGGTCACAAGGATGGACTCTTGGGGAATGAGCACCTGGTTCATGTGTACCTCGGAGGCCGCCGAGAAGCTGATCGCCATGGATTATGACAATCTGGCCGTCAAGGAAACCACCATCGTGGGATAGGAGGAATGTGATATGAAAAAGCTATTACTAATACTATCCGTCATTCTAACGATTCTTACATTCGCAGGTGCAATCTATGTCTTAACATCAAACGGTACAGCAAATGCAGGATACGCAGCAGTACCATTGTTATTTGATATTGTGTGCATTGGCGGTTACAAAGCATACAAAAACAAAGAGTAATTGATATACAAGATAATCAGAAAAAAGGAAGGGGTTAAATAGAGATGATGAGGTTAGAACAACTACCCCCTAAGGGCGTAAAGCGAGAACAGGCCATTTTGGAGCTGGGCAAGGATGAAGCAAACGGCGAACTGCTGTTCCAGCTTGTGAATACAGAAAAGGGCAAATGCAAAACGGCTGCTCAGAAGGCTTTGGCGCAGCTGGAGTATGCCCCTGCTGCCCCACTGTGGGCCAAACTGGTCAA
>CALWIW010000044.1 GCA_944380855.1 uncultured Clostridia bacterium | reverse complement strand
GTTTCCAATGCGACTTCTTTTTCCATTAATGCGGTTTCACTCATAAACGTACCCCTTTTTTCGCAGTAAATCCTGCACTGTAATCTTGTAAAAAATTATATCACTATTAAAGCAAATTTTAAACAATTTTTAAACTTTGATTATAATTGAACCTCCCTGCAAATTCTTTGCAGGGAGGTTCTACTTTATGATTCCTTTAATTTCTCTACATCTTCTCTAAAATCATTAACAATCTTTTGTGCTTTCTCAAGGTTGTCCTCAAAGAAGGCTTTACGTAAATCTGACCATAAATTGAAAATATCAGATTTCATATCTGACCAATAATCATAACAATCAGATCTTGTGTCATCCCAATAGCTGTAAGCGTCATGACTGATCTTATACCAATCTTTATACGGCACCGTATCGTATCCGTCCTCTACTACTCCGCTGTAAAAATATTCATACATATCGTCTAAGATGCCGCTATATATATCATCGTACAAAGCATCTCCCACATCGCTGTATACACAGTCGTAAATACCTTCAATTGAATCATACATATCATCACATGATATTCCTGAATTAATTACTGCGTCCGCATAGGTTAAGCTGTACTCGTATGCTTTTACAGTCATGGCGTAAAAAGAACTGCTGACTTTGTCGTAAAAAGCTTCAACACTTTCAATATTGTTTACATAAACATCATATGAGGAAATACTGTTGCTCAGATTTTCGTATTCAGATTCTAAGGGTGAAATATTATTTTCAATATCCTCAATGATTTTGTTCTCCAGGTCATCTAATGCATCAATGCTGTATGAAGAAGTCTGCTGAGTTTCTTTTTGTTCCTCTGTATTAGCTTCTGTTTGCTTGTTTGGCTCAATATCCTCTGAAATATCAGAATATTCGGTTTCTAAACTTTGAGTGACCTCAGTATTGTCACTGCCTGCTGTTGTATTCTCACCGCAGCTGCACATAGCGGTTAAGCTGCATAAGATTATTAATACAGAACATATTTTTTTAAACATAAGTATCCTCCTCAGAATTGTTTGCTGATTTTAAAATCCTCCAGATTGATCTTTCAGAATAATCATATTTTTGAGCAAGCTGAAGAACATTTTTACCGTTGTACTCATTGATTATGGCTTTATGTGTATATTTTGTTGAAAAAAGTCTGCTTGGAAATGAAATTTGTGTTCCGTGAAACATCTTGTATATTGTGATTGTATGTTCGATTCCTATTTTTTCAGCTATTTCACGATATATATCGTTTAAACCGTTTACTTCATTTTCAAGATCTGCTAACAGTATTTTCAAGATGCCTCACATCCAATTTTTTCCACCAAAAGTTCCATTAAAATCATAATATCACCTCCAATCTGATATAACAAATGACATTGTCTTTTGGTTTGTCAATAATCCTTTCAAAAGTTTGATTTTTTGCTGTGTTTTTCATCATATGCAAGCTCCTTTCTGAACAGATTTTTCTGTTCAGAACAGAGTGTGTTTTTATCGCGAGTATAAGAATCACTATATCTAAAAGTCATAAAAAAGCCGATTCGGAGCGTTGATCCAAATCGGCAGCAGACAAACAGTATTTTGTTTATTTTATTTTTTAAACCGGATTTTTGTATATTTTGGGAGATTCTTTTAAACTGAGCTTCATTTTGTCCGGCTGTATTGATATTTATTTTTGATTTTTAAATTTTCCTTAAATAATGCAATCAAGATTTAAATATGCTATAATTTAATATAAGAAAAAAAGTCAGTAAATAACGATATTTTAGATAAGGAGAGAAAACATGAAAAGCAAGGGAAAGCTTACGTTTTTTGAAGCAACGAGTATAATAATCGGACATGGAGTCGGAGCAGGAATTCTGTCTGTTCCATACATAGCCTCCAGAAACAGTATCTTAGATATGTGCTGGATATTTATTTTGGTTTACGGAATAAATCTGCTGCTGCATTTTATGATTGCTGAACTGTCCTATAACAACGGCGGTTTGCAGTTTATTAAATGTTTTGAAAATGACTTATTTATCGGAAAATACAAAAAGCTTATGGCAATGGCATCATTTATACTTTTGGGATTTTCTGTTATAGTAAACGTAAGCGGCTTTATAACAGGGGGCGGAGCGGTTCTCGCCTCTTGGGTTGGTTTAGACCCGAGAATCGGTATGACGGTATTTTTTGCAGTCGCAGCTTTTGTTGTGTTTTTCGGATTAAAACTGGTAGGCATTTTTGAAAAATTCGCGGTTATTTTTATGCTTGCCGTTATAGTGGTGCTGATTGGTGCGTCGATACAAAGCGGACGTGCGGATTTTGCGAGCAGCTTTATTTCATGGGGTAATGTTTTGGCACTTTACAGCATAATATCCTTTTCTTTATCTGCCGTTATGTCAGTTCCTCAGGTTGTAAAAGGACTTGAAGGAAATGTAAAAAAAATCAGAGGAGCAATAGCTCTCGGAACCGGAATAAATCTGATATTAATCGCTCTTATAACATTTACCACTCTGTATTGTGTTGGTAATAATGTTACCCAAAACGGTGCGATTGTGGATATGTCCGCAAAAATCGGAGGTTGGGTAAGCGTAGTCGGATATGTGTTTTCTCTTTTAGCACTTGCCACATCTTTTTGGGCAAATACGCTCAACCTGCGGGACGTTGTAGAAGAACAGCTTTCACTGGGCAATAAAAAGAGCTGGCTTTTGGCGTCCGTTCCTTGTCTGGGAATTGCTTTAATCGGTCTTACCAGCTTTGTAGGTTTTGCAAGGCTTGCAAGCGTTGTACAGGTCCTTACTGGAGTCGGAGTTATTTTGGCTTATAATCATTCAAGAAAGGGTAAAAAAGGAAACACAATCTGCGGAAAATTCGGAAGTATTCCTTTTCAGATAATTGTAATTGTAGGTTCTATCGTTGCAACAGTGGGAGCTTTGATAAAAATTGTTTGAGTGTGAGGCTGACATTATGACAGACAATAAAGAATTTAATATAACAGAAATTACAAGGATAAGACCTACAATAGAATTTTTCCTTGGGTGCAATCCGGTACATAATAATGTTACAGAAAGCAACGTCTTGGAAAATACACTTAAAACCGCCGTAAATATGGGTTTTGTTGATGAAAATGGAAAATCAAAGATTGACAGGGTATTCATGTATAATCCTGACGCCATAGGAATGTGGATTTATAAAAAGCACAGAGAAATTTTTAAACCGCTTGAAGTGATAACTCAAGTGAGAGAGGATATATTGACGGTTTTTCCTCCCGTGACTCCTGTTTGTTTCGGATCTATGTATACAGGAATGAAGCCGGAAAATCACGGTATACTTAAATACGAAAAGCCGGTATTAAAGATTGATACAATCTTTGATTTTTTGCCGTCAACAGGAAAAAAGGCTGCCATTGTATGCACTCAGGGGGATTCCATAGCCGAAATTTTTAAAGGACGAAATATAGATTACTTTATTTATCCCACAATAGATGAGTGCAACAAACAAGCAGAGGAACTTATAAACTCAGACAATCATGACCTTATAGTGCTTTATAACGGCAATTATGACTATTATATGCATAGATTTACTCCGGAGGGTAAAAAGTCTTTGCAGGAGCTTAGAAAAAATATAGATACATACTGCAAACTGCAAAAATTAATCAGTGAAAAATGGAAAGAACACAAAACATTTTTGGCGTTTGCTCCTGACCACGGATGCCACAGAAGTATTTTTCCGCCGGGAAATCACGGAAAATATATCCCTAAAGATATGAACACAGTGCATTTTTACAGCTTTGTATAATAATATAAAATGACAGGATTATACATCTTTCGAGGATAGCAAATATTAATATACAAGTCTCCTTTTATAAAAATCGTAAAAAATAAAAATTGACGGTTCCTTGACTTTTTCCAAAAAAATCTCTTCGTTGAAAAGAAAAAAATGATATAATAAGTGTAAAGCAGGTGTTAGTGAAAGGATTGGATTTTTAAATTATGAAAAGACTTCTTTTTATAGATGACGATGTAGATTTTTTAGAAAGCAACCGTTTGTACTTTAGCAGAAAGAATTATGAGGTGTTTTGCGTAAATAAACCTAAGGACGCTATTTTGCTTTTGTCTTCCACATCAATGGATTGTATTATTTTGGATATAGATATGCCGGATATTACCGGGTTTGAGGTTTGTCAAAAGATTAGGAGAGTCAGCGGTATTCCGATTATATTTCTTTCAGGGGTTTCTGACACAAAAACCCGTATTGCAAGCTTTCAGGCTGGCGGAGATGATTTTCTTGCTAAGCCTTATGATATTTTAGAATTGGAATTGCGTATCGAAGCCAGAATAAGAAAAAATGAAAAAGTTTTCTTTACCGATGTAATGCGTTTCGGAAATCTGAGTATCGATGAAAATTTAAGAATGATTACATATAAAGAAAGAATAGGAGAGTTCTCCGCCTTGCAGTTTGATATTATTGCATTTCTTGCAAGAAATCCCGGCAAAGTCTTTTCTTACGAACAGCTTTATGACCAGATATGGAAAGAACCGATTGTTAAGAGCCGTCATAATCTTCAGGTGGCAGTCGCTAATGTAAGGCAGAAACTGTCTCAGTTGTGTGACGGCAAGCAGTATATACGAACCGTAACACGCAAAGGGTATTACTTTATTCCTGACGAATCACAGGTATCTCAATCAGAAGAATAATTTGAAAGAAGCAGAGATATCAATATAAAAAGAAAAACGGCTTCTGCACAGTGCGAAAAGCCGTTTTTTAATTGATTGTTGAATCTTACATGGTAATCATTCGTAAATTATTTCTTTTTTTTCATCAAAACAGAAAGCGTAACAGAAGCCAGCAATATGCATATCAAGATAAGTATACCGATAGTTATTTCTGCACCGGACGTATTGTTTACGAGTTTGGTTTCCTCTGTTTTTTCATTGTCAATGGCATTATTTGCCATGAAAGTGCTGTCTGCTTCAGAAGAATTATTATCATTAAAGGATTCTTCTGTGTGTTCAAAACTACTACTATCCTCAGGCTTATCTGTCTCGTTTTTTGGCTGTTCAAAATTATCTGAACCTAAGATTGATTCCTGATGATATGGTGAATCCGGATAACTTGCCTGAGCAGTTTCGTCTGTATTATCTGTTTCCAGTATATCGTTTGGAAGCTGATTTTCTCCCTCGTTAGGGCTGGTTTCACCGCCGCGGCCGCCCTCTATATCTGCCGCTGTAAAAATAAATTTGTCGCTTAATTCCAACGCATCTGAATAAACCTCTGTGCCGTTTTCTAAAATCTGCATCATACGATAGTATTTTGGTATTTTCACTGCGGGAAGTGTTTTGTCATATGTCAGCATCCATATAAAGTCTGAACTTCCATACGTTTTTATAGGTTCATAGCCTTCGGTGCCGTCAATATTTGTCCATTTTTCTCCGTCATCGGAGGACTGTATGTATATTGTACCCGGCTGTGTTGATTCACCGTACATAAATATCATGTCGTACCACTGTGTTGCGGATTTTAGGTAAACATTAAGAAAATAAGGACTTGTTTCTGATTCCCAAACTACAAGACACATTGGCATATTGTCACCGTACTGTGAATATCCGTCTGCAAATTTTCCCTGAACAAGAGTTCTTTTATGCTCTGTGGGAAATGTGGCTTCATCCCAAACAACGGGAACATCTTCTTCATATTCCTGATGGTCGCGATTTACAATGGACAAAACTGTATCCGGAAGAATTTCAGCGGAAAAGTCGCTTCCCTCAGGCACACGGACAACCGGCAATTTTTCAGAGTTGTAGTTCCAGCACGCAGCAGCAGTTATAGTCCGGGGAGTGATAATTTTACCAATACAGGAAAATTCGGGAAGCCCCAGGTCAGTTTCACTTCCGTACATTAGAAAAGAACCTTCCTCTTGTATAATGGCTGTTCCGGTTTCACCGGCATCAATACAAATACTCACAATACGTAGTTCTCCTCCCGGGGAGATATGCAAAAGCTCTTTTTGACTGCCGTCGCCTTTTATTGTTAAAAATGGCCACAAACTAAGATATCCCTCTACATATATGGTGTGTCCGTTTGTTTCAACAATAACTTCTTTACGGTATCTTCCGTTATTATAAATATAAGACTCTCCTGCAGGAAGTGTTATATCATCTGTTAAAACAACTGTTCCGCCTGTACTTTGTAATTGAGTAGCTGCTGAAATAAACTCATCAAATGTGGAAGCTTCAGTATAGTTTTCCTTGTCCTGTGTTTGAGCATAAGAGACAAATGGGGAGTAAACGATAATTAAAAATAGCAAAAAATATGTTATAATGAATTTACGGTGTCGTGTATTTATCCGGGTTTTCATTTTATGTTCCTTTCAAAAATGTGAGGTATGTCAATGATTAAAACTATGAATTTAAAAGCTATTATAACCATTCTTATAACCTGTAGTGTGTTTTCCATGTTTTTTTGCGTGTTGTATAACTTTGATAATAAGTATAACACAAATACGGAAATATCACAAGACGGTACAGTTTTGTTACCTGCCTTAAAAAATGAAGATGATACACAGTCTGCGGAAATTGCCTGGCTGGTGCAGGGGTGGGAATTTTACCCCGATCAAATTATATATCCGGGTGATACTAAAGGAATTTCAAAATCTATATACATAGGACAATATTTCAGTTTTTCCGAATTTCATAAAAACGGTTCACCTTACGGTGCCGGCACTTACAGTCTTAAAGTATTTGGAAACGGTACCTATACTATGTTTATTCCTGAAGTTTTCTCCTCATGTACCGTATATGTTGACGGAAGACAAGTAATTAAATCCGGTTCAATTTCTCCGTATAAGCCGTATGTAAAAGACCTTGTATTTTCATTTGAAATATACGGAGAAGCTGAAATTCTTATACAAACAGCCAACTATTCCCATTATTATTCAGGTGTAACATATCCGCCTGCTGTTGGAAGCAGCGAAGCAATAAACCGTCTGATCGCTGTGAGAATGCTGTTTTACGGATTTCTCGTATTTACTTCCCTTGCGTTGGCACTTTTTGCCGCCGCAATATGGTGCGGCACACAAAAAAATAAAGGGGCAAGCGAAAATTTCTGGCTGGGTATACTTGCTCTGTCCTTTTCGCTAAGGGTATGTTATCCGTTCATACATATTCTCGGGATTTCCGGTGGGAAAGCCGCATATATTTTGGAAACCACTATGGCGGCTATAGGAGTGTTTTGTATTGCACGAACAGTTTCTGTGCTTTGCCTTAAAACGGGATCTTTAGCAGAGCGTTTACTCAGTGGTATTACAGGTGGATTTATATTAATAGGATTTGTGTTTTCTTTATTAATGACAGAAAACCTACCGAGTTTTGTACCTTTATACGGGCAAATACTTTATTGGTATAAGGTGACAATAGCAGTAACCATGATATTACTCTTGACTCGTCAGTTTATGAAAAGAAAATCCGGACAAATACTTTTGTTACTTGCAGGTTTGCTTGTATACTCATTATCCCTTATCTTCCATTCATTGCACCTTGGCAGTTTTGAACCTGCGTATACAGGTTGGTTTGAGGAATGGGGCACATATATTCTTATTTTGTGTTTTGCTGTACGAATGGTTTTGAGAAATATGGAAATAATTCGTGAGAACCGACATTTAAACGAACATTTACAGGAAGAAATTGAACATAAGACAGAATCGCTGTCTAAACTGTTAGAAGAAAGAAGACTGCTGTTATCCGGATTTGCACATGACCTCAAAACACCCATAACCTCAATCACTACGTTTACACGTCTTGTGGAATTGGATAACACCCAGTTAGATGAGGAATCTCGTCATTATCTTGATATAATACGAAGAAAAACAAAAGAAATTCAGGAACAACTGATAACTATCAACGAATTTACTCAAATCGACTCTACACCTCCTAAATTTGAGCCTTTTGATCTTAGTTTGCTTCTGCAAGACTTTTATGACGATAATAAGCCGGACATTAATGTCAGCGGTATATCTTTTGAACTCTTGCTGAAAGGGGACGAGCCGGTTATTATACGCGGAGACAAGAGAAAGCTATTGAGCGTACTGCAAAACCTTGTTTTTAATGCAGTGAGATTTACGCCGCAAGGGGGATATATCCGTCTTTGTCTTAGCAGAGAGCAAAAATTTGCTGTAATTCAAGTAGAAGACAGCGGCTCAGGAATTTCCGAGGAAGACATTCCGCGTATATTCGATAGATTTTTCACAAAACGAGTTGATGAGAACAATAACGGAATGGGACTTTTTATTGTAAAATCCATTATTACCGAGCACGGGGGAAATATAGAGGTTTCTTCTTCATTAGGGAAAGGTACTTTGTTTACAGTCAGACTTCCAATTTTTCAGTAAAAATTTAAATTTTATTAGTCACAAAATTTACTGACTTCTCTTTTCAAGGGAAGTCAGTTTTTTTGTCCGCCGAAAAGGCATGATAAAACCACCAGTTCAACTGGTGGTGGGTAAAAAATCTTATAGAAAAGTAAAAGAA
>CALWIW010000043.1 GCA_944380855.1 uncultured Clostridia bacterium | reverse complement strand
CCTCCTGCTCCTCCGGATAAGCAACTCTTACATCATCAGCCGTAATTTCTGCAGCCTCTATGGAATTTACTACATCTGTCAATGTATACTGAGGAATTTCAATAGGCTTTCCATAGAATCCGATTTCGTAAATAGAAATTGTATTCCACTCTACCTCTTTACCGCTCTCATCCTGTCCTATAGCAGAGAAATCTTTAATATAAATTCTGAAATGTCTGCCTGTAACAGGAGACTCAAAGTTCACCTTTGTATTCCATCCGTTGTAAAGCTCTGTGCTTGAATAGCTGTAAGCTGTCTTCCATGAACCCTCTTCAGCTGTATCAGAATACTGAATTTCAAAACTCTTTACAGTATTTCTCTCCCAGTGGATAGTTGCAGCGGCAACCTCTGTTGACTGACCCAAATCCACCTGAATCCAGTGAGGTGCATTAGCCTGTTTACTTGCCCAACGGGTAGAATCATCTCCGTCTACTGCCTTAGGAGCAGTAAAATCATTGTTTTCACTGCCGTTAGCTGTAGCAGTTTTTCCCGTTGCAAGGTTATCGTTTTGAGCATACTGCAACAACTGAACTTCATAAATTGAAACAGATGACCATGCAGGACCGGCAACCTCTGTGCCATCGCCGCTAAGGATATTTCCTTCTCTTGTATATGAATTAATTGTTACCTTCACATACTGAGCTGTCACTGCCTCATCAAGGACAATGCTGTCAGAGAAAGTGTTAAGACCAGAGCTTACATAAATCTCTCTGTAATCTGCGTCATTGTCAGAAACCTCTACCTTATAACCGGTTACATTTTTTCTTTCCCAGTCAATAACTACCTCATTGAAGGTCTTGGCAGAGCCCAAATCGACTTTAAGCCAGTGAGAAGCAGGAGTGCCGTTTCCGCCTCCGTCTTCTACTCCCCACCTTGATTGATCCGCATTAGCTGTTGCTTCTCTGTTTATCACGCCGTCAACAGCCTTTGACGGTGCATGAGCATCACTGTCCTGTCCGTCTGCTGTTGCTGTTGCATTTAATGCAATATTTGTTTTTACGACTTCAGCCGACGGGCTTACAGAAATCATTGAAAACATTCCCATAAGCATTGCTAAAGCCAACAAAACAGAAAGCAATTTTTTTGTTCTCTTTTGATACATCTCATTATCTCCTTTCATTATTGAAGTATCTAAAATATGCCATATGGCATACTTCATTTTATATTATATCACGTAATATTCATTATAACAACAGTTATTCTGCATAATTTTTCTTAATAACAATAAAAAAAATGCACAATTTTCAGTATGCATTTTTTCATATTAAAGCAATTGCTATAAAAATTATTAAATTAATCTTTGACAAGATTTTGTAAAAATTTCTTGTCGCATATTTCAACAGTACCTCTGTTTAAAACGACCGCACCGTCTTCAGAAAAGCTTTTTAACATTCTGCTTACAACTTCTCTGGCACTGCCGATTTCCTTAGCGATATCGCTGTGGGTTGCCCTGATAACATTAGAGTTTGTTCTGCTCATTTCGTCAAGCAGATAAATAGCTAATCTTTTATCGAAACCCATAAATAAAATCTGCTGCATTGCCCACATTGTATCGGAAAATCTTTCAGCGGCTGTTCTCAGCATAAAATTCTCAGCATAAACATTGTTGTTCATTACAGTTGAAAAAGCCAAAGGAGAGATAAGCAAAAGCTTGCAGTCCTCTCTTGCATCGACAAAAACATCAAATGTTATCTGAGAAAGCACGCAGGACGCAGAAAGAATACAAACGTCATTTTCATGCAAATTATAAAGAGTAACCTCTCTTCCCTCGTCTGAAAGAATATATGTTCTCAGACTGCCGCTAAGCACTACAAGAACGCCGAGACACTCCTCGTTGGCACTGTACACGTGGCTTCCCTTTTTGTAATTAACGGTTTTGCAATTGTCAGACAGAAGTTTTTGTTCCTGTGTATTCAATTTATCCCAAAATGGCAAGTATTCATTGAGATTATGCATGAAAACACCCCATTAAAATATTTTCAGATATCGTTTCTTATGATATCCTCATAAGTTTCTCTTTTAATAATAACTCTGCTTTCTCCATCTTTAACCATAACAACAGCAGGACGAGGATTTCTATTATAATTAGAAGCCATAGAGTAATTGTACGCTCCTGTTGAAAGTACGGCAATAATATCACCGTCACAAGGTTTTGCAATCATGCAGTTTTCCTGAACAAGGTCACCGCTTTCACAGCATTTGCCTGCAACAGTAGCTTTGTAGTCCGCTTCTTTATCTACCTTAGATGCATTTATTACAGTATACGCAGAACCATAAAGGGCATATCTGATATTATCTGTCATACCTCCGTCAATGGCAACATAATTTCGTACACCCGGTATTTCCTTTACCGAACCTACAGTATAAAGCGTTGCTCCTGCTTCTCCTACAATAGATCTGCCCGGCTCAATATATATATACGGAACAGGAACACCGTATTCCTGTGCCTTAGCTTTTATGGCAGCGGAAACAGCCTCCATATACTTTTCATATGCCACAGGCTTGTCCTCTTCCACATACTTAATACCGAAACCGCCTCCAAGGTTAAGTTCTGTAACCGTATGTCCAAGCTCGTTTTTAATCTTTGCAATAAATTCAATCATTATCTCAGCCGCCGCAACAAAAGGAGCAATATCAAAAATCTGAGAACCAATGTGACAGTGAAGCTCGGTAAGATTAAGATTTTTAGCTTCAAGAACTTTTTTAACTCCTTCAAAAGCTTCTCCTGTTTCAAGTGCAAAACCAAATTTTGAGTCAATTTGACCTGTTCTGATAAAATCATGGGTATGTGCGTCTACACCTGGTTTAATTCTCATTGAAACGCTAACTTTTTTACCGAATTTCTCAGCCGCTTTATCCACTCTTGCAATTTCACTGAGATTGTCCATAACAATTTTACCAACGCCGGCTTCAACTGCCATATCAATCTCTGATACCGTTTTATTATTTCCATGGAAATGTATTTTTTCAGCGGGGAATCCTGCTTTTAAAGCTGTGTAAAGCTCGCCGCCGGAAACAACGTCAAGTCCGAGATTTTCTTCATTTACAATTCTGCACATTTCCATACAACAAAGAGCCTTTGAGGCATACAGCGGAAGACCCTTGCCGTCGTAATATTTTTTAAAGGACTCCAAATATTCTCTGCAAATATTTCTTATCATTGTTTCGTCAAGAATATAAAGGGGTGTTCCGTACTTTTCGGCAAGCTCTATGCTGTCACAGCCGCCTATTTCCAAATGACCTTTGGAATTCACCCTTACACTTGCATTAAAATTCTTATTCATCTGTATCTTCTGTCCTTTCAGTAGAGTAAAAATCATCTACACATTCATCTATAACATCTCTTATTTCCTCCGCTCCCTCACCGCTGAGAGCAGAAAACGGAAACAGTGAAATACCCTCAAAATCTCCCAATTCAGTTTTAAGTTCTTCCATTCTCTTAAGATACTGAGTTTTTTTTAGCTTGTCCTTTTTAGTCAGAACAATAATAAAGGGAAATCCGTTTTCAACCAGAAAATTTATCATATGCATATCGTCGGCAGAGGGCTTGTGTCTTATATCGACTATCTGCACAACAAGACAAAAGTTTCTGTCCTGTGCAAAATATCCCTCCATAAGCTCTGACCAACGCTCTTTTTCAGAGCGTGAAACTTTCGCATATCCGTAACCGGGCAAATCCACAAGATGAAATCTGTCCACACTGAAAAAATTTATGGTAGCTGTTTTTCCCGGAGTAGCACTGACCCTCGCCAAAGCTTTTCTGTTTACAAGCTTATTAATAAGGGAAGATTTACCCACATTTGAGCGGCCGGAAAAAACTATTTCAGGCTTTGTAGAAGGAGGAAGCTGTGAAGAAGTTCCCGCCGCAAATTCAAATTTCACATTATTTATGTTCAAAAGGAAACCTCCTTTGATGCTTCTTCCGGATTAGAAGCAGCATTTGGCTTTAAACTCTTCTTTTTTGAGGGTTTTGCTTTCTGAGTTTTTTCCAAAACAGCCACTGCCAACACTTCTTTTATATCTGAAACAGGAATAAAATTCACATTGTCCTTTACTTCCTCATCAATTTCAGACAAATCACGTGTATTCTCCTTAGGGATAATAACAGTTTTTATTCCGTTTTTGTATGCCGCCATGCTTTTTTCATTTAACCCACCTATAGGCAGAACTTTTCCCCTTAGAGTAATTTCACCGGTCATAGCCACTTCATGCTTAACTTTTTTTCCTGACAATGCGGAATACAGTGCCGTAGCCATTGTAATTCCGGCTGAAGGTCCATCTTTAGGAACAGCACCCTCAGGAGCATGGATATGTATATCCTTTGTGGAATAAAACATTGGGTCAATGCCCAATTCCTCTGCGTGACTTCTGATACAGGTTACAGCTGTTCTTGCGGATTCTTTCATTACATCTCCCAAAGAACCTGTAAGTTCAATTTTTCCGGTACCCTGCATTACAGCAATTTCTATTGGCAAAAGCTCGCCGCCTACAGATGTCCACGCAAGACCGTTTACATAACCCACTTCATCTTTATTGGACTTTTCAGAATCACTGTACTTAACAGTTCCCAAAAGTTCCTCTAAATCCTTATTGGAAATCGTAATCTTCTCTATATCTTCGGTAAGTTTTTTATAAACGGACTTTCTCATTACCGCCGCTATTGTTCTTTCAAGATTTCTTACACCGGCTTCCTTTGTATAGTTATTAATTATCATCTCTATTGCCTTTGGTGTAAATTTAAAATCTTTCGCACTTAAACCGCAGTTTTTAAGCTGTTTAGGGATTAAATGTTTCTTTGCAATATTGACTTTTTCCACCAGCGTATAGCTTGGAAGTTCAATAACCTCCATTCTGTCCCTTAAAGGTGCCGGTATCGTGGAATAATCGTTTGCCGTTGTTACAAACATTACATCAGACAAATCAAAAGGCAAGTCTATGTAGTGGTCTGTAAAAGTGTTGTTCTGCTCGCTGTCAAGAACCTCAAGCAAGGCAGATGTTGGGTCGCCCTTGTAGTCGGAATCCAGCTTATCAATTTCATCAAGAACTATAAGAGGGTTCATTGTTCCCGCTTGCTTTACCGCATTTATAATTCTTCCCGGCATTGAGCCTACATATGTACGTCTGTGACCTCTTATTTCAGCTTCATCCCTGACGCCGCCGAGGGCTACCCGTGCATATTTTCTGCCGATTGCTTCCGCAACAGATTTAGCAATAGAAGTTTTTCCCACACCGGGAGGTCCCAAAAGACAAATTATCTGACCTTTCATATCCGGAGCATTTTTCTTAACAGCCAAATATTCCAAAAATCTTTCCTTTACCTTTTTAAGTCCGTAGTGATTTTTGTCCAAGGACGCCGCTACCTTTTTAAGGTCAATGTCATCCTGTGAGTAAACATTCCATGGCAAATCAAGGCAAATATCCAAATATGACCTGATAACCGCCGCTTCCTGACTCATAAAAGGTGTTTTATCAAGCTTTGCACATTCTTTCAAAAGAATTTTCTCTACTTCTTCAGAAAGATTAAGCTCGTGAATTCTGTCCTCATATTCACGGACTTCATCATCGCCTGTTATATCCTCGCCCAGCTCGCCTTTTATAATCTGAAGCTGCTCTCTGAGCATATATTCCCTTTGACTTTCGTCAATTTTCGCCCTTGCCTTATCGGTAAGCTCTCTTTCAATTTTTAAAAGGTATACTTCGTTTGTAAGAAGCTCTAAAATAAATTCAAGTCTTTCGGTTACATTTTTTGTGGAAAGAATTCTTTGTTTCTGCTCAAAGCCTGTTTGAATATTTGAAGCTATAAAGTCAGAAAACTCATCGGCATTTTTTGCATTTTGAAGCTTGAACATTATGTCCGACGGCATTTTGGGCATAAATCTGAGATACTCTTCAAAAACCGATTTTACCGAACGAACCAAAGCTACGCTCATAGCCGTGTTTTTATCTTTTAAATATTTCAAAGGCTCAACTGCCACCTCGACAAATTCACCGTTATCGCTGAATTCACAAATCTGAGCACGATGCTGGCCCTCTATTACAACTCTAATCATATTTTCCGGCTGCTTTACAAGCTGAACAATTTTCGCAACAACGCCAACTTCAAAAAGATCATCTTTCTGAGGAACATCAACAGCAGGGTCTTTTTGAGCAACAACAAAAATATGCTGGTCGCTGCCCATAGCGTTATAAATAGCGTTAATTGACTTTTCCCTGCCTACGTCAAAATGAATAAGCATTCCCGGAAAAATTACCAGTCCTCTGAGAGGCAAAACCGGCATGATAGAAGTCATACCATTTTGTAGATTCATATCATTGCCTCCTTACTTAATATTAAATAAATCCACAAAAGCTGTATGTTGATAAAACTATACAACACACAGCTTTTACACTTAATTAAGACGCAGAATTGCAGGAATCATCATCGTTGTTTCCGTCACCGAGACTTTTTACAGTCTTTGCTGCAATTTTACGCTTTGTTTTCTTTTTTATAACCGGATTGTCGGTGTGATTTACCACACCCGCAGTTATAGTAATTCTTTCAATATCAGGGTCCGAAGGAGTTTCAAACATCAATTTCATCAATGTATCCTCCATAATTCCCCTAAGGCCTCTTGCACCTGTATGCTGTTCGCAGGCTTTTTTTGCAATAGCCAGCAACGCACCTTTTTCAAATTCCAAGTCTACGCCGTCAAGCTCAAAAATTTTCTTATACTGCTTTACAATAGAATTTTTTGGTTCTGTCAAAATTCTCACAAGGGAATTTTCGTCCAATCCGCTCAAAGCGGTAATAACAGGCAATCTTCCCACAAGCTCCGGAATTATTCCGAACTTTACAAGGTCATGGGCAATAACGTCTTTCATCCAGTCGGTTGAATCAAGCTCAACCTTTGATTTAATTTCAGCCCCGAATCCCATAGCAGAAGAACCCAAACGTCTTTCAACTATCTTTTCAAGACCGTCAAAAGCTCCGCCGCATATAAAGAGAATATTTTTTGTATTTATCTGTAAAAACTCCTGCTGCGGGTGTTTTCTTCCTCCCTGGGGAGGAACATTGGCAACAGTACCTTCCAAGATTTTCAGCAAAGCCTGCTGAACGCCTTCACCGCTGACATCTCTTGTAATTGACGGGTTCTCTGATTTTCTTGCGATTTTATCTATCTCATCAATATATATAATACCGTTTTGTGCAGCATGAATGTCGTAATCCGCCGCCTGTATCAGTTTAAGAAGAATATTTTCAACGTCCTCACCCACATAACCTGCCTCGGTAAGTGTAGTGGCGTCAGCAATCGCAAAAGGAACATCTAAAGCTTTTGCCAAAGTCTGAGCCAGTAAAGTTTTACCTACACCTGTAGGACCCAGCAAAAGCACGTTGCTTTTGGCAAATTCCACATCGTCATCGTGGTTCAGTATACGTTTATAGTGATTATAAACCGCAACGCTTAAAGTGATTTTTGCATTATCCTGACCGATTACATAATCATCAAGAACAGCTTTAAGCTCCTTAGGCTTTAAAAGATGTGAATTGTCAAAAACGACCTCACTTTCAGCGTGGTCATGTTCAGCCAATTCTCCGTCTTCAATTATTGACATACACAGTTCAACGCACTGGTCGCAAATATATACCCCATTGCCGGCAATCATTCTTCCGGCAAGCTCCTGGGGTTTGCCGCAAAAGGAACATCTCACCTGCTGATCATTTTTTTTACTGGGCATCAACTAAACCTCTCTTATCTTTTTTCAATAACTTTATCAATCAGTCCATACTCCAAAGCCTGCTGTGCAGTCATAAAGTTATCACGCTCGGTATCACGGGCAATAACATCAAAAGGCTGACCAGTATTCTTAGAAAGAATTTCATTAAGACGCTTTTTTGTATGGAGAATATGTTTTGTGTGAATTTCAATATCAGTTGCCTGACCCTGAGCACCGCCGCTTGGCTGATGAATCATGATGTCGCTGTTCGGAAGAGCCAGTCTCTTTCCCTTTGTTCCGGCAGCCAAAAGGAATGCACCCATGCTTGCAGCCATACCCATGCAGATTGTGGAAACATCACACTTTATATACTGCATAGTGTCATAGATTGCAAGTCCGTCTGTTACAGAACCTCCCGGGCTGTTAATATAAAAGCTGATATCCTTTGATGGGTCCTGACCTTCAAGGTAAAGAAGCTGAGCAACTATAAGGCTTGCGGAGGTGCTGTTAACTTCCTCGTTAAGCATAATAATTCTGTCATTGAGAAGTCTTGAGAAAATATCATAAGAACGTTCTCCGCGGCTGGTCTGTTCTACTACATAAGGTACTAAGCTCATAAATATACCATCCTTTCAGGAAAGAATTATCGGCAGCCAAACTAATTTTATTCAGGTATTAAAAAAATAATACGAAAACGGTTTAAAAAATCTGTTTAACTGCCAAAACAAAAAGTATTTTATAGTCTTTTCGCAGACGCCTATAAAACGTCTGCGAAACTAATACATATTGCTAAATTATTTTTCTATTGCGTTTTCTCTTACAAGGTCCATTGCTTTCTCAACCTTGATATCCTCAACAAGGCTTTCCTTGCTGATAAGTTCTTTAACCTTTTCAACTTCCATCTTGTAATTCTCTGCAAGCTTGCTGTACTCGGATTCAACAGTTTCATCGTCAACCTGAACGTTCTCAAGCTCTGCAATCTTTTCAAGAGCAAGTCTGATCTTTACTCTCTTCTCAGCCTCAGGTCTGTACATTTCCTCAAGACCCTTGCTGTCCATACCAACATATCTGAGATATGTTTCCATATCCATGCCCTGTGAACGCAGACGCATATCAAATTCTCTTATCATATCTCTTA
>CALWIW010000042.1 GCA_944380855.1 uncultured Clostridia bacterium | reverse complement strand
TGCTTGTTTAAGGGGTAAATAGCTTTCTTCGGTATACCATTCGGGCGATATACTTTCACCTTTTTCAACAGCCTCAGACAGCACCTCAGTCCACGTCTTAAGATTTTCTTTTGCGTTAATTAAATCTTCAAGTGCCTTCTCCGACTCAAGATATAATTCATACCAGTTATTTATGATATTTTTAGCATTTGCAAGAGCATTTTCAAACAAAATAAAAGAGTCCTCAGTGAAATTTTCTTTCTTGAATCCTCCGCACTGGCTGATTTCAATTACAAGCTCGTTTCTTATTTCTTCGTAATCCTCGTAGTTATTATCAGAAGAAGAAACATAAACATCAGAATCCGAACTGTTTTCCGCAGCAGCATAAATTAAGCTGTTTGAAAACATTAAAGCCATTAAAACCGCAAAACATATCAGCCTTTTAAATTTCATATAAACCTCACTTCCACTAAATCAATTTATCTATTAATAATCATTATAACATAGATTCCGCAAAAGGTAAACCGAAGTATATTGTCATTAAATGTATAAAACTGAGCAGATAATTTTGAAAGCATTATATATCTACAGCAATTGGCAAAAAAATATTCTTTTATATATTTTCTCGATTTAAAAATTATGTTATAATTATTTTTATGACTGATAGAAATGAGGAACATTATGAAGAAAATTCTAAACTTGTGGAACAGCATAAGCCTTGTTAAAAGAATAATAGGCGGTCTTGTAATAGGTATTCTGTTGGGACTGCTTTTTCCGCAGTTAACTTTTTTATCTATACTCGGAGATTTATTTGTAGGTGCGTTAAAGGCTGTTGCACCGTTGCTTGTGCTTTTCCTTGTTATGAGTGCACTTTCAAGGCACAAACAGGGTAAAAAAACCAACATGAAGAGAATTATTTTTCTCTATATCCTTGGCACACTGATTGCCGGAAGCGTTGCAGTTATTGCAAGCTTTATTTTCCCCATTGAATTAAAGCTGGGTGAAAGTGCCTCCAGCATAACTCCTCCGGGAGGAATCAACGAGGTGCTTAATACATTGCTTATGAACATTGTATCCAATCCCATTGACGCTTTGGCAAAAGCAAATTACATAGGTATACTTACCTGGGCAGTTCTTTTGGGAATAGCACTGAAAAAGGCTTCTATGGGAACAAAAAATGCTATTGAAAATATAGCTGACGGTTTATCTCAGATAGTTAAATGGATAATAAGCCTTGCACCTTTCGGTGTTATGGGCCTTGTTTTTACAACTATATCGACACAGGGAATAAGTTCACTGCTTAACTACGGAAAGCTTATACTATTACTTGTCGGTACAATGATGTTTATGGCATTGGTTGTTAACCCCTTGATTGTTTTTATAGGAATACGCAAAAATCCATATCCGCTGGTATTTAAATGCCTTAAAGACAGCGGAATAACTGCGTTTTTCACAAGAAGCTCTGCGGCGAACATTCCTGTTAACATGAAGCTGTGTGAGGAACTTGGACTCGATGAAGATACATACGCAGTTTCTATTCCTTTAGGTTCTACAATAAATATGTGCGGTGCTGCGGTAACAATATCTGTACTCACTCTTGCCGCCGCTAACACTTTGGGAATACAGGTTGATATAGGCTCGGCAATAATACTTAGTATTTTGTCCGCTGTCAGTGCCTGCGGAGCTTCAGGCGTTGCAGGCGGTTCGCTTCTTCTTGTCCCCCTTGCCTGCAGCTTGTTTGGAATTCCAAACGATGTTGCTATGCAGGTTGTAGGTGCAGGATTCATTGTCGGAGTTATTCAGGATTCCTGTGAAACAGCTTTAAATTCATCTACCGATGTACTTTACACAGCAGTGGCTGAATTTTCAAAAAGAAGAAAAGAAAACAAACAGGCATTGATTACAGAAAAAAAGAACAGTTAATTT
The DNA here is from genome assembly GCA_944380855.1 of uncultured Clostridia bacterium. GTDB lineage: Bacteria > Bacillota > Clostridia > Oscillospirales > Acutalibacteraceae > Limousia. The sequence continues at coordinate 7,850 of CALWIW010000042.1, read as the reverse complement.
GGAAATATTATAAAAAGAGACTGCCGCAAACGCTTAGTTCATCTGCGGCAGTCTCTTATTTTGTCAATGCAAAACTTTCAGGAAAAGAACAAAATCAGATATTATGTAGTTACCTGTTCACTTTATACGCCTGTTTTATTTCAGGCAATGTCTGTTACTTCAATACCGAAAGTAATACTTCCGATATACTCAACACCGTATTCATATCTGCCTGCGATTACCGGGAGAATTTTATACTGTTTTGTACCGTCTTCTGTAAAAGAAACAACTTCCTTGCCTACGCCGACTGCACCTGTTGATGCGTTTGTTTCAATTGTTTCTCCCTTTTCGTTGATAATCTGATATCTTATAGAAGTACGGGGGCTTGTTGTTTCACATTCAAGAACCATTTGATCCTTATATGCGTCTGTTCCCTCAATAGTCACAGAAACCTTTTTGCCGTCCGGAAGATTCTTAATATCCTCAGCAACAACATCAACTGTTGTACCCTCATTGCCCATTGTTACTGTCGCAGGGATAGTAACTGTATACGTAGGTTCGGCAGTCAGAGTACAGCTTATATTCTGCTCCTCTGCTGAGAAAGAAACTGCGGAAGTGCCGAGAAGAACTGCACAGCACATAAGTGTAGCCAATACTTTTTTTAACATAATATATTTCCTCCTTGTATCAGGTAACTACCAGTGTTGTTTTTACCTCTGCCCCGTTTAACGGAGAAAGGTTTTCATCAAAACCATAGGTATTGATTTTCATAACCAATTTGTAGGTGCCGGGCTTGGGAACATTTTCAAGATTGACTTTTTTAATAGCTTTCCCCGGCTCAATGAGATCCGATTTATACAATACATTTCCGTCAGCCTCAAGCACATACTCAAAATAACAGGGATTCCCCTCCGGATTTACAAGAGTAATATCAGCCTCTTTTGTATTTTCAGTTATGGTTATAGAACCATACCCCGGTATTTTTATTCCGGATTGTTTTTTACTAAGATCTTCAAGGGTTTTATCCCATTTTTCCGAATTTTCTGCAAGAGATAGTCCCTTATCATTTTCAGGCAAGGAATTATTTGTATTAATGTTAATAAAAAACATACTAATCGCTGCCACAGCAAAAATAATAACTGCTAATGAAAGTACTGTGATTATAACTTTGTTTTTATTTTCTCTGTTCATAATACTCTCCTTAATTTTTTCCTCTGTAGATAATTATATTTATTTTTGTTTAATTCATCATCAACGGAACGTAAAATAACTGTTAATATAACTTTGAAATACAACTTATCCTATTGACGTTGTTTGAGTGAATACATTTCAAAGAAATAAAAATAATAATATCAATACCATTTAGGAAAGGTGATAACAGTGCAGATGAGAACAGACCTTGCTATCGAGGCAAAAGAACTTGTAGGAGACGAAATACCGGGAGTTGAACAAAAAGAAGAAAAAGAAGGAGATATGAAAATAACCGTCACAAAAATAACAGGAGAAGGTGCCGCAAGGCTTCTGAACAAAAGCAAAGGAACATATGTAACAATTGAGCTTCCGTCACTTTCGGATAATATAAAACACACGGATAAAAGAGTTCCGAAAATAGGAAAAATAATCAAAGAGCTTTTGCCTGTTAACGGTCTTATACTTGTTGTAGGTTTAGGGAACAGAAATATAACGCCTGATTCATTGGGTCCTGAAACAGCCGAAAAAGTTTTGGCAACAAGACATATCTCCGGGGAAATTGCGAAAAGCACCGGACTTGACCAATTAAGACCTGTTGCAGTTATTAAAACAGGCGTCACAGGCGAAACAGGAATTGAAACAGCAGAAATGATTTTGAGCATAGTTAAAAGAATAAAGCCTACGGCTGTTATTACAATAGACGCCTTGGCATCTAAAAGTCTTTCTCGTCTGGGCTGTACAATTCAAATCACCGATACAGGAATATCTCCGGGAGCGGGAGTGGGAAATTCAAGAGCGGCTATAAATTATGATACTCTCGGCGTTCCTGTTGTGGCAATCGGCATACCGACGGTAGTTGATGCCGCAACACTTGCAATTGATATAATGAATGTAAAAAGTGAGGTGCAGGCTTGTGAAATTGCAAAAGAGGTTACTCCGAAAGGAAACAAAATGGTAGTTACGCCCGGAGAGATAGATTTGCTTTGTTCAAGAGGGGCAAAGCTGTTGGCGTTAGGCTTAAACTGTGCCTTGCAGGATAAATTTTCATTGGAGGAAATTATGGAGTTTGTATAATATATGTTAATTAATTGACACCCGTTTTTTACTGAGATATAATGAAATCAAGATAAAATTAAGGGGTGACGGTTATGAGTATTTACTGCGTTTCGGATATTCACGGCGACTATGAAAAATTTGAAAAGCTGTTAGATAAGATACAATTTACAGATGATGACATAATGTATGTTATCGGAGATGTAGTTGACAGAGGTAAGGAACCTATAAAACTTTTAATAAAAGTAATGAATACACCGAATATAATTCTGCTTGAGGGTAACCACGAGGAGATGATGCAGCTTGCACTTGACCCTATTCATGAAAAACGCGTAATGCATATATGGAAATGGAACGGCGGAGAAAACACCTTTCGGCAGTTCATACGTCTTGAAAGAGATCTGCGTGAAAACATTTTAAATTATCTTGCAAATCTCCCTGATCACCTTGAAATTTCCGTTGGAGGAAAACGTTTTTATCTTGTTCATGGCTGTCCGTCGGAAATTCATAACACGAGAATTTGGGAGCGGGTTGATAAAGATGAGGACTATACACATTTAAATGTAGGCACCGTCATATTCGGGCACACGCCTACACTTATGTATATGGACATTGACAAAAACGACCATTTAAGAATTTTCCACGGAAAGGGTGTAATAGGTATAGACTGCGGCTGCGGACATGAAATGATAGAAAACCGCCGCCTTGCCTGTTTAAGGCTTAATGACATGAAAGAATTTTATGTTAGTTAATAAGTAATTCACGAACAAACCAATTAAAATTTTAATCATGAAAATAGAAAGAACGGCATCAATCTTTCGATTGACGCCGTTCTTTCTGCATTAAATACCAAAATATGTTTTTATAACCGCAAATTTTATTAATCATTATTTTGGGTAAAATGCGATCCATCATTATCTGAATTTTCAGGACTGCTCTTTTTCTGTGAAGTGCGATTAAAAAGCTTTTTCATAAGAAGATTAAAAAGAATCCAAATAAGAATTACCCCAAGCATTACCGCAAAATACTGGTACAGAGGATTTTCTATAACTGATGCGGCTGTATTTACAGTGGTATCTATGGGTTCTTCTCTGACAAATTCCGTGCGGACTACAAGCCTGTGAGAGTTTACTCCGTAAGGCGTACAGGTGATCAAGGACACATAGTCTTTCCCCTCATAGGGAACAAGTCTGTCCGTATCGGAAGGCTCGATAACCTCTATCTTTTCCACCTTATATACTCTCCTCTTGTCCAAAACGTCAAGATATATTTCATCGCCTAATTCAAGCTGATCCAAATCCGTAAGAATTTCAGCGGTAACAAGTCCGCTATGGCCTGTCAAAACGCAGTGTGTACCCTCTCCTCCTACGGGAAAGGCTGTACGCTGTATATGACCTACATTATTTTCAAGAATATCATAAGCCGTTCCATGGGCAATAGGCAAATATACATTAATTTTAGGTACATGGAGATAGCCGATAATTCCCTCAAAATTTAAAATATCATTGTACTGCTTTAAAATGTCTACGGACTCCTCAAGCCCCTCACGCTCGTTCATTTCAAGCAAAGCTTGATTATACTCTTTTGCTTTGTTAAGCTGTTCTGCCTTTTCCTCATCGCTTAACGAACCGTAATATGTCAGATAGCTTGAATTTCCCTCAACAATATTCAGCATCAGCACATAATTGCTTAAGGACGGATAGTACAAAATAGTAACTCCCGCAATTAAAAGGAGAACAAGTATAATGTTTGTCAGCTTTCTCATTAAAAAACCTCAAATCAAATAAATCTAAAAAACTATCATATAACATATAGCTTTCCCCTTTTTGGAGAGGAAAGCTATAGTTTTAATCAGCTATGTAATTTTCATTAAATTAATTACAAATCCTTTGATTATTGCTCTTTGCGTGACTTACGGTTAGCAGCAACTGTAAGGAAGCCAACAAGAACAAGAACGCCGATGCCTGCGATAACAAGCATTACTGTACCAGTACCACCGGTGAGTGGGAGCTGGAGAGCAGGCTGATCAGGGTCAGGTGTACCCTGCTTGTAGTTATTGATGTTAACTATAATTGTCTCTGTTCCAGTTTTACCAGCATCAATCTTAACTTCGATTGGAGCCTCTTTAATCTGATATCCAGCAGCTGTTGCAGTCTCTACCAAGTAAAGTGTTGTGCCACTTGTTTTGTTATAAGGAACGTTAGAGAAAATAATATTTCCCTGAGCATCTGTTGTTGCTTCAAGAGCAGCACCGTCAGCATCTGTTACAAATGTCTTACCTGCAGCATCTGTTGCAAGCTTAAATGTTACACCTGCCAAAGCAACTGCAGGAGCATCACCGTCAATACCAAACTTATTTACCTGGAGGTTAAGAGTAGGAACTATGTCCTCAATGTTTGTAGGAGTTGCTGTATCCTCAGGAGCCTGAACAAGAACTGCAGCTGTATTCTTGTATACCTCAGGTGTAGTACCCTGACCTACTTCTGTGCTTCCAACATATTTTGTATTAAATGTTACAACTACAGCAGCAGCATTTTGAGCAATAGCTTTGTCAATACCAGCATTAGTAAGAGTAATTACCATATCATTGCTATGATCTTCTGTAAATGTATATGTGAGAGTATAATCTTCAGTTGCTGTCAAAGTTACAAGATCATTACCTGCTGCATTGATAAGCTTAACAACAGCACCATTATCAGATGCGTCAAAATAATCTGCAACATGATCAGTGATTGTTACTGTACCATAAGTACCATCAGCATTTTTCAAATCGGCAACTTTATTTACAGGAGCTTCAGAATCCTGGTTCTTAAAGTTTGCTGTGATTGTCCAAGAATATGCCTGATTCTGAACAAGTCCTACTTCTTGACCATTGAAAACCTTAGTTGCATATGTATTGTTTACGTTCTTAGGATAAACATGAACATCATAGTTAAATCCTGTACCATCATCAAGTGTCAAAGGAACACGGATAAGTGAAGGATCTGCTGTTGTATGTCCTTCAGGTGTTGTTGACTCTTCCAAAATGTAGAGCTTGCCAGGATTAAGGTTAGCAAATGTTGTAGTACCTTCTGCACTTGTCATCTGCTCGTTAAATTGTGTACCTTCATTGTTTGTTGCCACTGCTGCATTTTTTACAATTGTTGTGCCGTCTGCATCTTTAAATGTAACAGTATAGTTTGGTGTATCTCCGCCTAATGTAACTTCAACCTTTTTGGTAAAGTCAAAGTCTGCACTGTCAGAAGTAGTTGGATCATCTACCATGTAGAGTTTAAATCCAGCATTCTGAAGCGGTGTACCGAAAGAGCTTGTATCAACAATTTCAGAACCGTCAAAGTCTACCTTACTTGAATCCGGAGCAGTAGGTGTGCTGTACTTATGTACAGTAATACTACCAAGCTGATCAAGGTCATACTGTGCTGCAAACGCAGACGTTGTGAGTGTGCAAGCTGCCATTAATGTTGCCATTGCTGTAGCAGCTACGCGTTGCCATAATTTTTTTGTCATAGCGATTTCTCCTTTTTTCTAAAAGATTTTAATTTAATAAGAATTGGGGTACACAGTACCACAATACCGATTACAATAATTTTAGCGGTTCCATCTCCGCCTGTAAGTGGCAGCTGGAACTGGGGGTGGTTAATAAGGGAATATGTTTTTGTCCCTCCGTTGTCTGTTACTGCAAACTCCGGCATATAACCACCTTGTGAAACTGCTTTGAGTGTAAAAGTACCATCCTCAGCAACAGTCAATTCCCAATATCCCAAAGGCAAAGAATAATGGAGCTTTGTCTTGGTTTCGTAAATTCGATACGTTGTATTAACAGGAAGTCCTGTAAAAGTAACTTTGCCATTAGCGTCTGTAGAAGCAGAAACTTTTGTAAAACCACTTGATGTATCAGGATTCATTATTTCAAATGTAGCCTCATTCTGTCCGAATGCTTTTCCCTGCTCGTCCGTTTTAATAAACTCAAAATCCACATCATTTACAGGTGCTGAACCTTCATGCCAAATAATAGCGTGTGTACCATATAAAGCAGAACTGGAGTTACCGGGACCGCCATATAAATATAGACCGTCCGGATCATGTCCGTTTGTATCTCTGAAAAAGCACTCTAAACCTGAATATGTAGTTGCAACAACTGTAGTATCATCAGTAGTTACAGGCAAGTTTGAATTAATAGCCTTACCAAACTGACCTCCCGGAGACATTCTTCCTTTTGTTCTACCATCAAGACTATCAAGAACGGTAATACCAATAGAAGAACCCTTCGTTAAATTACCGGCAACACTTATACTTGCGGTAAAAGATCCCCATGTACTGTTATTTTGAACATATACGTTATCAGAGAATCCTTCAACAGGATTTGTAGGATAGCCATTACCAGGGTCTGTATTAAACTTTGGATTTGTAGTATCATTACCATCAATAATAACCAAGCCCTGAACACTAAATCTTTTTGCGTCAGCATGTGAAGAAAGATACACACCGCCGGCACCTTTTTCGGCAACATTTCCTGTAACAACTACATCTTTTAGATCAATTCTACCATAGCCTAAATAAATTCCTGCTCCAACAGGTGCCGTATTATTGTTTATTTCACAATCTTCGATTTTCACTCTTGCGTGCTCTGTGACAAATATTCCTCCGCCACCAACCAATCTCTTATCCAAATCGTTTGGAATTGGATTTACGTACTCAACTTTGTTACCGATTACATCAACATTCGTCAAGAAAAGATTGGGTTCTATTTGTCCTGTAGTTGGATTTCTATATTCACCTTGAATATAGATACCGGCACCACCACCTGAAGTGGTTGTCGTTCTCAAAATGTTATTTTCAAACTTTGAATCAGTTATAGTAACTTTACAGTTTTGGGCGGACAATCCAGCACCATATGAGTTAGCTGCCTGAGAATAATTGTCATGTATATAACAATTATCTATAATAAGCTCACGACCATTGGCATTTTCCATTCGGATAGCTGCACCTTTACCATCGCCTGATGTTACCCTAGCATTCTTTAATTCACAATTGCTTAACGTAACATTACCAAATGAATAAATCAATCTTCCTGAAGTATCCCTATTTTCACCGTCAACAATGATATTATTTAGTGTAAGCACACCAAGTGTCTGTATCTCAAACATATTATTTAGTGCCTGACCTCTTTTTAGAGTGCACTTTGCATCTGCACCTAATGACGCATCAGGTTGGATTGTGACCTTAGCGTTTTGCACATTCCAAAAAGTTTCGATATCAGTACCAGGACCTCCAGGACCTTTGTGTGAATATTCACTAACCAGCATATAAATATTATGGTGGTGCTGATCATGTCCTGCATTTCGTGAATACAAGATTGCTTCTCCAAGCGTATTAAAATAATTTATTGCACTATTGGTATCACACACTGTGTAACACACACTACCAGCCGGGGCATTCAAAGCTGCACTCGAAATTTCAGGTGAATTCAAATTCATTTCAATTGAATCAGTTTCAACAGATATTTCATCGCCCTCGGCTTTATCTGTAACCCCTTGGGTTGCCTCGGTATTTATTGTCCGCCGAAAAGGCATGATAAAACCACCAGTTCAACTGGTGGTGGGTAAAAAATCTTATAGAAAAGTAAA
>CALWIW010000041.1 GCA_944380855.1 uncultured Clostridia bacterium | reverse complement strand
GACGGCATATTGCTGACGATGGTGGACAACCGCACCAACTTCGCCAAGGAGATTGCCGCCCTGCTGCGGGAGACCTAATATAACTTTTGCGACCGACATTAATGTCGGTCGCAAAATTCGTTCTTTGACTGTGTTTGACTTTCGTTAGTTTTTAAATATTGCAATGTTACTTGCTGAAAGCGAAAAAGCAAGATTGTTAAGGCAAATGATGCTTGATATTGTTATAGACCTGATTAACAGAAAAACAGGTGGTGGAACAAAATATATTAATCAAAGAGATAAAGATTTTATTTTTGCTTCAATTCAAGAAGAAAATTACAGAAGGCAATTTACAGATGTCTTAAAAAACTGTGTAGTTGACAATAAATTTAAATATGCATATTTTACAGATATGATATATTTTAGTATTTTTAAAGAAAAAGCAAAAGAATATAAAAAAATACTTGATTTAAAAGCTACTGATAAAGTAAGAGATACATTTTATAGCGAAATATTAGATATTATAGCAGCTTATGAAACAGGTCTTGCCGAAGCAATAAAAAAAGAATATGATAAATCCGGTCGGCTGTTATCATATAAAGAAGTTGAAAAAGTGTTTTGTGACTTTGAAAGTATGGATTTATGGAAACCGTTAATAACTCGTGGACGAACAAAAATGGCAAGTCGTGATATGGCACTGAGAGATGCTTTCCACTATCAACTTTCTGAATATATTAAGCCTTTAGATAAAGATGAGTATCAGAAATTTCTTGGAGCTGCCGGAGATGAATTAGAACGCTTGATGCAAGAAAATCAAGATATCTTAAAACGTCTAAAGGAGAGAAATTAAGATGGAAGGAATTGTGTACCTAACTTTAGATCAGGCAAAACAAATACATAAAAAAACTATTCAGTATAATGGGGGGCGGTACCTATGAACATTTTGATCTTGGAAGATTAGAAAGTGTTTTAATAAACATTCAAAATGATGATTATTACCCAAACTTTGTAGATAAGCTTACACATTTATTTTATTGCACTTGTGAATTTCACTGTTTTGCCGATGGTAATAAAAGGTTAGCTATTACATTGTCTGCACAATTTCTCCTTTTGAACGGATATATGTCTGTGGCAAGAGACTTTTTCTCCATAACCGAGAACATCAGTTATCAAGTTGCAGCCGGAAAAATTAATAAGGATTTACTGTATAAAATTATGACTGCGATTATGGATAGAACTTATTACATCGATGAAGAATTAAAGTTAGAGATTTATAATGCTATTAAATAATACATATGCAAAGAGAAAATCTTTTAAACTATAGATTACACCCGTGGTTTATAAAAACCACGGGCTTTTTTATAAGGATAATTAGTTTAAAATTTTAAATACTTTGTTTTTCAACTGCAATTGATAAAAAAGTATTATAAAAAAGTTATCAACATTAGATTAAATATATGTTGATAACTTTTTTATTTAGTGATATAATAGACGATAATGAGAACAATAAGGGAGTGATGTGTTGAAAAAGAAAACTTCCGCTAACTGCGAAACCTGTAATTATTATACTTATATTGAAGAATACGGGTATTTTGTCTGCGACATAAATTTAGACGAGGACGAAATGGAAAAATTTATAACCGGCAGTTTTTTTAATTGTCCTTATTACAGAACAAACGATGAATACGAAATTGTCAGAAAACAAAACTGAGGTGTTTATATGTTAAAGAAAAAATTTGTATATCGGTATGTGCTTTGTTGTTTATTTTAATTTTTTCAGGCTGCGGTACAAATATTGATGTTTCCGGATTAAACCCGGGAATAGCCGATGCTCAGATATCAAACATAGATATCACCGCAAAGGTTGAAAGCGTTGAAAAAGACGGGGAAAGCCTGTATCTCAATGTTGTGTATCAAAACGATTCGGATAAAGACGCTGTTTACGGAAGAGAACCAAGGCTTGAAATTTTGGTTGACGGAAAGTGGTATGAAATGAAAACCAAAGACGAAGCCGCATGGGACGCCATAGGTGTTGTCATAATAAAAAACACATCTACGGAAGAAAAAATAGACTTAAACCTGTATTATGATGATTTGCCGTCAGGTCATTACAGATATTTAAAAAAGATTGATAATTTCTACAGATCTGCCGAATTTGACCTCTAACCTTTTATATCCGACATGTATTTTTTATTTCCGACCTGCAAGGGTTAGTCTAAGAAATAAACGTCTGCACAGGTCGGGCGAGACCTTACTCCATGCCCGTTAGAATGGCTCACCCTCAACAGGGTTTGATTTTTAAATGTTAAAACAACAACCGTGGTTCTTCGAACCACGGTTGTTTTATATACTTTTGTTTTTCATTAAAGTTCTGCAAGACGGAAATAAATCCAAATGAGAGCGAAGCATTTCAAAGATTACGGAAAAGGTCTCGCCCGCCTTGTAATGAGATTTATTTTTAAGCTAAAGTCCTGCAAGGCGGACAAAAAAGAAATCGCCCGGCATGTGTACATTCTGATTTTTATATCCGACCTTTGCAGAAAAAACAAAGGTTTCTCCCACCGTGTGCAGAACTTAACCTATATACTAAACCTTAGCACGGTGGAAATAAAATTAATCGGTGTCAAGCTTGAGGACTGCCATGAAAGCGTCCTGAGGAACTTCAACTGTTCCCAGCTGACGCATACGCTTTTTACCCTCTTTCTGCTTTTCAAGAAGCTTCTTCTTACGGGTAATATCGCCGCCGTAGCACTTGGCAAGAACGTCTTTTCTAAGTGCCTTTACTGTTTCACGGGCGATAATTTTACCGCCTATACAAGCCTGTATCGGGATTTCAAAAAGCTGGCGTGGGATTTTCTCTTTCAGCTTTTCAGCCATTTTTCTGGCTCTTGAATACGCCTTATCCGCATGGATAATAAAGGAAAGTGCGTCAACCACTTCGCCGTTGAGCATTATATCAAGCTTTACCAGCTTGCTTTCCATATAGTCTTTCAGTTCATAGTCAAATGAAGCATAACCCCTTGTGCGTGACTTCAGCGTATCGAAAAAGTCGTAAATAATTTCAGCCAAAGGCAGTTCGTAATGAATGTCAACACGGTCGGAATCAATATAGGTCATATCCTTAAAAATACCTCGTCTGTCCTGACAAAGCTCCATAATATTTCCCACATATTCCGTTGGTGAATAGATGTGGGCGTTGGTCATAGGCTCTTCGGCTTTCATAACCAATGATGGGTCGGGATAGTTTGTTGGGTTGTCTATCATTTCAACGGTTCCGTCGGTTTTTGTAATTCTGTAAATAACGCTTGGAGCTGTTGTGATAAGGTCAAGGTTGTATTCCCTTTCCAGTCTTTCCTGAATTATCTCCATGTGGAGAAGTCCCAAAAATCCGCATCTAAAACCAAATCCCAAAGCAACGGAAGTTTCCGGCTCAAATGTCAGAGAAGCGTCGTTTAATTTCAATTTATCAAGGGCGTCTCTCAAATCTCCGTACTTTGCACCATCGGCAGGATAAATACCGCAGAACACCATAGATTGGGCTTCGCGGTAGCCGGGCAATGGCTGCGGTGCAGGGTTTGAAGTCAATGTAACTGTATCGCCAACCTTTGCATCCTGCAAGGATTTAATAGAAGCGGCAATATAGCCTACCTCACCGGCATAAAGTCCGTCTGTAGGGTCAAGTGTTGTAGCTCTCATAAAGCCGCACTCCACCACGTTAAAGACAGAGCCTGTAGCCATAAGCTTAAACTCATCGCCCGGGTGAATCTGACCCTCTTTAATTCTTACGTATATAATAACGCCCTTATAGCTGTCGTAATAGCTGTCAAAAATCAAGGCACGCAAAGGAGCGTTTATATCTCCTGTAGGAGCCGGAACATCGGAAACAATTTTTTCCATAACATCGTGGATATTTAATCCGGCTTTTGCGGAAATTCTCGGTGCGTCCTCAGCCGGAATACCGATAACATCTTCAATTTCCTTTATAACCTTGTCCGGGTCTGCACTTGGCAAATCTATTTTATTTACAACTGGAACAATCTCCAGTCCGCTGTCAACGGCAAGATAAGTATTAGCCAGAGTCTGAGCCTCTATTCCCTGGGAAGCGTCAACAACCAAAACAGCACCTTCGCAGGCGGCAAGGGAACGGGAAACCTCGTAGTTAAAGTCAACGTGTCCGGGAGTGTCTATAAGGTTAAAAAGATAGTCCTGTCCGTCGTCTGCGTTGTAAACAAGGGTTACCGCATGAGCCTTTATGGTAATTCCTCTTTCCCTTTCCAGCTCCATATCGTCAAGAATCTGGTCTTCCATTTCACGAAGAGAAACAGACTTCGTCTGCTCCAAAATTCTGTCCGCAAGGGTGGATTTACCGTGGTCTATATGTGCTATAATACTGAAATTTCTGATTCTATCTTGTGGAAATCCCATACCATTCCTCCTTATTTTTTAGCTCCGCCTTGGATAGGTTCATCTGTCGGAAAACCTCCGCCATGCGGCGGTTTAAACTTCCTTTTCCTGACGAAGATTTTTATATCCGACCTGCAAAAGTTTATTATATAAATTAACTTCATTTCAGGTCGGGCGAAACCTTCCGCTGTTTCCTTTGGAATGGCTCGCTCTTATTTAAGTTTTTTATTTCTTTATTATTTCTCATTAAACATGGACGGGCTTATTATACCATAAACCCGTCCATTTAAAAACATATTTTTACTGTTTTATTAAATTAATCATTATTAATTCTTAATTTTTCATTTACCCGCCGTCGCTTTTTCCTTTGGTTTTGCCTTTAAAACAGGGCCTGCGGCTTTTTTTCCGGTAGATTTTTCAAGCTCTTCCTTTGCAACAGCCAGCATAAGCTTAATTCTGTTTTCCTGATTTACTCTCGGTGCACCCGGGTCATAGTCGATTGCAACTATATTCGCCTTTTCGTTGATGCTCTTTATCTTTCTTATCATACCCTTGCCGTTAATGTGGTTAGGCAGGCAGCCGAAAGGCTGGGTACATACTATGTTCTCATAGCCTGTTTCCGCAAGCTCAAGCATTTCCGCCGTCAAAAGCCAGCCTTCGCCCATCTTGCTTCCGTATCCGATAACGTCCTTAACAAGCTCCTTTGTGTGCTTGTATCTTGAGGGCGGCAAGAATCCGTATTTGGCGGTGCTTTCAACCATGTAGCCTTCCATTTCCTCAAGATAATCCATGAGAATTTTTACTACCTTATACTTTATTTTGCTTCCGCCGTAAAGCTTTATATCCTCAAGACGGTTGTCAACCTTAAAGAGAGCAAATCCCATAATTCCCGGCAGGCAAACCTCACAGCCCATATCGTAAAGGAATTTTTCAAGGTCGTTGTTTCCCAGTCTTGCATACTTAACGTAAATCTCACCTACAACGCCAACCTTGATTTTCGGAACCTTATTGACCTTTACCTTTGAAAAGTCGCAGGCTATCTCGTCAAGTTTTTTTGAAATTTCCTTTCTTCTGTAGCCGTCGCCCTTGGCAAACTGCTTTGTTAATATATCAGTCCATTTCTGAACCAAAGCGGCACTGTCGCCCTTGTTTGCCTCGTAAGGCTTTACCTGATTGTCAAGGAGCATAAGCACGTCGCCGTAAACAAGTCCCGCTACAATTCTTCTTATCATAGGAAGAGTTATTGAAAATCCCTCGTTTTTCTCAAGACCGGAAAGGTTCAGGGAAATTACGGGAACCTGCTCAAGACCCGCCTTTTTAAGAGCCTTTCTCAAAAGATGTATGTAATTTGAAGCTCTGCAGCCGCCGCCTGTCTGAGTTATCATAAGTGCGGTTTTGTTTACGTCGTATTTTCCGCTCTGCAAAGCGTGGATAAACTGTCCGATTACCAGCAAAGCCGGATAACAGGTGTCATTGTGAACATATTTAAGTCCCGTTTGGGCAATTTCCGGACCGTCAGTATCCAAAAGTACGCATTTGTAACCGTAGTGGATAAACACGTTTTTTATTATATTAAAATGAATAGGAGCCATCATGGGAATTAGGATAGTGTACTCCGACTTCATTTCCTTTGTAAAAATCAGACGGCCGGTTTTGTCATATTTAAGTTCTGCCATAATAAACCTGATTTCCTCCCATAATTTTAATTATTCTCTGCCTATGGCAGCCAAAAGGCTTCTGAGTCTTATCTTGACTGCACCAAGGTTTGTAATTTCATCTATTTTAATTTGAGTATATATTTTTCCTGCTTTTTCAAGGATTTCTCTCACCTCGTCGGTGGTGATTGCGTCAACACCGCATCCAAAGGAAACAAGCTGTACCAAGTCCATATCCTTTCTTGTACCCACATATTTTGCGGCGGCATACATTCTTGAATGATAGGTCCACTGGTTCAAAACAGTTGTTTCAAACTTTTCAACACGGCAGGAAACCACGTCTTCGCTTATAATCGCACAGCCAAAGCCTGCAATAAGCTTATCAATACCGTGGTTTATCTCCGGGTCAACGTGATAAGGTCTGCCTGCAAGGACAATAATATGTCTGTTTTCTTTCTCGGCAATTTCGATTATCTCTTCGCCCTTTGCCCTTACCTTTTTAAAGTAGCTGTCGTACTCCTCATAGGCGGCCTCGGCGGCTTTCTTTACTTCTTTAAGAGAAATACCGTTAAAATACTTGCAAAGCATTTCATAAGCCTTTTTATAAAAATCTTTCTTTCTGTGTATTCCCAAGTAATCGTTTATAAAGGTTATCTTTTTAACGTCTTTCATGTTATTTTTGATAACCTCGGGATAATAAGCAACAACAGGGCAGTTATAGTGGTTATCGCCCAGTCCCTCGTCCACATTATATGAAAGACAGGGATAGAAAATTGTGCTGACGCCGTTGTTTATAAGCCACTGAACATGGCCGTGTATAAGCTTTGCAGGGAAACATACCGTATCTGACGGGATTGTCTGCTGTCCCAATGCGTAAATCTCACGGGAAGAATAAGGCGAATGAACAACCTCAAATCCCAAGGTTGTAAAGAATTTATGCCAAAAGGGCAGAAGCTCGTAAATATTAAGTCCCATCGGCAAGCCTATTTTTCCTCTGTATCCGTTTACCGGCTTATATTCAGACAAAAGCTTTAATTTATACTCGTAAATATTAAGGCTCTGGCTCGGTTTTTTCTTTGTAATAGGTCTTTCACAGCGGTTGCCTCCGATAAACTTTCTGCCGTCGGCAAATTTGTTTACCGTCAGGCGGCAGTTGTTCTGACAAAGACCGCAGTTTGTAACCGAAATTTCATGGACAAAGCTTTTAAGTCCCTGCTGAGAAATAATTGAGCTTTTTTCAACGCCTTTCTTTTCGCTTCTGTCCATTGCGTACAAAGCGGCACCGTAAGCACCCATAAGTCCGGAAATAGACGGACGCACAACATCAACCTTCATTTCCTGCTCAAAGGCACGCAAAACCGCGTCGTTTAAGAAAGTTCCGCCCTGAACAACAACACGTCTGCCCAGCTCGTCGGGGCCTGAAGCTCTTATTACCTTATAAAGGGCATTTTTAACAACGCTTAAAGAAAGTCCTGCGGAAATATCCTCAATGGTTGCACCATCCTTCTGTGCCTGTTTAACTGAGGAGTTCATAAACACGGTACAGCGTGAACCCAAATCAACAGGGTGCTTTGCAAAAAGCCCCAGCTTTGAAAATTCCTCAATGGAATAACCCAAAGCGTTGGCAAAGGTCTGCAAAAAGCTTCCGCAGCCTGAGGAACAGGCTTCATTTAAGAAAATATTGTCAATAGCACCGTTATGTACCTTAAAGCACTTAATATCCTGACCGCCGATATCTATAACAAACTGAACGTCAGGCATAAAATAACGGGCGGCGGTAAAGTGGGCAACGGTTTCTACAATGCCGTAGTCAACATTAAAGGCATTTTTTATAATATCCTCTCCGTAGCCTGTAACTGCGGCAGAGGCAATATTTATATTAGGATTTATTTCGTAAAGGCTTTCCAAAAAGCTCTTTATAATAGGAACAGGATTACCGCTGTTTCCAAGGTAGCATGAATGTAACAGCTCTTTGTCCTCACCCAAAACAACAGCCTTAACGGTTGTTGAGCCGGCGTCCATACCTATATATGTCTTTTTAGTATAGCTTTTAAGGTCGCCGCGTTTTACATCAGCCTTGTTATGGCGTTCAATAAAATTATCGTATTCCTTTTTATCTGCAAACAAAGGGGGATTAAAAGCAAAGTTTCCGCTTCCTCTGTATACCTTAATTTGTTCAATAAGTCCGTCAAAATCAATAGCCTTGTCTGCACAGAGAGCCGCACCGCAGGCTACGTAATAAAGGGAATTTTCCGGACAGGTTCCCTTTGTGTTTAAAACCATGTCAAACCTTGCACGGAGTCTTGACATAAATGTAAGAGGTCCGCCAAGATATACAACATTTCCTGTAATTTCACGTCCCTGAGCCAAGCCTGCAACGGTTTGGTTTACAACTGCACAGAAAATACTCTCGGCAATGTCGCTTTTTCTTGCACCCTGGTTCAAAAGGGGCTGAATATCAGTCTTTGCAAAAACGCCGCAGCGTGAGGCTATAGTATATGTTTTCTCATACTGAGCCGCAAGGCCGTTTAATTCCTCCAAAGGCACATTCAAAAGGGTTGCCATTTGGTCAATAAAGGCACCTGTACCGCCTGCACAGGTACCGTTCATGCGGACTTCCATTCCACCCTCGAGGAAAAGAATCTTTGCGTCCTCACCGCCCAGCTCTATTATAACGTCTGTTCCGGGCAAAAAGGTATTGGCGGATACACGGGTTGCATATACCTCCTGTATAAAGTCAATTCCGCAGCTTTGAGCGATACCCATTCCTGCACTTCCAGAAATTGCAAAAAGTGCGTTTTCAACGCCGGGCACGGCAAGCTTAACCTTTTCCAAGATCTCGGAAATTTTTTGTGTAATTTTGGAAAGGTGTCTTTCGTATACGCTGTATATAATTTTATTATCATCATCAAGGACAACACACTTAACGGTGGTGGAGCCTACGTCCAAACCCAATCTCACATTATCACTCCAAACTTTTCAGATACCTTAACTAAATTAAAAACAATTACTTATTTACGCCATTTATTACATTTTAACACGAAACTAAAAATACTGCAATGGACAAAAACCTCAAAATGTGCCAAATTACACCCATAAAAATATTTTCATATACTTATACAAAATTGTAAAATGTTATGTGGAAAAATACAATAATTATAGCAACAAAAATAAGGATAAAAAGGAATTAACTGTAATTTATATGAAAACTTTTTTAAAATTAACGCAAAAGAAAAAAGCGAATTCCTGCAAAAACAATTTTATAAATTATAACATAAAACACAATCAGCCATACAATTGATATATACAAAAAACCGCATAAAAAAATAACCGTGGTTAATTTTTTGAGCCACAGTTATTATTTTTATTAATTAAAAAATCAAAATTAAAAAGGCTATGTCACAACAAACAGTTGATAAATAGCTATATTTATAAGGAAGCCTTGACCCCGTAAAACTGTAATTACTCTTATTTCTTAATCTTTCTGCTTAAGTATCCCTTTTTAATTTTCGCAATAACCATACCCAACAGCAAAAATATGAGTATGATTAGAATGCACCCACCAAGGATATTTTGTTTCAAAACTGACAAGCTCACAAAAAGCATAAATCCGATAACAGCAACACAGAACAGAATAATAATAACTATAAGTGAGTATCTGATATATTTTGGAACTTTTTTGCTTTTGCTTATCTCAATAACTCCGTCAAAAATCAATTCAAAAACTATTTCTATCAAAAAATCCATAGTAGGGTTCTCCTCTGGAAATTTAAATTAAATGACCTGCAAAACTTATGGTCACTTTAATAAATCTCCGCATTTAACTGTTTTCAATTGCTGGTGTCTATTTTATCAAAATAACCCTTGCAGGTCAGAAACAAAAAAACCGCCCGCTTTGAGACGATGTTAATTTCTAAGCCAAACCTTTGCAGGCGGAACTAAAATAATCGAAAATAAAAAATTTGAAATGTAAAAAATAAAAGCATAGCCAACTGTAGGCGAGCCACTCCAAAGACTAAACAGAAGGTCTCGCCCGCCTTGAAATGGCACTAATTTCTAAACTAAACCTTTGCAAGGCGGATATAAAAAAACACCATCTAAAAAGATGGTGTATGTAAAAGGGTTAACACCCTGAAAACTGAATAAAGAATCTACAGACAAAACCAAAGGACTTATGGTCAAGCCCTCGACCTATTAGTAC
>CALWIW010000040.1 GCA_944380855.1 uncultured Clostridia bacterium | reverse complement strand
AAAGGCGTCCTCTCGATACTGACCAATGAAAAATATAAAGGTGACGCACTGCTGCAAAAGACCTACATTGTGGACTGCATCAGCAAAAAGTCAAAAAAGAATACCGGTGAACTCCCGATGTACTATGTGGAAAATAATCATCCTGCGATTATAGAACGGGCAGTGTTCGACCGGGTTCAGGAGGAAGTATCACGGCGCAACAGTAAACGCAAGGTCAAAGATGTCGGTACAAAAACCGAGCTTGGCAAATATTCAAGTAAATACGCTCTGACCGAGCTGCTCTTCTGCGGGAACTGCGGAACACCGTACCGCAGAACAACATGGGCAAAGAACGGCAAGAAAAAAATCGTTTGGCGCTGCATCAGCCGATTGGATTACGGCACGAAATACTGCAAAAACTCACCTTCAATAGAAGAAGGGGTTCTGCAGAATGCGATCGCTGCGGCTATCACCCGTAAAGCGCAAACAGAGGGTGCGAATATTCAGCGTATCAGGGAACACATTGAAATGTACCTAAACAGAAAAGATAATTCAGATCTTGAAGAAAAACAGGAACGGTTAACGGCACTGAAACAAAGGATCGATGAATTGACCAGCATGGACAGCGAATCTGCTCAGAACGGAGATTTTGACGAACTGTTCGAAAGTCTGTTCACAGAGATGTACGCCATACAAGACGAACTTGAAAATGACAAAAAGACAAATACGAAGCTGAATACAGCGGTGAACCGGGTAGACGAAATGACAACTGTTATGTACGGACTGAAAAACCATCCGGTAGAATATGACGAGCAAATCGTTCGTCAGCTTATTAGCAGCATCAAGGTAATCTCCGCAGAACAAATCCTTATCCTCTTCAAAGACGGTACTGAGATAACAGCAGATCTGTAAAACAAAATGGAAATGAAAATGACTTATATTATGAGTTGTGTTTGGCTTGATTATATGATAAAATATTTTCAGTGTAAAAACTGTGTGGGTTCAAGTCCCAAGACAAAAAAGTGCGTGGCATCTTTTTTAGTCCCTGTTTACATAAAACACCGAGATATTTAGTTACTCGGTGTTTTGTTTTTTTATTTGCCGATTTTTTCAGAATAATATCAAAAGCAACTGCCCTATACAATAAACAAGGCAGTTGCTTTTTAAATTTACTTAGGTTTTTTTACAGGACATTTATCAAATGACGGGTTAAAGGCATAGAAATTTCTTTCATCGAGCTTATCTGTGAGTATTCTGAGATTTTCTCCGAAACGCTGGTAGTGTACTATTTCTCTTTCTCTGAGAAAACGTATTGCATCCTTTACATCGTAATCGTCACAAAATCTCAAAATGTTATCATAGGTAGTTCTTGCTTTCTGTTCTGCAGCCATATTCTCGTGCAAATCTGTTATCGGGTCGCCTTTTACAGCTAAGGCTCCTGCTGAGAACGGAACGCCTGAAGATGACTGAGGATATATTCCCAATGTGTGGTCAACAAAATAATCCTCAAATCCTGCTTCCTTAATTTCTTTTTCTGTTAAATTTTTGGTAAGCTGATATACAATGGCCCCTATCATTTCCAAATGTCCCAATTCATCAGAACCAAAAAGCTGTCTATGTTTGATGAGTTATTCATCGACACTCTGCAAACCGCTTTTATACAGTAATGCTATAGTATTTAATATTTTCTCCGTTTCTTCTTCACTATACATTTTCTCGGTATAGACTACCTTTATTTTTGTTCCTCCCAAGACAAGTTCTTTTGCATCTTTTTCCAATAACACCACCTCATTAAATCATACGGATAAAACCAATTATAATTCCTTTATTTTACCGAAAAGCAAAAAGATACCCTGAAGCTTTCATTTAAGCCTCAGGGTAAGCTTTTTTATTTGTTGAAAGGAGTAAACAGTTATAGAACTGTGGCGTTAGCTTATTTTTGTTATTTCAAAGGAACGCAAAGGATAGTAAGTAAGATTACATAACTCTGAAGAAGAATTAAGTATAATTGAAAACTTCTCTGTATTTTCCTCGTAAACTCTTGAAGAGAAAACCTCTCCGTTTACAAATATCTCTACCGAAGAAGTATCACTGAAAATTCTTACACTATCGGTACAATCTATATGGCAGCTTCTTTCAGTTCTTCCAAAACCGCTGTCACCCATTTTTAAAGTAAATATTCCGTTTTTCAGTGAAATATTTATATCTTTTCTTAAAGAAATATCAAAGCTTTCAGATTTATTTTCAAATTTAAGCAAAGCCTCACACTGAACCTTTGGAAAAATATTTGTTTTTCCATGCTCAAGCTTTACAGTTATTTCCTCTGTTCTCAGCTTTTTAAGTTCTTCTATAGGTTCCTGCCAGAGCTTATTTTCTTTAAACTCCAGCGTTCTGGGGATTGTCAGGCAATGTATCCAGTTTTCTTTTTCTTCGGAAGGATTGCCGTAAGGCACATCGGGCAAACCAAACCAGCCGATAATTATTCTTCTTCCGTCGGGAGCAAGAAATGTCTGCGGTGCATAGAACTCAAATCCTCTGTCAAACTCTGTAAACTTTGAAAGGTTTTCCCCATCGACAAAGCAATAACCGCTTTGAAAAATATTGTTATATTCAATACCCTTTGAGTCAACTCCCTGAGGACAAAAAGCAAGAACGGTCTTCCCTCCAATTTCAAAGAAATCAGGACATTCCCACATATACCCCAAGTCAGGTTTTGTAAATGTTTTTTCAAGAATCCAATGCTTTTTATCATTTGAGGAATAAAGGAGAGCTTCTCCTATATCGTCCCTCGTTCTTGCACCCAAAATCATTTTATAAAGATTTTCTCCCTCTTTCCAAACCTTTGGGTCACGGACATGACAGGAACAGTTCTCAGGGTAATCATCATTTGTCATAAGCAGTTCTTTTTCAGAAAAATTAACCCCGTCCTTTGATTTAAGATATATTATGTTATGCTCTCTGCCGCTGTAGATATAATCGTAATCACCGGGCTGTTTAACATTTCCTGTATAAAAAAGCTCCATTTCACCGTCGTCAACAAGAGCAGAGCCTGAATAGGAACCGTGTTTATCCCACCTTGAATCAGGGAAAATAACCATTCCGTAGTTTTTGTAATTTACGAAATCCTTGGTGGTAAAATATCCCCAGCCTCTTTCGGCTTTAAGTCCCTTTGGTGCATACTGATGAAAAATATGATATTCCCCGTTATAGAAACAAAGTCCGTTTGGGTCATTCATAAAGCCTGTTTCAGGCATAAGATGATATTGCTGTCTGTAATTCTTTTCCATATCATTTAAACCTTTTTTCAAATTCTTTTATTTCATTCATTGTAGCCATAGAACAGGCTCCGCCTTTTCTGGTAGTAGTGCTTGCGGCATACAAAGACGAAAATCTTACAAATTCTTTTAATGTATCTTCATCTATATTTTCAAGTTCTTCAAGAGAAAGTCCATTTTGAGTAATACTGTAAAGCATTGAACCCATAAAGGAATCTCCCGCTCCTGTTGTGTCAACAACCTCTACGGGAAAGCACGGCATTGAAACGTGAACATTCTTTGTAAAAGCCTCGGCTCCGTCCTTACCCTTGGTATACATAAAAAATTTACAGCCGTTTTCAAAAAGCACCTTTGCAGCCTCTGCCGGGTCGTCCTTGCCTGTAATAAACTCCAGCTCATTGTCAGAAATCTTTACTATATCAGCATAAGGAAGAAACTCTCTGACTGCCTTTTGACATTCCTCGGCACTGTCCCAAAGAGGAAGTCTGATATTGGGGTCAAAGCTTACTGTGATGCCTTTTGCCTTTGCAATTTCTATTGCTCTCTTGTGAGCCTTTTTAACAGGAAAATCCACAAGGTCTACAGAACCGAAATGGAACACACTGCAATCATCAAACATTTCCTCTGTAATATCATCGGGGCTGAGGAAAAGGTCGGCACTGGGACTTCTGTAAAAACTAAAATCCCTGTTGCCCTCTTTATCAAGAGATACAAACGCCAAAGCGGTTTTTGCCTCGTTTGTTCTGAAAACATATTTTGTGTCAACGCCTGCATTTGAAAGATTCTCAATTATATGGTCGCCGAAAGCGTCCTGACCCAATTTTGATACCATCATTGCCTTTCCGCCAAGTTTGGAAACAGCGGCGGCTACATTTCCCGGTGCTCCGCCTGCGGCACGCTGAAAATTATCTACATCTTTAAGAGCTCTGCCCTTTTCACAGGGAATAAAGTCTATTAAAAGTTCACCCATTACAAGAATGTTGTTCATTAGTGCTGCTCCTCTCAATTATGTCATACTTTATAAGATGGATTCCCTCCGCCTTTGTGCGGTTTTCTATGGAGTCTATAAGCTTTTCGGTAACAGCTGTTCCAAGTTCAAAATAATGGTACTCCACAGTTGTCAATGCAGGGTCCGTAAATTCCGAAAGTTTATTGTTTCCCACTCCTGCAACCGCACATTCCAACGGAATATTGATTTTTTCTTTAACAAGAAATCTCATTGCCCCTATTGCAATCTTGTCAGTAACGGCAAACACACCGTCAGGCTTTATCTGATTTTCATTCCAGATTTTTTCCATCATTTCCGTACCGGAAGCTATGGTAAATTTACCGTATCTGACAAGCTCAGGGTCAAATTCTATATTATGAAGAGCAAGTGCGTCACGGTAGCCCAATTCTCTCTGCACTCTGATAGAGTCGTCCTCTTGAATATCCACATTCAGCAGTGCTATTCTCTTTTTTCCACACTCAATCATTTTGCATACAAGGTCTTTTGCTGCGTTTCTATTATCATGTGTATAACAGCAAAGTCCCTCCATGGCCTGACCCGTGACAATCACCGGTATATTTAAGCTATCTATAATCCGCTTATGTTCTGAAGAAAGACCCACGGACATAAGCAGAATTCCCTCGACCTGTTGATGATAAAGACTTTTTAGACACTCTATTTCCCTTTGACTGTCAAGCTGGGTATTTTCCATAAGAATTTTATAGCCTTTTTTATTACAGCACTGATAAGCGGCTTCAACAAGCTTTGCCATTGTTTCAGAGGCTATTTGAGGAATAATTATCCCGATGGTTTTTGTGCTTTTGTCTTTCAGGGATTTTGCAATTTGATTAGGTCTGTAGCCGGTTTCATCAATAACAGCCTGTACTTTTTTTCGTATTTCTTCACTTACATATCCCGAATTATTAAGCACTCTGGATACTGTGGAGGCAGATACACCGGCAAGCCTTGCAATATCTTTTATCTGCATATATCATCAACTCACTTACACATATTGATTAGGCGTCAGCTTCCTCCTTGAAGCCCATAATCCATGTTGCAGCAAATGCGACAACAAACGACACTGCCATACCAATAATATACATCAACATTGAATTTTGTGCAACTATAGCAAGTCCCGGAATACCGGTAACTCCGATACCGTTCATGCCTACACCCATAAGCACTACCAAAAATCCGCCGACTGCACCGCCGATCAAAGCTCCGATAAACGGTCTTACAAGCTTAAGGTTTACACCGAAAATAGCCGCTTCCGTAATACCGAGCAAGCATGAGAAGGAAGCAGGAGCTGCAACGGTTTTAAGCTTTTTATTCTTGGACTTGAAATATACTGCAAGAGCGGCACCGCCCTGTGCAACGTTTGCCATTGACCAAATAGGAAGCAGGAAGTTAATTCCTATTGCAGGGCTTGCAAGAAGTCCTGTTTCAACAGCGTGGAAGCTGTGATGCATACCTGTAATAACAATAAGAGAATATGTTCCTCCGAATACCAAACCGGCAACAGGTCCGAGATTGCTGTAAAGGAACTGAAGCCCTATGGAAATACCGTCGCCTATAAATCTACCTACAGGTCCTATTACAAAGAAAGTTGC
Organism: uncultured Clostridia bacterium; assembly: GCA_944380855.1. Lineage (GTDB taxonomy): Bacteria > Bacillota > Clostridia > Oscillospirales > Acutalibacteraceae > Limousia. The sequence goes on along the minus strand of CALWIW010000040.1, from coordinate 4,800 downwards.
AATAGCTGTTATAAGCAATGTGAAGAACGGTGTAAGCAAAAGGTCAACGCAGTTTGGCATAATTTTATGTATCCTTTTTTCAAGGAACGCCATAACAAGAACCGCAATAAGGATAGGAAGAACCTGGCCCTGATAACCTATTGCTGCAAGCTTGAAGCCGAAGAAATCAAGATACTGTGTTTCTACACCTGCCGTTCCCATTGTCCATGCGTTTTGGAGATTAGGGTGAATCATTATACAGCCTAAGATTGCCGCAAGATATGGGTTGCAGCCAAACTCTTTACCGGCACTGAAAGCGATAATTACAGGCAGGAATGTAAAAGCGGCATTTGAAATCATATCCAAAAGCTTATAAACGCCTGAATCTGCCGATACAACTCCGAAATTACTGAGCATTCCCAGCACACCCATCAATACGCCGCTGGCTACGATAACAGGAATTATGGGAACAAATATATTTGAAAGTGTTCTGGCGAAACGCTGGAACCAGTTAAGCTTTTGTGCGGCTGCTTTTTTCTGTTCCTCGGCGGACGCCTCTTTGATGTCGTTTTCTCCTACGAACACCTTATAAAGGTTATTAACCGCTCCCTGACCGATAATAACCTGAAATTGTCCGGAGTTCATAAAAGCACCTTTTACCCCGTCAATACTCTCAACCTTTTCTTTTTGGATTTTTGAATCGTCTTTCAAAACGAGTCTAAGACGTGTGGCACAATGAGCAACACTTTCAATATTTTCCGCTCCGCCCACATACTCCTTAATCTCCTTGGACATTTTTTGAAAATCCATAATTATCCTCCTTTTTTAATTTGTTTTCTTCGGCATTTCACTTTGAGAAAACAAGTGAAATCGTTTTCATATGTATAATATCATATATGAAATCGATTTTCTATACTTTTTCATCAAAAATTTCATCTTTGTATGAATGACTATTTACAGACTTATTCTATTGTGTGTTTTCACCATGAAAAAGCCTAAATTTCGATATCCTGCACAAATATTCACCTATTAATTTAGATATAAACAACAAAGCAAATTAAATAAATTATTCAATATCTCTAAATTTTGTTATAAAATAAAAAACCGCCGGCAAGCGGCGGTACAAATTATTTATTTAATTTACAAGTATTTTCAGCAGCCGTCAAACCGAGGAAACGTGTTTTTTGATGGCTTCAAAGCTTTCTGCACTTATTACGTGCTCAATCTTACAAGCGTCGTGTGCAGCTGTCTCATCGTCAACACCAAGCTGTTTCAGCCACTGGGTCAGCATTACATGACGTTCAAGCATTGTCTGAGCAATTTCTTCCCCTTTATCCAGCAATGTTATGTACCCCTTTTCGTCCATGCTGATAAAACCATTTTCTCTTAGATTTTTCATAGCCACGCTGACGCTGGGTTTGGTAAATTCCAACTCATTCACTATATCTATAGAACGAACATATCCTTTACGCTGTTTTATAATAAGTATGGTTTCAAGATAGTTTTCCGCTGATTCCTGTATTTTCAAAAAAATCACCTCCGAATTTAATTTAATCAAAATAATAATTTAATATAGTATATCATATAGCCAAATAAATTTTCAAGTAATATTAACATATTATTGCAGCTGAAGCAAGTGTTTACAGTTTTTAAAGATTATTTTGAACTTAAATATAAGTCATGAATCAAACAATATATATCTGATTACTTTGCTGTTGTTTAATAAGAATTTTCAAAGCAGTCTTTGAATAATTTAAAGCAGAGGTGATAAAATGGGATATTGTATGTATTTGAGAAAATCAAGAGCCGACGAACAGGCTGAAAATACAAACAGGTTTGACACCTTGCAAAGGCATGAGGATATTTTACTGGAATTGAGCCGAAAGCTAAATATAAAAATTGAAAAAATATTCCGTGAGATTGTCTCCGGAGACAGCATAGAAGCACGTCCCGTTATGCAGGAACTGCTGTACCAGGTGGAAAAAAAACTGTGGCAGGGTGTTTTTGTTATGGAAGTAGAACGACTTGCAAGAGGCGACACTGTTGACCAGGGAATTGTTGCCAGAACCTTTAAATACAGCGGCACAAAGATAATTACACCTATTAAAATTTTCGACCCCGTCAACGAATTTGACGAGGAATACTTTGAATTCGGTCTGTTTATGAGCCGGCGTGAATACAAGGTCATAAACAGACGTTTACAGCATGGACGGCTGTCCTCCGTTAAGGAGGGAAAATTTACCGGAAGCATTGCACCATACGGCTACAGCAAGGTAAAACTTAAAGGAGAAAAAGGCTTTACCCTTGAGATTGATAACGACAAAGCCTCTGTAGTAAAGCTTATTTTCAGTTTATTTTTAAAGGGCACTGAAAATTCAACGGGATATCATACCTTAGGAATTTCAAAAATTGCAGAATATTTAAACTTATATAATATTCCTTCACCTGCAAACCAAAAGTGGACGCCGTCCACGGTACATGATATACTGACCAATCCTGTTTACACCGGAAAAATACGCTGGAATTACCGTCCTGCTGTAAAATCTGTTGAAACGGGAAAGATAAAAACAAAGCGTTACAGAAATTCTAATGATAAACTGATACTAATAAACGGACTACATCAAGGTATTGTTGACGACGTCATCTTTAAAAAAGCTCAGAATAAATTATACAATTACAGCTCTGTTCCTAGAAACCACAGCAAGTCCGTAAAGAATCCCTTAGCCGGAATTGTAACTTGCGGGATATGCGGTGCTAAAATGGTGAGAAAACCATATAAAAACAAGAAAGATTTTATTGTTTGCCCCAACAACTGCGGAAATGTGGCTTGTTTTTTAGAGTTACTGGAAGAAAAGCTGATAGCTTCACTTGACATTTTGACAAAAGGTTACAAGGTAAAATTTAACCACGACAGCAATCAAGGTCCGGTAAGGGACGAAGATATTAAAAATTTATCTTTGATGTCTCTTAAAAACAAAGAATACGCACTAAAAAAACAGCTTTCAAAAGTATACAGTCTTTTTGAGCAGGGAATTTATTCTAAAGAGATTTTTAGCATGAGAAAAACAAAGCTTCAAAATGAACTAAACAATATAAAAACCGCTGTCACAAATTTTGCCGAAGAAAAAGACTTAAACAAACAAGTAAACGAATTCTTCAAAGATATGGAAATAACTGAAATTTACAGAAAAACAACAGACCCTAAAATCAAAAATAGCATTTTAAAAGAACTGTTTTACAAGGTTGAATATAAAAAAGAAAAAAGCGTAAGGTGGAATTCTCCGCCCGACGCTTTTGAAATAACTATTTATCCGAAATTGCCTCATCTGTAAACTGAGACTTATATTTGCTGTTTTTAAGCTTTTTTACACTTCCTAAAATCATAGGCAATGCAATAACTAATGTTAAAATTTCACCAAACAGTACAGAATACCAAACACCGTCAACACCCATTACAGATGTTAAAACCCACAGTCCCAAAGTTACAAACAAAAAGCCCTTGCAAACTGCCAGCAGAAGAGCTTTCGTCCCCTGTTCTATAGACTGGAAAAAATACATAAGCATCGTGTTTATACCTGTAAAAAGCAAAGAAGAAAAATACATTATCATTCCTTTGGAGGCTATCAGCTCCATTTCACCGTCACCGTTTGAAAAAAAGGAAACGATAAAGCCCGGAAAAACTGTTATTATTCCGTAGCACACAACGCAAAAAACAGAGGAATAAATGAGACACACCCTAAGCGACCTCGTGCATCGTTTGATTATTCCGGAACCAAAATTCGTAGAAATCAAAGGCTGTGCTGCCTGAGCAAAACCGTTGAGCAAACCTTTAAAAACATAGGCAATATTGGTTATAACAGCATAAGCGGCAAGGTATACATCTCCTCCAAGCCTTAAAATCGCACTGTTAAACATAAAGATTATTGCACCGGCACTCAGTTCCATTATTCCGCTGCCCACGCCCACTGAAACTATTCTTCCGATAACTTTTAAGTCATACGCTTTAATTGTAAAATGTACTGAATTCTTTTTGCATATAAAATGAAACGATGCCACCCCAAGAGACAAAACCGGTGCGATTGATGTAGCAAATGAGGCACCGAATATTCCCATATTAAAAACCGAAACAAAGACATAGTCCAAAATAATGTTAGAAATATTTCCAACCATAAGGGATACCATTGCAAGTTTGGGGTTGTTATCTGCCCTTAAAAGCACACTCAAAGAATACATTAAAACAAAAGGCAACGCACTGCACAATACCGGAGTCAGATACTCCAATAATCTTTTTTGTTCTTTTTTCTGATTGTTTCTGTAAAGGTGATGTTGTGTTTTGAGTTTCTGAAATTCATAGGGATCGTCTCACTTTCGTTTATATATTTTTTGAACCGCTTTTGAAACAGCGGATTGCTTATATGTGACATGGTTTTTTCCAGTATTTCTTTTTGAGAGACAGCAATGCAATTTTCTTCGGCAAATTCATTTTGGCAGAGAATTACTACGCCGTGTCCTCTTGGAGTAAAATTCGGAATCATTTTCATGGTCTTTTCAATTTCCCGTAAGGAAGGTGTTTCTGAAAAATACATAACTTTTTTCCTTTCAATAAAAAAAGCCTTCAGTTTTTGCTGTGATAATCAAAAACCAAAGGCTTTAAAATGATGTGTTAATATTTTATCGCTGCATGCCAACAGGGAGAATAATATTGATTTTGGGCAAAAGAAAAAGGCGTATGGATTTTTAACTCTCCATACGCCTTTCGGTGTGATTTTTGCTATTTGTGGGTTCAAGTCCTGTCAGTATAGGATTTTTGCCGTTTGGCAT
>CALWIW010000039.1 GCA_944380855.1 uncultured Clostridia bacterium | reverse complement strand
AAATCTTTAGCCGCTTTAATAAAGTTTGTTGCAAGACAGTCAACAACTGCGTATCTGAAAGATGCTGACAAATCTTCAACAGGCAGTGTTTCCCCTTTTTGTGAAGCATTGTGTATCAAATTTATTATGGCTGTTTTAAGTCCGGAAAAGCTAAAATCATAAGGACAGCCGTCTACTGTGGGTCTTGGAAGCTTGTAAGCCAAAGGATTACCCTTTTCAGCCACTTTATCCATTGCAATTCCGCCGGGATATGGCATTCCCATTGTTCTTGCCGCCTTGTCGAAAGCTTCTCCTGCGGCATCATCACGGGTTTTTCCTATTATTTTCATCTTTGTATAGTCTTCAACCATAACAATGTGACTGTGTCCGCCTGAAACAACCAAACAAAGAAAAGGCGGCTTTAACTCCTTATGGGATATGTAGTTTGATGCTATATGTGACCTTAAATGATGAACCGCCACAAGAGGCTTGCCTGTGGCATAGGATAGCCCTTTTGCAAAATTTACACCCACAAGTAAAGCTCCGATAAGTCCAGGTGCATGGGTCACCGCTATAGCTTCTATATCGTCCATTGTCACACCGGCTTGGTTTAATGCCTCTGCTGTAACACCCTCAATAGCTTCTACGTGACGCCTTGAGGCTATTTCCGGCACAACTCCGCCGTAAAGTCTGTGCTCTTCAACCTGGGTTGCCACTACCGATGACAGCACATTCCTGCCGTCCTCAACAACTGCAACCGCTGTTTCATCGCATGAGGACTCTATTGCAAGTATTTTCATATTACACTTCCTCTCATTTTACACCTTAGATACTCTGTTAAAAATTCAACATCATAAGCAAAGCGTCTTCCGTGGGCTTTGAATAATAATTTTTTCTTGTACCCACTTTTTCAAATCCGTATTTTTCATACAAAGCAATAGCCGGCACATTTGAAACTCTGACTTCTAAGTTTATAAATGAAATATTTCTTTTCTTAGCTTCGTCTATAAAAGAGTCCATAAGCCTTTTGGCTATTCCTTTGTTTCGATATTTCTCTTTAACGGCAACAGAGGTCAAAATCCCCTCGTCTAAAACCGTTTCAAGACAGATATGACCTACTGTTTCACCGCTTTCCAAATCCTTTGCCACAAAAAAACAGTTATTTTCATTTTCAAAAGTGTCTGTTATATTTTTAAGCGACCAGGGAGTGGAAAAAATTTCTTTTTCAATATCTGCAATTTCCTGTAAATTACAAGCCTTCGCTTTTTCTATAATTATATCCATATATTAAAGTTTTTCCAAAAGGTCTGTGAGAACGGAAACAATCTCGTCACGGCAAGCTCTGTAAAAATTCAAATCACTGCCGAAGGGGTCTGTTATTCCGCCCTTTTCCCTTGACATTACAAAAATTTTATTCTGAGGAACTCCCATGCTCATAAGGATATCTGCGTGATACATAGAAACCACGCAGAACAGGTCTACTTCTTTTAAATCCACGCCGTAGATCCCCTGTGACTTATGTCTGCTTATATCAACGCCGATTTCATTGCAGGCTTCAACGGCATATTTTGAAGCACCGTATCCTGAGGAGGCGGCAGTTCCCGCACTGCTGCATTTTATATCATAGCCTTTTTCTGCACATAGCTTTTTAAAAATTCCCTCTGCCATTGCACTGCGGCAGCTGTTTCCAGTGCAGATAAAAACCACGTTTTTAATATTTGTCTTTCTTTCTGCCATATTTACCATCACCTTTTTACTTTTGGCAGTTTTACGCTTTCTTAAAAAATTCAGCACAGGTCAGTTATCAGCCCTTTGCGTCATACCAGGTTTTTCCCATTGCCGCATCAGCTATAAGCGGTACTGAAAGGTTTACTGCATTTTCCATTTCCTCTTTTAAAATTGCACTGACCTTTTCGCTTTCCTCTTGGGGAGCTTCTACAATCAATTCATCGTGAACCTGCAAAATAAGCTTTGCTTTCAGTCCTTCGTTTTGAAGACGGTTGTCAACCTTTATCATGGCAATTTTGATTATATCAGCCGCCGTTCCCTGTATAGGCATATTTCTTGCGACTCTTTCTCCGAAAGCTCGTGTTATGTGGTTGCCTGTTTTAAGCTCAGGTAGATATCTGCGTCTACCGAAAACTGTTTCCACATACCCGTACTCTTTTGCCTTTTCGGTTACTTCATGCATATATTTATCAACGCCGCTGTAGTGGCTCAAATATGCTTTAATATAGTTTGAGGCTTCTTTTGTAGTAACCCCTATATCCTTTGAAAGTGAAAAAGCACCTATTCCGTAAACTATTCCGAAGTTTACCGCTTTGGCTCTGCTTCTCATTATTGGAGTTACAAAATCTCCGGGCATATTGAAAACCTGTGAGGCTGTTGCCGTATGGATATCCTCATTGTCCTTAAATGCCTGCATCATGTTTTCATCTTTAGAAATATCTGCAAGAACTCTCAGTTCAATCTGGGAATAGTCGGCGTCCACAAGGACACAGCCCTCTTTGGCACAGAAAAATCTTCTCAATTCCCTGCCTATCTCAGTTCTAACAGGAATATTCTGGAGGTTTGGTTCTGTTGAGCTTATTCTTCCTGTTCTGGTTTCGGTCTGATTAAAGTTTGTGTGTATTCTTCCGTCGTCGCCGATAACCTTTAAAAGTCCGTCGCAGTAGGTTGATTTAAGCTTCGCCAGTGTTCTGTATTTTAAAATCATATCTATTACAGGGTGGTACTTTCTCAATTCTTCCAAAACTTCGGCGTTGGTGCTGTAACCGCTTTTTGTCTTTTTCTTTGCCGGAAGTTTCATCTTATTAAAAAGAGCGTCCCCAAGCTGTTTTGGCGAGTTTATATTGAACTCATATCCAACCTCTTCATAAATCTGATTTTGTATTGACAGCACTTCTTCATTTATAACCTTGCCGTAATTCTCTATTCCCTCTTTGTCAACGGCAAAGCCTACGTTTTCCATTTTTGCCAAAACCTTTGACAGAGGAAGCTCGATTTCATACATAAGCTTTTCTTGATTTTTCTCAGTAATCTCATATTTAAGCTTTTCATACAAAGCAGGCAGTGTTCCGTTTTCACATACTAACTGTAAAACCTCGTCTTCTGCGTCTATCTGTACAGGCCCCACCTTATATTCCTCACAGAGTCTGTTAACCGTATAGTCTGTTGAGGAGGGATTTAAAAGATATGCCGCAAGTGTTATATCAAATATAATATTATTTTTATCTATTCCCTTTTTATCCCAAAAAGAATAAATCTCTTTACTGCTATATGCCACTATTTTATTTTCAAACTGTGAAAAATCGAAAAGTTTTTCAACAGGAAGTCTGTACACCGCTTTACCATTGCAAACATATATACACTCCGGAGATGTTTTGCTTTCTTTTATATACGTTATAAAAATATTATTTTCAACATTTTTAGCGATTTCTTTTACATCAATATCGCTGTACAAACAATCATTAAAAGTTAATTTTTCCTTTTCAGCCTTTTTCTCTTCCTTTTTTACTCCGCTGTTTCTCAAGCCCATTTTTTCTATGATAGAGAACAGTTCCAAGTCAGCCATAAAATCTGCGGCTTTCTCGTCGTTGCCTCCGGAAACGCTGTAATCTTCAAGATTTTTATCAATGGGTGCTTCTCTGTTTATCTCGCCCAACATTCTTGACAAAATCGCATTGTCTTTGCTGGCTTCAAGCTTTTTTCTTACTGAATCTTTAATATCAAGCTCATCAAGATGCTCGTATATATATTCAACGGTTTTATATTTTTTAATAAGGTCACCGGCACCCTTTGGTCCTATTCCCGCAACTCCCGGAATATTGTCAGAGGTATCTCCCTGAATCGCCTTTATCTCAATAAGCTCACGGGGAGATACTCCGTAGTCTTCCATTATTTTATCCTTATCATAGATAATAGCAGTGGCTGTTCCCTGCTTTGTTGCCGCAAGACGTACTGTAGTAAGGTCAGACACAAGCTGTAAACTGTCACGGTCACCGGTTGCTATAACACATTCCCAGCCCTCTTTTTCACATTCTGCGGAAAGCGTTCCCAAAATATCGTCGGCTTCATAGCCTTCACATGTCACAAGCTTATAGCCAAGCAATATGAGCAAATCTTTCAGCGGTTGAAGCTGGGAAGCAAGCTCCTGAGGCATACCTTTCCTCTGTGCCTTATAGCCGGAATATGCCTTATGCCTAAAGGTAGGTGCTTTCAAATCAAAAGCAATGGCTACGCAGTCAGGTGTAGTATCTGTTTGAATTTTATTAAGCATTGTCAAAAAGCCGTATATGGCGTTTGTAAAACGTCCGTCCTTTGTGGTAAGAGGTCTTACGCCGTAAAAGGCTCTGTTGAGAATACTGTTTCCGTCAACTGCAAGTAATTTCATAGTTTATACATCACATCCGTTATTTTTCCGTCTTTTACAAAGAGTCTTGGAACTCTTTTTCCGATTATACATATAACCTCGTAATTTATTGTTTCCGACCATCTTGCTAAATCGTCTGCTGTTGGTTCTCCGTCCTTTCCGTCGCCGAACACAACAACTTTATCTCCGATTGAAACTACATCAATATCGCTTACATCCAGCATTGTCTGGTCCATACAAATTCTGCCTATTATTTTTGCCTTTTTGCCGTTTACAAGCATATATCCCTCTTCGCCGTATTTTCTTATATATCCATCGGCATAACCTATTGGAACTGTGGCAATCTTCATTTTTCTATCTGCCGTAAATGTTCTTCCGTAGCTTACGGTTGTTCCCGCCTCAATTTCCTTTACATATGAAATACAGGTTACAAGCTTCATAACAGGTCTTATATCCAAAGCGTCTTTAAGCTTTCCTGACGGCGACAAACCGTAAAGAATTATTCCCGCACGCACCATATCCATGTCAAACATAGGATAATCCTCAATAGCTCCGCTGTTGGCACAGTGTCTTATTTCAAAGTTTATACCTCTTTCTTCAAGACTTCTTACTGTATGTACAAAGTTATCATACTGCTTTAAGGTAAACTCTCTGCCCTCTTCTCTTTCGTCTGAAACTGCAAAGTGGGTAAATACACCCTCAGTTATAAGGTTTGGCAAAGTTGCCGCCTCATAAGCTTCTTCTATGCTTTTTTCATCTCTCGGAAAGCTTTGACACATAAAGCCTATTCTGCTCATTCCCGTATCTATTTTTATATGTATCTTACATTCAACACCGCACTTTACGCACTGCTCAGAAAGCTTTTTTGCATATTCCGTACCGTAAACAGCCTGAGAAAAATTATTTTCCGCCAAATCCTTTGCACATACCGAAGGAGTATATCCCAAAATAAGGATAGGCAGACTAATTCCGTATTTTCTAAGTTCCTTTCCCTCGTCCATGTTGGAAACAGCAAGAAAATCCGCACCTGCCTGCTCATACATTACCGCAAGTTCCACAGCACCGTGACCGTAAGCATCTGCCTTTACCACACAGCATACTTTTTTACCAAGAGCCGCTTTTTTTATTGTTTTAAAATTATGTACAGCTCTGTCCATATCTATTTCAGTCCATGTTCTCTTGACGAAATTCATATAAGCACCTCTTATTGCCGCAAAGGTAAGCATATCAATCCACCTTTGCATAATTACCTATTTTATATTATATAACCATTCTTATGTTAAATCAATAAAAAATAACAATTTGCTTTATTAATAGTAAAATTAATAGCCCCTTAGATGCTCATTACAACATCTTAAGGAGCTATATTACTCATTTTCTTATAATTAAATTAATCACTAAACTTAATGACAACGACATCATCAATAATCCTGATGGAGCCATTTGACGGCCACGACGGCATATCCTTTACCTCCTGCTTAGCAGCGATAGCCGACTGTGTTTCATCATCCGCCAATGGTATGGAATATCCTATATAAGACCTAATCCAAGCAGTCCATGAATATGAATTTACCAATCTGTTGGGATTTCCTTCCCCCTCATAAATAGGTGCATTTTCAAAAAGATCATCCATTAATGGATCATTGTAGAAATAATATCCTAAAAATACCCATTTACAATCAGGTTTGAAATTTTCTGTTTCGCGTACTTGTGTCACTATAGAACCAGCCAAATTTTCCACTTGACGATTCGCATAGTATTCTGCCGTGTATGTTATATTTGCAACATATGCGTAAAAAAAAGTTACTAAGCCAATAGAAAATGACAGAAAAACTTTAAAAAAACGTTTATACTTAATCATACTATCAGGAGTTTCAGGAAGTGCTTCAAACACAACCACAGGCATAAATAATACCATTACAAAAGAATACACCATCAAAGTATAAATCCAGCTATCAGGACACATAATCACAAGCAAATTCACTGCAACCGGAAAACACAGACACATAACTGCCGCAATTCCCCACTGTATTATTTTTGCCCTTCTTCGTACAAGGCATACAATAATCATTATTAAACTAGCTATGCTCCAGAATTTATAAATATATTTCACAGCAGGATATGGTGCCAAAACATAAGTATTATTGTTCGGCATAGCATAATACCCCAAAAAACTCTCTTTGATAAGGCGAGGGATTTCTGTAAACGAAAGTTTTCCCATCGTACTGATACCTTGATAATCGTCTAACAATACACCGTAAACAAATAAACTAATTTTAAGAAAAACAAAATAGAATAATAATCCCAAAAATAAACAAAACACAAAATGTAATCCTTTATAAATGATTTTATTCCAGTTTTCTTTATTAAGAATTATTTGCTGAAGCAAATAAAGAACAAAAATCGATACCGTTACCGGTAAATACGCCTGATAAATACCTAATGAACAAGCCGTAAAAAGTCCGGATACAACAGTCCAAAGAACATGGTTTTTCATCTTCTCGTTTATAACAACATACGCCGCCAAAACTGAAAGCAGTATGGCAAACGAATAATAAGAAACCGTGTATTTAAACAGCATACATGACGCAACAGAAGGAAAAGACACACAGCCTATTCCAAGCAATACAGCAAATACATTGCTTCTGATTTTGAAAATATCAATTAAAAAATAAGCGGCAAATGCGATTAATAAAATTCCGATTATACCATTAATCCATGTAAGGTTATAATTTCCAAAAATATTACCGACAATATCGCCTAAAACCGTTAAAAACCAGCGGCCTGAAGTGATTCCGGTACCATATCCTTTAGGCTGAACTGCAACATTATCGTAATTTTGCAGCATATTTACCAAGCTAAACAGATGTACTGCAATGCCGGAAACAAAGGCGGAGATTGCGGCTATCTTCCCTTGTTTATTAATTTCATTTAATTTTAATATTTTGTTATTAATTAATCTCTCTTTCATTATTGCCTCACATTTTGAATGATATTTTAATAAACACTAAAAAAAAATAAGTTCATTACAAATACGTATTATTCTTTCGTATAATCTAAAACTTGTTTTGCAATATATATAGGCCTGTTTTTGCTTTGCTCAAAAGCTCTTCCAACATATTCACCTATAATTCCGATACAAAACAATTGTGCCGCACCTAAAAGCAAAATTAAAATTATAATAGTTGCATAACCAGGTATAGGAATCCCTACTGTTATTTTTTGAATGATAACCACAAGCAGATAAATCAAAGCAGAAATACCTGCAATTCCCCCAACAGCTGTTGCAATTCGTAACGGCTTTGTGGAATAATCAATAATTCCATCTATAGCATAATTTAACAATTTTCTAAAACCCCACTTACTCTCTCCCGATGCTCGCTCACAAGCAACATAAGGAATAAAAAAGTGTTATATCCTACCCAAGAAAAAATACCTTTTGAGAAACGATGATATTCACCCAAAAGTAAAATACTTTCTGCAACACACCGTCTAAAAGTACGAAAATCACTTGCATCAGCTTTAAGCTTTATATTTGATAAATTATCCATTATTCTGTAAAAAGTTTTTTTAAAAAAAGAAATTATTTTATTTTCATGGCGTTTGTCCTGATACGCAGCAACAACATCAAATTCAGAATGTTCATCCAAAATTTTTACCATATCTCTTACTGTTTCCGGACGCTGCTGCAAATCTGCATCTATCAGTGAGATGTATTCTCCGTCTGCATATTGAAGTCCCGCATAGATTGCGGACTCTTTTCCAAAGTTTCGTGAAAAACTAACCACTTTAATATGACACTTTTGCTCTTTATAAATACTCTCTAAGACACCAAAGGTATTATCATTGCTGCCGTCATCTATAAATATAATTTCATAATCATAATCGCAGCTACTAAAAGCATCAATAACAGTATTTTGAAAATTTATTATATTTCCCTCTTCATTCAGACAAGGAACAATTAACGATAGTTTCATAAGCATCTGCCTTCCAAAATTTTTATTATATCTTTTAAAAACTGTAAAAATACAAAACTCAACAAACATTTAATAAAAATAATATTTAATATATAACTACATCTGCCAATATAAAACAAATGTAAACAACCTGATTAAATTTAAAATCATATTTTAAAATTTTATTTAACACTTTATAGAAAGTATACTTCGTCACGAAAATAATGTCAAATTAAAATATCATTTTGATAATGAAATATCATTCAGATTAATATAATCTTTCGATGAGGTGATATAATGTCAAGAGAATTATTTACATTGGCTGACAGAATCAAATCATTAAGAGAAAGAACAGGTATCACGCAGGCTGAAACTGCACGTCAATTAGGAATATCACGCTCAGGGGTAAATGCTTGGGAAATGGGGCTTTCTGTACCATCAACCCAATATATTATAGAGTTAGCAAAAATCTTTGACGTTTCCACAGACTACCTTTTAGGTATGGAAAACACTTCATCTATTTCCATAAAAGGCCTGACACAAAAACAGGTATCTGTTCTGTTAGATACAATAGAATGTTTCAAAGAAATCAACGAAAAAAAATAACACTCATTAAATAGAAAAGGTATTGTACAGAAATTGCACAATACCTTTTCTATCGTTATATTCATCTTTTTTTCAGCTTTTCTCCCTCTTTTCTTTATTTATAATCAAAAAACATTTGCAATTATACCATTTTTTTGATAAAATGTTATCATGTGTTTTTTAGAAAACAAATATTTTTAAGGAGAGAGATGTCTAATGGATAAGATAATAATCTTAATCGCATTTGCCGTTTATATGGTTGTAATGATCGTTATCGGTGCTGTCTATGTAAAAAACACAAAGACAAACGAAGATTACTTTCTGGGCGGCAGAAATCTCGGCAGTTGGACTGCGGCTTTATCAGCTCAGGCTTCAGATATGAGCGGCTGGCTTTTAATGGGTCTTCCGGGTGCCGTATATATTGCAGGAACAGGAGAAATCTGGATCGCAGTCGGTCTTTTTATAGGTACGGTTTTAAACTGGTATCTTGTTTCCGGCAGACTTCGCCGTTATACAATAAAGGCAAACAATGCCCTTACAATTCCGGGATACTTTGAAAATCGTTTCCACGACAAAACAGGAATATTACAGGTTGTATCTTCAATTATAATCACAATATTCTTTACTGTTTATACTGCTTCTGCTTTCAGTTCAGGTGCAAAGCTTTTTGCTACAGTATTTTCTGACGGCACAACAGAAGGTTTCAACAGTACATATGTTTACGGTCTTGTTATTGCCGCTGTCGTAATTCTTGTCTACACATTTATGGGCGGATTTAAAGCGGTATGTGCTACTGACCTTGTTCAGGGCTTTATGATGCTTATAGCAATTCTTGCAGTGCCGATTTTGGCATACGGACTCCTTACATACAACACAGGCTTCCATGACGCACTTGTAGCAAACGGAGTTGAAAATCCCGGCGACTATCTCAACTTCATGAAAAATGCAGACGGTTCTCCCGTAAGTGCCGTTACGATTATTTCTAACTTAGGTTGGGCATTAGGTTACTTCGGTATGCCTCATATTCTCGTAAGATTTATGGCTATAAGAAGTGAAGCCGAAGTTAAAAAATCAAGAACAATAGCAATCGTTTGGATTATTCTTTCTTTGGGTGCCGCCTGTATGATAGGTCTTGTGGCAAGAGGATTCTTGACTTCACAGCTTGACGCTTCAACACAGGAAACAGTATTTATTAAGCTTATTCAGCAATTGTTCTCAAGCAATTATCTGCTTTTATTTATCGGCGGCGTGTTCCTTTGCGGTATTCTTGCCGCTGTTATGTCAACAGCAGACAGCCAGCTTCTTGTTACCGCTTCAGCAGTGTCAGAAGATCTTTACAGAGGCACAATTAATAAGAAAGCAAGCGATAAGAAATCATTGGCTGTCGGAAGAGCTGCGGTAGTCGTTGTTGCAGTTGTTGCAGCATTTATTGCACTTGACCCTAACAGCAGTATCATGGGACTAGTTTCAAATGCATGGGCAGGTTTTGGTGCCGCCTTCGGTCCTGTTATTATATTCTCATTATTCTGGAGACGTTCAAATTTACAGGGTGCCGTAAGTGCCATGGCAATCGGTGCTTTAACAATTATTGTATGGGATTATATTCCTCTTATCGGCGGTCAAACACTCGGAAATGCTACAGGTCTTTATTCTTTGGTTGTAGGATTTATTTTGGCTTCTGCCGCCATGATTATAGTTTCTCTTGCAACAAAGGCTCCGGGAAAAGAAATTACAGACGAGTTTGACGCAGTAAAATCAGGAAACGTCGAAGGTTGTTAAGATAAAATTCAACTTACAAAATCACCGTCCGCATTTGCAGACGGTGATTTTTGACTTTATTGTCCGCCGAAAAGGCATGATAAAACCACCAGTTCAACTGGTGGTGGGTAAAAAATCTTATAGAAAAGTAAA
>CALWIW010000038.1 GCA_944380855.1 uncultured Clostridia bacterium | reverse complement strand
CTGTTTGTATCAGAGTGAACATTTAACGGCGAAGCCGCCTGCAAAAAAGTAGGTGTTCGTCCAATACCCGATTGGTGGAGATGAGGAGAATCGAACTCCTGTCCGAAAATCTCGCCTCACAGCTTTCTTCGAGCGTAGCTATTGTATTAGGATTCCCCCGTTATGTCTCCCAATAACAGGATACACAAGTCGGTAGTTTCTGATGTGTGACCAAAGCCGAAACACTCTTTGATTCACATTTACCACTAATCGACGCCCTTGCCTCAGCCGTGGTACTCTGAGGAAGAACGAGCTGCATTAAGCAGCTAAAGCAACTTTATTGTTGTTAGTTATTTTTAAGTTACGGATTTTATAGCGGCTCCGCACCGCTGCTCGCTTACCATGGCTTGAAATCCCCGTCGAAACCTTTACATCCCCTAATAAATTTATCAGGCTTTTACAAACCTTAAATTTAAAGCTGCTTTCTTTTGGAAAAGTATTATATCACTTTTCTTCCTATCTTTCAAGAGATATTTGTCACTTTCTGCTTTCTTTCATGGCTCTGTCGATATCTCTCTTAGCACTTTTTGCCGCCATATCGGCTCTCTTATCATAAAGCTTTTTACCTCTGCACAGTCCAACCTGAACCTTTACCTTGCTCCCTTTAAAATATAAACTCAAAGGAATAAGAGAAAATCCGGTCTGCTTTACCGTGCCATAAAGCTTCATTATCTCTTTTTTATGCATTAAAAGCCTTCTTACCCTTACTGGGTCGCGGTTAAAAATATTTCCATGCTCATAAGGACTTATATGCATTCCGTTTACAAATATTTCACCTTCCACTATAGAGCACCAGCTATCTTTCAGGTTTACTCTTCCGGCTCTGAGAGATTTTACCTCTGTTCCGCAAAGTTCAATTCCTGCTTCATAGCTTTCGTCTACGAAATAGTCGTGGTAGGCTTTTTTGTTTTGAGCTATTGTTTTAAGTGACTCTTTCATTACAGTTCACTCCTGCCCTCGATTGCTCTTAGCAATGTTTCTTCGTCAGCGTATTCAAGATCTCCGCCTACAGGTATTCCATAAGCAAGCCTGGTGACTTTTACACCTAAAGGCTTTAAAAGTCTTGAAATATACATTGCTGTTGTTTCTCCCTCAACTGTGGGATTTGTCGCCATTATTACTTCTTTAACATTGCCGTTATTTATACGTGCCAGCAGTTCTTTTATGCACAGTCTATCGGGAGTTATACCCTCAAGGGGAGAAATTGCTCCGTGAAGTACATGGTATGTTCCGTTAAACTCTCTTGTGTTCTCTATCGCCATAGCGTCCCTTGACTCTTCCACAACGCAGATAACTTCTTTATCCCTTTTAGGGTCACTGCATATGGAACACTTTTCTTTATCTGTAAAATTACAGCAAACTGTACAGTACTTTATTTTGTCGTGGGCGTCGGTTATAGCTTTTGCAAAATCCGACGCCTCGTTTTGACTCATATTAAGCACATAATAGGCAAGCCTTTGAGCAGTTTTTATGCCTATTCCGGGCAATTTTTCAAACTGCTCTACAAGTCTGTCCAAAGGTGCTACATTATAACTTCCCATTTTATCAGAACAAGCCCGGCAAGCTGAATCCGCCGGAAAGCTCTGTCATTGTGTCTTCTTTATCCTTCTGAGCAGCTCTCAATGCTTCGTTTACTGCTGCTGTGATAAGGTCGGAAAGCATCTCTACATCTTCCGGGTCAACAACTTCCGGTTTTATTTCCATTGTTTTAATTTCCATTTTACCTGTAACTGTTACGCTTACAGCATTACCGCCGGCTGTTGCAGTATATTCTTTTTCATTAAGTACGTTAGATGCCTCGTCCATCTGCTCCTGCATTTTCTGTGCCTGCTTTGCTATCTGCTGAAGATTTGTTCCTCCGTTGGAACCATATCCTTTTGGTAATCTTGCTTTCATAATTATATCCTCCGTTTTATTTTTTCTAATGTGTTTAATAACAATTATTCTTCTGTTACTTCAATGCCGAGATTTTTGAAATCCTCAGTCAGTTTTTCCATAGGATCGCTTTTTTCTTCCTGTATTTTTCTTTCAGGCGGCCTATAAGGTCCCAAACTGTAGGTAGCTCCTGTTATTTCAAAAACCGCTTCTCTTATTTTTTCTCTCTGTGATGATTGCTTTAAAAGCTGAAACGGTATATCTGAGGGTGAGTCAATCAAAATATATCTGCCGCTTATATAAGCTCGTGTACCGTCAAAGGCTGCTGATATTGTTTTTGAGTATTTTCTGAGATTATCAACTACATCTTTCCAATTTTGAAAAGGCTTTGCATTTTGATAAATTTCATCAACATCTACCGCAGCTTTTCTTCTTTGAGGCTCTTTCAAAACATTTGAATTTTCTTTCGTCGGTTCTGAAAGGTAATTTTGTGACTTTTCATTTTCATTAATTTGGGCATTTGTTTTGCCGCTGTCCGCAGCCTTTTCTTCATTGACTGTATCAACGTTGTTATCAAAATCTTTTTTCACATTTACTGTTCCGTTTTCAATCATATTCATCAAACGGTTTACAGTTCTTTCCAACGCTCCTACCCTGCTCAAAAGAGCATCTTGAGTTACGTCAAGCTGAGGTGAACAAAGCTTGACAACAGCAGTTTCCATTTCCGTTCTGCTGTCCGCTCCCTTGTTCATTCTTTCAAAAGCCAACCCTAAAACATCAATAATATGGACAATTTCCGAAAGGCTTATTCTCTCACCGTGGGATTTCAAAACTCCCAGTTCATCACTACCCACAACAAGAATATCCTCAGGTTTTTTTACGTTTTTGATAAGCATTAAATTTCTGAAATGCTCTGTCAGCTCCTCACAAAGTCTTGCCATATCCTTGGATTCACTGTATAGCTTTGCAATAAGCTCAAGAGCACCCTGACAATTTTTATTTATGCAAAAGGCTGCCATGTCATATACATAGCTCCTGCCTGAAAGTCCCGACGCTTCTCTGACAACGGAAAGTGTAATTTCACCGCTGCCTAAACCTATACATCTATCGGTAAGAGATAACGCATCTCTCAATGCTCCGTCGGCAATAGCCGCAATCAGCAAAGCTGCATCGTCAGTTATGGAGCAGCCCTCCCGCTCTACCACGTATTTCAGCCTGTCTTTGATTATATGCGGATTAATGCGATGAAAATCAAACCTTTGACAGCGTGAAACTATAGTTGTAGGAAGCTTGTGAACCTCTGTAGTGGCAAGAATAAATATCACGTGTGACGGAGGCTCCTCAAGAGTTTTAAGCAAAGCATTAAAAGCCTCCTGGGTCAGCATATGCACCTCATCTATGATATACACTTTGTATTTACCCTTTGCAGGAGTAAATACAGCACCGTCAATAACGCTTCTTATATCGTCAATTCTTCGGTTGCTTGCTGCGTCCATCTCCACAATATCCTGAAAGCTTCCGTCATCTGCCGCAATACAGTTTTCGCACTTGCCGCAGGGATTTCCGTTTTCGGGAGAAAGACAATTGACCGACTTGGCTAAAATTTTCGCACAGGTGGTCTTGCCGGTTCCTCTGGAGCCTGTAAAAAGGTACGCATGGTTAATTCTGCCTGATTTCAGTTCGTTTACAAGGGTAGTGGTTATGTGTTCCTGACCTGAAACATCGTCAAAGGTCTTAGGTCTCCACTTTCTGTATAAAACCTGATACAAACCGCTCACCACCCTAAAATTTACATATCGACAGGATAAAAGTAAAATGCAAGCCATTGCGAAACATTTATCCTTTTTGGGATTTTCTGCTCGCCGTCGCATAAATAAGTGAACGACAGACTTACTGTATCGCATCAAGTGCACTGCTTAATGCTGCTCAGTTCCCTGCCTGACATGGTTCACAGGCCTCAATCGTACAGGGCCTGCCGCTCACTTATCCATGCGAAAACTAATTGACTTGCATTCCGTGTGGTAGTATACCATGAATTTAACAAAAAATCAAGAGGATTTTTGAGTTTTTTTACAAAAAGTATTTTAAATCTTTATTCTGAAGTATATGGCAAAGACCCCGAACTGCGTTAAAGTTCAGGGTCTTATTAACTTAAAAGAGTAAATTTTAAATAAATCATTTATCTTTTATAGTTTTGTTAAGTTTATAGATAGTATAAAGCGGTGTTAATGCCAGCAACATCAAAAGTATTCCCAAAAGTATAGCCGTGTTAATTTCTAATATACGGTAATTCATACTAATTGCTAATGAGATAAAACCGATAATAAATGTAACCGTAAAAATTTCAGCATATATTTCTAATATAATAGCTTTTCTTTTAGATTTATCAATATTTGTTTCGCTGTTCTTTGATATTTTTTCTCTCCATTTTTTCCATATTAAGATTGACAAAATAATAAATATAATTATCAAAAATAACAATGGTAAAACAAATAATACTATTATATTACTCTTAGCATATCCCAAATTGAAAATATTTATCGGCTTAATTCCTGTAAGAATAAATCTTCCTTCAGTTATAAGATCTTTACAAATGTTATCCAAATCACTCTGAATCTTCAAGGCACTGTCATCTGAAAACACAAAACAGTTAATATAGCCAAGATAAGCCTTTCGCTGAAAACTCATTTCATCTTCATAATATTCATCAGACACAGAAGGAGTTTCAAATTCCAATGCAGGCATAATAAGAGTATAATCCAAAATTTTTTCAGGTCCTCTTGCGTCTGCTGAACCTTTTTTTGCAATACCTACAACCTCAAGAGTAAGAATTTTATTTAAATAATCTACCGTAAACTTATCACCTAAATTCAAATACTCCTTATACTCATATCCAACTATTACCGGAACTGTTTTTCCATCAGTATACGTATATTCGTTCTGATTAAAACCACGTCCTTCATACAGTTCAATATTTGACATTTCTATTGCATTTTTGTTCATTTGTACAGTTGTCATAAAAGTAGGGTCTATATGTTCATCAGGCGTATCACCATATCCGTAACAGAACTTTAATGGAAACAGAACCTCTAAAGTGTATACAGGTTGAGAAACAATAATACAATATGAACTGCCCCATGTATTATTAAAATTTTCATGCATTTCCTTCATCACAGACAAGGAATTATTTTTTTTAAAAAATACAGTAAGGTCGTCATATTTATCAACTACACTGTACCCATCTGCATTACTCTTTGAGTTTTCTTGTATTTGAATAAACCAAGAAATCGGCAAAGAAAAAATTGTAGAGAATAACATTGCAATAAACATTAAAACAACATATATTTTCTTAGGTTTAAACAGATTTTCGAACTTAAAAAGCTTAATCATAATCCCCACCGCTTACTATAACACCGTCTACTATTCAGTTCCCCAATATGTTCTTGCCTGTAAATCTCGTGCTAAAGATGTAGGTCTCCAATCTGTATGTGCTTCTGACCAATACTCAGTTTCATATGTTTGACCCCATACTCTTCCTGAATCAACTCTAATTTCACCAAAAAGTTCATATGTTGCACGAGAATAACTTTTGACATATCTAAATGCAGTATCTGAATTATTTATTGACGCTTTTGCTCTTGTTCTGGCTGATACACGCTGTCTTCCTGTGGGATAACCTGTAGCAGAATAAACTTCGAACTCACGTCCTCCATAGTGTTCCGCTGTAATCTCTCCAACGTATCTTGCTTGAATATTATCTTCACAAACACCAATAACATCACCTTTATTTAAACTATACATTTTTCCGTCTTCGAACCACTCAGTCTCTTCAGTCACAACATACCCGTTTCCTGAATTGCTGAATTCAACCGGAATTTCAAAACTATTCTGATTTTCCACTACTTCTGCAGAAATTGAACTGTTACACGCAACTATCGCAATTGCAAATATAATCGTTAAAATTCTTCGTTCTTTTACTAATTTTTTCATTTTCACTGCCTCCTTTTAAGATGTGATAATCGGTTTGAAAAATTAGTTTATAAAATAGATAAATCATGCGCACGAACATCTAATTTCATTTTTAATAATCTAAATTAACTAGCCTCTTTTTTATTTAATTTTAACATATTTATTTTTATTTGTCAAATATTTTTTGATTTTGTTTCAGATATTATCAAAACTTTTTCTTAACTATATTTTACATTAAAATTTAAAACATCTTGAACCAATGCATGATATACACATTGTTAATTCATTGACAACTTATTTAATTATTTGTTTTTTCGGTTTTCTTAATAAATATTGCTTAATTGCATTAATCCTGTGCAGGAGCTAAAAGTAAAAGCTTCAATATATGTTATAAGTGTTTAAAATACATCTCATAGAGCTAAATTTTTGTGGACTTTTGAATAATTATATGTTATTATGTAGTTGTATGCATAAGAACAGATAGAGTTGTTTATCTATTAGCATGAGTATTTATGTTGCATAATTAATCATATTGTTAAGGAGGAAATAAAAGATGCAAAAGAAAATAAGCAGTATTCCTTTTAACGGAACTGCCGAGCAGGAAGCTAAGCTTAAAGAGATTATCAAAAAACATAAAGATGATCCCGGTGCTGTAATGCCTGTATTACAGGAAGCACAGGAAGTTTACGGCTATCTGCCTATAGAGGTTCAGACAATGATAGCAGAAGGTCTTTCGGTTCCTTTGGAAGAGGTTTACGGTGTATCAACATTTTATTCTCAGTTCTCACTGACTCCGAAAGGACAGTACAATATTTCCGTCTGTCTCGGAACTGCCTGTTATGTTAAGGGAGCAGGAAAAATAATCGAAAGAATTTCCGAAATACTGGGAATCGGTGCTGAAGAATGTACTGCCGACGGCAGATTTTCTCTTACAGCCTGCCGCTGTATAGGAGCCTGCGGACTTGCTCCGGTTATGACTGTAAACGATGATGTTTACGGACGTCTTGAAGTTGAGGATATAGACGGTATACTTGCAAAGTACATGGCATAAGGTGAATTGCAATGAGGGAGCTTTCTTTAAATGTAATGGACATAGCTCAAAATTCCGTAAGGGCCAATGCCTCTGTTATTAAAATAGATGTAACAGAGGATACCGACAAAAGTACTTTGGAAATAAAAATTTCTGATAACGGCTGCGGTATGTCCGAAGAACAGGTTAAAAGCGTTATTGACCCTTTTTTTACCACAAGAACCACCAGAAAGGTGGGGCTTGGTATCCCTCTTTTTAAAATGGCAGCAGAACAAACCGGAGGTTTTTTAAGTATTGAATCCCAGCTTGGCAATGGAACTGTTGTCACAGCAAAATTCATTTCTTCTCATATGGATATGACTCCCCTTGGGGATATAAATTCTACAATTTCCATACTAATCCGCTGTAATCCGGACACAAACATTGTGTTTACACATACAGTCAATGAACAAAGCTTTACTTTAGATACAAACGAGCTTAAAGAGGTACTTGGCGATGTTCCTTTGGATACTCCGGAGGTTATGCAGTGGATTGATGATTATTTAAAAGAACAAACAGAAATACTTTACGGAGGTGCGTTATAAATGAAATCTTTAGCCGAATTACAGGCAATCAGAGATAAAGCAAAAGCACAGCTTAATATGCGTCAGGATAATCCCGATGCTATAAGAGTTTTGGTTGGAATGGCTACCTGCGGAATAGCAGCAGGAGCAAGACCGGTGCTTAATGCCTTTACCGAGGAAATAGCAAAAAGAAATCTTACAAATGTAACTGTTACACAGACAGGCTGCATAGGCATATGTCAGTTTGAGCCGGTTGTTGAAATTGAGGTTCCGGGCGAAGATAAGGTTACATATGTAAAGATGACACCTGAAAAAGTAGCAAAGGTGGTAAACGACCACATTGTAAATAAAAATGTTGTTACCGAGTATACAATCGGTGCAAACTCATAATAAGGAGGAAAACATATGTATCGTTCTAACGTGCTTGTATGCGGCGGTACCGGTTGTACCTCCTCAAACAGCGAGCTTATTATCCAAAAGCTCAAGGAAGAGATTGCGGCAAAAGGTCTTGAAAAGGAAGTAAATGTTATAAGAACCGGCTGCTTTGGTCTTTGTGCTTTGGGTCCGATTATGATAGTTTATCCGGAAGGCAGCTTTTACAGCATGGTAAAGGTTGAGGATATCCCGGAAATTGTTGAAGAGCATCTTCTCAAAGGCCGTATTGTTACAAGACTTCTCTATCAGGAGACAGTTGAACAGGATACAATCAAGAGCCTTAACCACACACCTTTCTATGAGAAACAAAAGAGAGTTGCTTTGAGAAACTGCGGTGTTATCAATCCTGAAAAAATCGACGAGTACATAGCAATGGACGGTTATGCAGCTCTCGGTAAGGTTTTGACCGAGATGACACCACAGCAGGTTATTGATGAAATCAAGGCTTCCGGTCTTAGAGGAAGAGGCGGCGGCGGCTTCCCTACAGGTCTTAAATGGAGTTTTGCGGCTGCAAACGAAGCTGACCAGAAATATGTAGGATGTAACGCCGACGAAGGCGACCCAGGTGCATTTATGGACAGATCTGTACTTGAGGGCGACCCGCACTGCGTTCTTGAAGCTATGGCTATAGCAGGTTACGCAATCGGAGCTTCAAAGGGTTACATATATGTAAGAGCAGAATATCCAATTGCCGTTAACAGACTGAGAATTGCTATTGACCAAGCTCACGAATACGGACTTTTGGGCGACAATATTTTCGGTACTGATTTTTCATTTGACATAGAACTCCGACTTGGTGCAGGTGCATTTGTTTGCGGTGAAGAAACAGCTTTGCTTACATCAATCGAAGGTAAGCGTGGCGAACCTCGTCCGCGTCCCCCATTCCCTGCTGTTAAGGGTCTTTACGGAAAGCCAACTATTCTCAACAACGTAGAAACCTACGCAAATATCTGTCAAATCATTTTGAACGGTGCACAGTGGTTCAAAGATATGGGAACAGAAAAGAGTGCCGGTACAAAGGTATTTGCCTTGGGCGGAAAAATTAAGCACACCGGTCTTGTTGAAGTTGAAATGGGTACAACCTTGCGTGAAATTGTTGAGGAAATCGGCGGCGGCGTTCCCGGCGGCAGAAAATTCAAGGCTGCACAGACAGGCGGACCCTCCGGCGGCTGTATTCCTGCTTCCCACCTTGATGTACCGATTGACTATGACAATCTTATTGCAATCGGTTCTATGATGGGTTCCGGCGGACTTATTGTTATGGACGACACAACCTGTATGGTTGACATAGCAAAATTCTTCCTTGAATTTACCGTTGACGAATCATGCGGTAAATGTACTCCTTGCCGTATCGGTACAAAGAGACTTTTGGAGATGCTTGATAAAATCACAAAAGGTCAGGGAACTCCTGAAATGATAGATGAAATGGAAAAGCTCTGCTACTACATCAAGGAAAATTCACTTTGCGGTCTTGGACAGACAGCTCCAAACCCGGTTCTTTCGACCTTGCACTTCTTCCGTGACGAGTATATGGCACACGTTGTTGAAAAGAAATGCCCTGCTCATGTATGTAAGAAGCTTCTTCAATACAAGATTGTTGAAGATAAGTGCCGTGGCTGTACTGCTTGTTCAAGAGTATGTCCTGTTGGTGCAATTCAGGGCAGTGTTAAGCAGCCGCACGTAATTGATCCGAACAAGTGTATCAAGTGCGGAGCTTGTATGGAAAAATGTAAGTTTAACGCAATTATAAAGGAATAAGAGAAAGGAGATATTTGAAATGGAAATGATTAACATTAAAATTAACGGTATGCCTTTCTCTGTTGAGAAGAACACTACAATTTTGGAAGCCTGCAAACAGTTTGGAATTAAGATACCAACACTTTGTTTCCTTAAAGACATAAACGAAATCGGTGCGTGCCGTATGTGCGTATGTGAAGTAAAGGGAGCACGTTCTTTGGTTGCCGCCTGTGTTTACCCTATTGACAGAGAGGGAACAGAAATTTTTACAAACACAAAGAAAGTTCAGGAATCAAGAAAAACTTCTCTTGAACTTATACTTTCAAACCACGACAGAAAGTGCCTTTCCTGTCCCCGCTCCGGAACCTGTGAGCTTCAGGAAATGTGTGCGGACTTTGGTATAGACAACGAAACTCGTTTTGAGGGTGAACGCACTCATTATGAAAACGATGAAAGCACACTTTATCTTGTAAGAAACAATAACAAATGTGTACTTTGCCGCAGATGCGTTGCAGCTTGTAAGGAACAGTTTGTCGGCGTTATTGGTGCAAATAACAGAGGTTTTGACACATCAATCGGCTGTGCATTTGAGCAAAAGCTCTCAGATGTTGCCTGTGTTTCCTGCGGTCAGTGTACTGCAGTATGTCCAACCGGTGCATTGGTTGAAAAGGACGACACCGATAAGGTGTTTGACGCTATTGCAGATCCTGACAAGATTGTTATTGTACACACAGCTCCTGCAATCAGAGCAACTTTGGGCGAATGCTTTGGTATGCCTATCGGCACAAATGTTAAAGGCAAAATGGTAGCAGCCCTCAAGCGTCTTGGCTTCAACAAGGTATTTGATACCGATTTTGGTGCAGACC
Organism: uncultured Clostridia bacterium; assembly: GCA_944380855.1. Lineage (GTDB taxonomy): Bacteria > Bacillota > Clostridia > Oscillospirales > Acutalibacteraceae > Limousia. Next base: position 724 of record CALWIW010000038.1, on the reverse strand, counting down.
TTACCATTATGGAAGAAGCAAACGAATTCCTCGGCCGTGTTAAAAACGGCGGAGTTCTTCCGATGATTACCTCATGTTCACCGGGATGGATTAAGTTCTGCGAGCATTATTATCCTGATCTTCTCCCCAACCTTTCCAGCTGTAAATCACCTCAGCAAATGACAGGAGCAATCATAAAGAGCTACTATGCTGAAAAGGAAAACATTGACCCTGAGAATATTGTTGTTGTGTCAGTAATGCCATGTACAGCTAAGAAATTTGAGATTAAGAGAGATGACCAAGGAAGAAACGGTCTTGCGGATATAGATATTTCAATCACCACAAGAGAGCTTGCAAAGATGATAAAATCTGCCGGTATTCAGTTTACCGAGCTTCCGGACGAAGAGTTTGACCCGGCTTTGGGAGTTACAACAGGTGCAGCCGCAATATTCGGTGCAACAGGCGGTGTTATGGAAGCAGCTTTGAGAACTGCCGCAGATACTCTCACCGGTGAAGATCTCAAAGAAATTGAATATCCCGATATCAGAGGTACAAAGGGAATTAAAGAAGCTGAATACGATGTTGCAGGCATCAAGGTTAAAGTAGCCGTTGCATCAGGACTTAAAAATGCAGCTGAGATTCTCGACAAGGTTCGTTCAGGTGAAGCTGATTATCAGTTTATTGAAATTATGTGCTGTCCCGGCGGCTGTGTAAACGGCGGCGGTCAGCCTATTCAGCCTGCACA
>CALWIW010000037.1 GCA_944380855.1 uncultured Clostridia bacterium | reverse complement strand
GGAGCGGATGACGAGGCTCGAACTCGCTACCTCCACCTTGGCAAGGTGGCGCTCTACCAGATGAGCTACATCCGCATCCCTCAGTGCTTGTTTATTATATAACATGAGATCTCTTTTGTCAACACTTTTTTGAAAAAATATTTTTTATATTGTACTATAATAAATAAAAGACTATTTTTAGTAGCGGAAAAAAACTGTTTATGGTATAATTAAATACGAAGTTTGACTAATTAGATTAGCTTTTTGAACGGGGAGTATCTTACTATGTCTTTTAATTTGAATTTAGGCTGTTGGTCATCGGTATTTGCTGTGCCGACACGTATTGTAGATAACGATATAAAATTGGCAAGCTCTTATCACTTAAAGGTTTTGCTGTATATACTTAGAAATTCAGACCATTCCATGACATATGAATCAATCGGCTCGGCTCTTGATATACACCCGGGAGATGTAAAGGACTGCATAAACTTTTGGGTGGATCGTGAGGTTATTTCTGTTAATGAAAATATGATTTCTCCTTATCCTGTGCAGAATAGAGAACAGGTTGACTTTTCTCAGGAACCGGCAGAACTACATGAGCAGCCGGAAGAAAAGAAAATCTCTTATCCCTCAGAGGAATATCAGTCAGAGGATGAGGAAGCGAACACTGGATACCAAGCGGCACAGGTTGTAAAATCCCCTAGGCCTCTTACACGTCCCTCAAGACCTGATATAAAACATGTTGCACGCATGCTTTCGACAGACGGAGAGCTTTCGGCACTCATGGAAGAAGCACAGATGATTTTAGGAAAAACTCTTTCCTCAGGTGACGCTGCAACTCTGCTTATGCTTAGAGATACATACGGAGTTCCTGCGGAAGTCCTTATAATGATAATTCAATATTGTGCAAGTGTTGATAAGGGTAATATGCACGCTGTTGAAAAAGAAGCCATTAATTGGTCTGACGAGGGAATTTTAACAATGGAGCAGGCAGACGAGAAAATAAAAGACCTGACCGAAAGAAGAGATGCATGGAACAGAGTGTCCCGTGTATTTGGTTTTAAAAATGTGGGTTCACCTACCAAAAAACAGCTTGAGTTTGCGGCACGATGGATATCTGAATGGAAGTTTACCGACGATATGCTGAGAGAAGCTTATGAACGCTGTGTTGACGCAAAAGGAATGTATGAAATCAATTATATTAACGGAATACTCAGTAATTGGCATAAAAATAAAATAGTAAATATTGATGAACTAAGAAGTGCTGACGCAGCACGAATGATGTTGGACAAAACAGACAAGAAAGTTTCCGATACAGCTCAAAGTATTCATAATAAAAAACACAGCTATAATATTGAAAGAACTTACGATATAGGCGAGCTGGAAAAGAGAAGTATTTTAGATGAGCAGGAGTAAAATTATACTGCAAAAACGGAAAAGAGGTGCGTATTTTGGGATACGGATACAGTGTTCATATGAGAGCAAAAGAGGCTATGCAGCAGAGAAGAGCAAAGGCGTTGAGGGAAGCTGATTACAGACTTCAAGAAATTTACAAAAAAATTCCCAGAGTAGAGGAGATAGATAAAAAACTCAGCTCTTTGGGCTCTGCCGCTGCAAGAGCAGTTGTAAAGGGCGGTGATGTGAAACATCATATAGAGGAACTGAAAAGTCAAAGTTTGGGTTTGCAGGAAGAAAGAAAAGTTCTTCTTGCTAAACACGGTTACAGCTTTGATTATGACGAGCCGAGATTTGTCTGTGGTGTTTGTTCCGATAAGGGCATTATAGAAAAAAACGGTATTTCCGTTCAGTGTGACTGCATGAAAAAGCTTATGTTTGAGGTTGCCTGCGATGATATAAACAGGATAGCACCATTAAAGCTCTCAACCTTTGAAAAGTTTGATTATACTCTACAGCCCGATGAGGTTGTATCGGGAATAAATCTCAGGGAAAATATGAAAAGGATATATCTTTTTTGCAGGAAATATGCAAGTACCTTTGGTGATTGCAGTAAAAATCTTTTGATGAAAGGCGGCCCGGGACTGGGAAAAACACACCTTAGCCTTGCAATAGCCAACGAGGTTTTGCATAAAGGTTTTGGTGTTATCTATGCTTCGGCTCCGTCTCTTATTTCCAAGCTTGAAAAGGAGCATTTTTCCTATAAGTATGAGGAGCTTTCTGAAACCGAAGAAGCGGTAACCAACTGCGATTTGCTTATTATCGATGACTTAGGCTCGGAGTTTTCAAATCAATTTTCCACAAAGACCTTATATAATATTTTAAATAACAGAATTTTACTTGGAAAACCCGTAATAATAAGTACAAATTTAAGCTTTGAGAATATTGAGTCTGCTTATTCCACACGTTTTCTGTCAAGAATAGCGGGAAACTGCGGTACCTTGAATTTTGTGGGAAAGGATGTACGTAATCTTGTCAGAAGATAAAAAACTCATGGCGAGCAAAGGTAAAATATTATCAGTATTTTTTCTTTGTCTGTCTTTTGTGCTTTCAAGTTTTATTTTAAGTGCCTGCGACAATGAGGTTCAAACTGAAACAGCGGAATTTTTTGTTTTTGATACGGTTGTAAACATAACCGCTTACGGGGAAAACGGAGGAAAGGCCATTGAAGCAGTAAGGGACGAGCTGTACAGATATGACGATTTATTGTCAACAGAAAATAAAAACTCTGATATTTATAAGTTAAACAGCAATGAAACGGATAAGGTATCGGAAGAAACCGCACAGATTATTGAAAGATCTTTAAAAATATCTGAGGTCACTGAAGGAAGTCTTGATATAACCGTTTATCCTTTGTCAAAGCTTTGGGGATTTATCGGAGGAAATTATAATGTACCCAATCAGGAAGATATTGAAAAGGTTTTGGAAAATGTGGGATATGATAAGATAGCCTTAGCTGACGGCACTGTTTTAAAAGACAGCGATGATGTAGAAATTGACTTGGGAGCAACGGCAAAGGGATATATCGGAGACAGAATTGCTGAAACTCTGAAAAATTCAGGCTGTGACAGTGCGGTTGTAAGTATAGGCGGAAATGTTGTAACTGTTGGCAAAAAAAATCAAAAGGAAGATTTTAATGTTGGAGTTACATGGATTGACGGTAAGGGGATTTGTGCTTCTGTTGCTTTAAGTGATATTTCTGCCATAACTTCCGGAGCTTATCAGCGTAATTTTACGGAAAACGGAGTTTTTTATCACCACATAATAGATCCCAAAACAGGATATCCCGCTAATTCAGATATAGGTTCGGTTACGATTTTTTCCACTGATGGACTTATTGCAGACGGATTATCCACTGCTTTCTTTGTTATGGGCAGTGAAAAAACCTTGGATTTTTACAACAGCCGAAAATATCTGGAATTAGGCATAGAAAGCCTTGATTTTTTCATTGTAAAAAATGACGGCCAATGTATAGTTACTGAAAATATTTATAATAAAATGTCTTTAAATTCTGAATATATCAATGAAAGCAATGTTACTGTAATTTAAATTTTTTATATATCTTTCCGTTATGTAAAGTTTCATTAAGCTATTTATTTAATTATGATTTTATGGTATAATCAGAAATATTAGCGACGGTTATTATCCGTCCAACGAAATGTAACAGGAGTGATACCGATGAAATACGACGCACAGCTTTTTCGTTTGGAGAAAAACGAGGAGATAGCAAAAGGTATTTTTGACTTTGTTCTTTATAATCCTCAGCTTGCACAAATAACAAAAGAAGGACAGTTTGCTCATGTTAAAGTGGACAGCAAAACATTAAGACGTCCTATATCAATATGTGACGCTGATAATGAAAGAATCCGACTTGTTTTTCAGGTAAAGGGAGGGGGAACTGAAATTCTTTCTAAGGCAAAGGTTGGAGACGAGCTTGATATAATCTGCCCTTTGGGTCACGGATTCGACATTAAAAAGGACAAGAAATATTGCCTCATAGGCGGAGGAATAGGAGTTCCTCCGATGCTGTATTGTGCCAAAACAGCAAACAATCCTGTTGTTATTACAGGTTTTAGAAACAAAGACCTAGTAATTTTGCAGGAGGATTTTAAGAAATACACAGATGAGCTGTATCTTGTAACCGACGACGGAACAGCGGGTGAAAAGGGCTTTGTAACAGATATTCTGAAAAAGAAAATCGACGAGGTTGACGAGGTTTGTGCCTGCGGTCCTATGGTAATGCTTAAAGCTATTGCGGAAATCTGCAAAGAAAAAGGAAAACCATGTCAGGTATCCTTAGAGGAGAGAATGGGCTGCGGAATAGGTGCCTGCCTTGTTTGTGCCTGCAAAACCAGAACCGGAGAAAACGGCGGGGAAGAATATACACACGTATGTAAAAAGGGTCCCGTTTACAAAGCTGAGGAGGTTGTATTTTAATGGCTGATTTAAAAGTGAAAATAGGCGATATAACATTTTCAAACCCTTTGATTGCCGCTTCAGGCACATTTGGATTCGGCCATGAGTATAACGAGTTTTATCCTCTTTCCAAACTTGGCGGTATTTCCTGCAAGGGTATTACTTTACAGAAAAGGGACGGAAATCCTCCGCCGAGAATTGCTGAAACACCCAGCGGTATTTTAAATGCCGTAGGTTTGCAAAACCCGGGTGTTGACCACTTTATAAGTGAGGATTTGCCTTGGCTTAAACAGCAGGATACTGTTATTATTGCAAATATTGCAGGCAACACAACAGAGGACTACTGCAAAATGGCTGAGAAGCTTTCAGACAGTGATGTTGACATGATTGAGCTTAACATAAGCTGTCCGAATGTAAAAAGCGGCGGAGTTCAGTTCGGTACAAGCTGTGAATCTGTGGGAGCTATCACAAGTGCAGTAAGAAAATACTGCAAAAAGCCTTTGGTTGTAAAGTTAAGCCCCAATGTTACCGATATTGCCGAAATTGCTAAGGCTGCCGAAGCAAATGGTGCTGATGTTATTTCTATGATAAATACACTGACGGGTATGAAAATAGACATAAACACAAGACGGCCGATAATCAGAAACAATACCGGCGGTTTAAGCGGTGCCGCTGTTTTTCCTGTTGCAGTAAGAATGGTATGGCAGGTGGCAAACGCTGTAAAAATTCCAATTATCGGTATGGGCGGTATTACAACATGGCAGGACGCTGTTGAAATGATGATTGCAGGTGCGACAGCTCTGCAAATAGGAACAGTGCTGTTTAACGACCCGTACGCTCCTATAAAAATTTGTGAGGGAATGAACAAATTCCTTGATGACAACAATATTTCTTCTGTAACCGAACTTACCGGTACAATTAAACCTTGGTAAATCAAAGGACGGAAAATTTGATGATTATAATGTCAGTTGATTTAGGAAAAGCACGGACGGGAATTGCCGTGTGTGATAAAACAGAATTTTTGGCGTCTCCTTATCAGGTGATACATGAAACATATATAGAAAAACTGCTGGATAAGGTTTCACAGTGTGCCGCAGAAACAAAAGCAGAATTGCTTGTAGTAGGGCTTCCGAAAAATATGGACGGTACAGAGGGAGAAAGTGCTGAAAATGCACGTGCCTTTGCCCAAAGGCTTAAGGAAAAGACAGGACTTCCTGTGGAAATGAGAGACGAGCGGGGAACAACCATTACAGCTCACAATTATCTCAATACAACCGATACCAGAGGAAAGAAACGCAAGGCTGTTGTAGACGCAGTAGCCGCAACAATAATTTTGCAGGATTATCTTGATTACAGAAAACATAATCACAATCAATAAGCAGGTGTGGCTGTATGAATAATATTTTGATAGTTTATTATTCCGAAACAGGATTTACTGAAAAGTATTCAAGATGGCTGTCGGAAGACTTGGATTGTATGGCTGTTTCTCTTGACAGCGCAAAGCGTCATGATTTATCCTCATATGATAAAATACTTTTCGGTACATGGATAATGGCAGGCGAAGTTCAGAGACTAAGTGAAATACAAAATCTGTGTCCCGACGAGGATAAGTGCGTCTTGTTTGTAACAGGTGCCGCCCCTGCAAACTTTGCGGATAACTTTACTGCTATTCATACCGCTTTGCAGAATTCCGATTTTGATATAAAGTATTTTTATCTTCAAAGCGGTTTGAATTATCAAAAAATGAAATTTCGCAATAAAATGGTAATGAAGCTTATGAACGTTATGATGAAGATAAGAAAACCTGTGGGCGAAAATGAGAGAGTGTTAAAGGAGATTATAAAAAACTCTTTTGACAACAGCAGAAGAGAATATCTTGAACCGATGGAAACCTACATAAAAATCGGTTTAGAAGAAAAATAATAAAAGTTTCACACTTAACACAAACCTCCATATTATATAGTGTTACCTTAGCTTAAAAGGTGATTGCAAAAATAATATGGAGGTTTTACTTATGGCGGATATTTCTTTGGAAAACAAAAATTGCTGCGAAGAAAATCACGGCGGCTGTGACTGCGGCAAGCAGGGAGAAACCGTATGCATTGATGCAAGCCGTGTTTATGACAGCTGCGGAGACAAGGACTGTTTAAGCGATTTAAGATTGTATTTTACAGAAGCAAATCAGGGGATAATTAATACGGCGGTCAATATTAGAATCAGAGATGTTGACGTTGCTGATGTGTGCATAAATCTTGAACCGGTTCCTTTCCATCGTGGATTTTACACGGTGGATATGACATTCTTTTATGAGGTATGCCTTGATGTCTTTGTAAATCCAGGTGCAATGCCCACACCTGTGTCAGGTCTTGCCGTGTTCAACAAAAAAGTCATTCTTTACGGAAGTGAAGGAAATGTTAAAACCTTTACAAGCACTTCAAAATGCGGCGAAGATAATGTGGGCGACGTGCCTTGCAAAAATCTTCCAAAAGCAACTGTGCAGGTAGCAAAACCAATCGCCTTGTCTGCAAAAATTAAGGAAAACTGCGGAGGCTGTATGCCTAACTGCCATGTGCCAAGTTGTCTGTGCAAACGCTTCGGCGGAGAATTTATGGCTCCGGCAGGAAGAGCAGTTTATGTGACAATCGGAATGTTTACCGTGGTTCATATAGAAAGAAATGTTCAGATACTTGTTCCGTCCTATGATTTCTGTATACCGGAAAAAGAATGTGTAAGCACATCTGACAATCCTTGTGAAGTATTCAGTAAAATTGATTTCCCGACAGATGAATTTTTCCCGCCTAAGGTTACGGACTTAAACGGTGACGATGGCTGCGGATGCAGACGGCTGTAATCTCTGAATAGTAATGAAAGAGCTATCGGTTTTCCGGTAGCTCTGTTTTTGTAATGGGGCGTTTTCGCAAAGAAATAAATATGTTATAATACCTTGTGAGGTGAAACGTATGAAAATAACAGCTCCTGCTTATTATAAATCATTTAAATGTATTGCGGGCAAGTGTAAACACTCCTGCTGTATCGACTGGGAAATAGATATTGATGAAGGTACAATTGAAAAATATAAAAAAGTTAAGGGGACGATGGGGGAAAGGCTTAGAAATTCTATCTGCTGTCAAGACGGAACCTACAGCTTTATCCTGTCTGACAACGAAAGGTGTCCTTTTCTAAACAGTGATAATCTGTGCGATATTTACATAGAACTGGGTGAAGAAAACCTTTGTCAAATCTGTACCGACCACCCAAGATTTAGAAATTATTTTTCGGACAGAACGGAAGTGGGAATAGGTTTGTGCTGTGAGGCGGCAGGGAAAATTATTTTGTCTGACACAACCGGATTTTACGAAATTATTCTTTCTGATGACGGAAAAAAAGAAGCTCTGTCTGAAGATGAGAAATATATAATTGATTTGCGTAATAATTTGATATTAATCATACAAAACAATAGAAACAACATTGAACATGGAATAAACCTCATATTAGATTACGCCGATATTATTTATCGGGATAAAACTATCTCGGAGTGGGCAGATATTTTAAAGGGATTTGAGATTTTGGATTCAAATTGGAAAAAATACCTTGAACAGATTAAAGAACTTGAGAATAAAAATACACAGCTGCCTGAAATCGGTTTTAATCGGGAATTTGCAAATTTAATATCCTATTTTCTTTACAGACATCTTCCTGACTCTCGGGATTACAGTGACCTTATGGCAAGAATATGCTTTGCAGTGCTTGGATATAAAATAATCAAGTCATTGTGTATCTCTAACATATTAAAAAAAGGTAAGTGCGAATTTGAAGATTTAGTTGAATTTTCAAGAATGTATTCATCGGAGATTGAATACTCTCAGGAAAACACAAATAGTATAATCAATATATACCAAAATGAAATTTTTTCTTCATTTTAAGCTTATTTTGTTTGTTTAAAAATACGCAGAGAATTTCAACTAATTCCTTTTTGTTTCGTTAGATTTGCCGTTTATTGAATGACTGAAACTTTTTTAGTTGACTTTAAAATTTTTTTAAACTATAATATTGTTAGCATGATAACTATTAAGGAGGTGGCTATGAATACAAAAAAACATATAGGACTGGAAGTCAAGGTACTGTCAAATTTACTTAAACGAAAGGTTTACTCTTATTTGCCGCCGCTTGATGCTGAACTTACCGACAGCGAACGACAGGTAATCGGTTTTTTGTATAAAAATCAAGGCAAAGATATATTTCAAAAAGATGTGGAAGAGAAATTCGTTATACGCAGATCAACTGCGTCAAGAATGTTAAAAACCCTTGAGGAAAAAAACTTTATTGTACGTGAACCGGTAAAAGGAGACGCAAGACTGAAAAAAGTTTCATTAACTCCTATGGCTCAAGATTTGCAGAAAATTGTTATTGACAGATTAGACGATTTTGAAGAAATGCTGAGCAGAGGAATTTCAGAGGAAGAGATGGATATATTTTTTATGATTGCGGAAAAAGTCAAAAAGAATCTTGAAGATGTTCAGTAGTTTGTTTTCAGTGTTTAGAGCGAATTAAAAATTAAATTTTAAGGAGGAACGAAAATGATAAGAAAATTGGCGTCAAGCATACGAGAGTATAAAAAAGACTCTATTTTAACGCCTGTTTTTGTGTCCTGTGAGGTGCTTATGGAGGTAATTATACCTTTGCTTATGGCAAACCTCATAGATTACGGCATTGACCGAGGCGACATGAATTATATCTTTTGGATGGGACTTTTGCTTGTGATTTTGACAATTGCCGCACTTATTTTCGGTGCTTTGTCGGGTAAGTGTGCCGCAAAAGCTTCGGCTGGATTTGCCGCTAATTTAAGAAAAGATATGTATTATAATGTTCAAAACTTTTCTTTTTCAAATATAGATAAATTTTCAACCGCAGGCCTTGTAACAAGACTTACAACCGACGTTACCAATGTTCAAAACGCTTATATGATGTTGATACGTTCAGCGGTCAGATGTCCCCTGATGCTCATATTTGCCCTGATTATGACATTTACAATTAATCCCAAATTCACTGGAATGTTTTTTGCGGTTATAGTTGTATTAGGTATCGGTTTGTTTTTTATATTTAAGTCTGCACACCCTATATTTGAGAGGGTTTTCAAAACCTATGATGTTCTTAATACGGTTGTTCAGGAAAATGTTACCGGAATCAGAGTTGTTAAGTCTTTTGTTCGTGAAGATTACGAAATAAAAAAGATGGGCAAGGTTTCCGATAAAATTTTTAAGGACTTTACAAAGGCTGAAAGAATAGTTACTTTAAATGCTCCATTGATGATGTTATGTGTTTATGGCTGTATGCTTTTGATTGCATGGTTTGGTGCAAACTTCGTTGTAGGCGGAGAAATGTCAACAGGTGATATTACAAGCCTTTTTACATACGTTATGCAAATTCTTATGAGCATGATGTTTCTTTCTATGGTTGCTGTTATGATAATACTTGCAAGAGCTTCTGCCGAAAGAATAGTTGAGGTTTTGGAAGAAGTAAGCGACTTACGTAACTACGACAATCCAATTACCGAAATTCCTGACGGTTCAGTAGTTTTTGAAAATGTAAATTTCAGCTATAAGAAAAATAAAAAGTTCTGTTTATCTGATGTAAATCTTGAAATAAAATCAGGTGAAACAATAGGAATAATCGGCGGAACAGGCTCTTCTAAAACGTCTCTTGTTCAGCTTATTCCAAGACTTTACGACGCCACAGAGGGTGTTGTAAAAGTCGGCGGAATTGATGTTAAGAAGTATGACATAGAAAGTCTTAGAAACGAGGTTTCTATGGTTTTGCAGAAAAATGTTCTTTTCTCAGGAACAATCAAAGAGAACCTGAGATGGGGTAACGAAAACGCAAGCAACGAGGAAATAGTAAGAGTTTGTAAGCTTGCCCAGGCCGACGACTTTGTTTCCGCTTTTCCTCAGGGTTATGATACATACATTGAACAGGGCGGTACTAACGTATCAGGCGGTCAAAAACAAAGACTTTGTATTGCAAGAGCTTTGCTCAAAAAGCCAAAAATACTTATCCTCGACGACTCTACAAGTGCCGTTGATACTAAAACTGACGCACTTATCAGAAAAGCAATGCGTGAGGAAATTCCTAATACAACAAAGTTTATCATAGCACAAAGAATTTCTTCCGTTGAAGACGCCGATAAAATCATTGTTATGGACGGCGGAAAAGTAACAGCATTTGGAAATCACCAACAGCTCCTGAAAACAAGTGAAATTTATCGCGAAGTTTACGAATCTCAGACAAAAGGAGGCGGCGATGATGAATAAGAATAAAAAAGTTTCGAGAAAGCACACTGCCGTCAGATTGATGGGATATGTTTTCAAGGGATATAAATTAAGATTTTTTGTGGTTATAGTTTGTATTTTGGTAAGTGCCATAGTTACGGTAGTCGGCTCTTTGTTTATACAGAGACTGATTGACGACTTTGTAATACCTTTAAAGGAATCTGCAAATTCGGATTTTACTGAATTGCTTAAAGCGGTAGGGATTATGGCGGTTATTTATGCCTCGGGTGTCCTTTCAACTTTTCTGTATAACAGAATGATGGTTAGTATTTCTCAAGGTGTTTTGAAAGACATAAGAATGGAAATGTTTTCAAAAATGCAGAGTCTTCCAATAAAATATTTTGACACTCACACTCATGGAGATATTATGAGTCACTATACCAACGACACTGACGCACTCAGACAAATGCTTTCACAGAGTGTTCCCCAGATACTTTCGGCAAGCGTATCAGTTATTTTTGTGTTTTTTACTATGCTGTTTACCAACTGGGTGCTGACTATCGTTGTTATATTGGGCTGTTTTATAATGCTCGGTACAATAAAGTTTATTACCGGAAAGAGTTCAAAATATTTTGTAAAACAACAAATTTCTTTAGGTGACATTAACGGATATATCGAAGAAATGATTGGCGGACAAAAGGTTGTCAAGGTTTTCTGCCATGAAGAAAAAGCAAAAGAGGATTTTGACAAACATAATGAAGAACTTATGAGAAATGCGTATAAGGCAAATAAATATGCAAATATCCTTATGCCTATTATGCAAAATCTCGGTAATCTTCAGTATGTGTTCATAGCTATTGTGGGCGGTTTGTTGGCGGTAAACGGTATTGCCGGAACAACTCTCGGTGTGATTGCAGCTTTTTTAAACCTTTCCAAAAGCTTTACACAGCCTTTGGGACAATGTTCCCAGCAGTTAAACGCCGTAATAATGGCACTTGCAGGTGCACAGAGAATATTTACCCTTATGGACGAGGAACCTGAGCAGGACGAAGGTTATGTAACCCTTGTTAACTCTCAGATTGTTGACGGCAAACTGACAGAAGCTGAAAATCGCACTGGTCATTGGGCTTGGAAACATCCTCACGGTGACGGAACAGTTACATATACACCACTTACAGGTGATGTAAGAATGTTTGATGTTGATTTTGGATACGTTCCTGAAAAAACGGTTCTTCACAACGTAACATTGTATGCAAAGCCGGGACAGAAGGTGGCTTTTGTAGGTTCTACAGGTGCAGGAAAAACCACAATTACAAACCTCATAAACAGATTTTACGATATTGCTGACGGTAAAATCCGATATGATGACATTAATATAAATAAAATTAAAAAGAGTGATTTGAGAAGATCTCTCGGTATTGTTTTGCAGGATACAAACCTGTTTACAGGAACTGTTAAAGACAATATAAGATACGGTAAATTGGACGCAACAAATGAAGAAATAATTAAAGCCGCTAAAATTGCAAATGCACATGATTTCATTACTCGATTGCCTGAAGGATATGACACAATGCTCACAAGCAACGGTGCCAATCTTTCCCAGGGTCAGCGTCAGCTTATAGCTATTGCACGTGCAGCAGTTGCAGACCCGCCTGTTATGATTCTTGACGAGGCAACTTCAAGTATAGATACAAGAACAGAAGCCCTTGTTCAAAGAGGTATGGATAGACTTATGGAGGGAAGAACGGTATTTGTTATAGCACACAGACTCTCTACAGTCAGAAATTCAGACGCTATCATGGTTCTGGAGCATGGTAGAATTATCGAGCGAGGCAGTCATGACGAACTTATTGCAAAACGCGGAAAGTATTATCAGCTCTATACCGGTGCATTTGAACTTGAATAATTAATGAACCGGATTTAATTTAGACCCATAAAACCGGTAGAATAAAAACTCTCCTATGATAGAATAAAGATACTACATAGGAGAGTTTTGTGTTTTTTAATAGAGATTAATATAAAGTTATCAGTGAAACGCTCCGAATTGTTTTATTTCACCTTTTCGTAATTTTTTGAAAAAATCTTTCAGAATATAAGCTGATTCTTCTTCTAAAACTCCTCCAATATAATCAGGTTTGTGGTTATAGGAGAGTTCAAAAAGATTAACTACCGAACCGCATGAACCGTTCTTTTTATCATACGCTCCGAAAACAACACGGGGAATCCTGGCGTTTATTATTGCCCCCGCACACATGGGACATGGTTCAAGGGTCACATACATGGTGCATTGCCATAATCTCCAACCGCCGAGTTTTTCACAGGCTTTGTGTATAGCTTCGATTTCCGCATGGCAAAGGCAATTTTTTTGGTTTTCCCGGTGATTTGTTCCGTAAGCTATAATTTCGCTGTCTTTTACAATTATTGCTCCAACAGGAACTTCTCCCTGTTCAGTGTGAGTTTTTGCAATATCCAAAGCTTTTCTCATATATAAGATATCCGATTCACTTATTTTATCTGACATAAATATCTCCCTGTTTTATATTTGTCTTACATCATTTATGCAGCCGTAAAAAAAGAATTTATGATGGAAAGTCCCAGCAATAGAACCACAAATGCAATTACCCCAAAGCTTTGAAAGAAAGCGATGTATTTTTCTTTTTCCTTTGTGATTATGTCGTTATATTCTTTTGGCGTAAAATTTTTTAGATTGAGCAAACTACTATCCTTTGCGGATAATTTATAAACGGAAAAAATTCCTGCAACTAAAGCGACAATTACAATTCCTATATAAAGAAGCTCTGAAACAGTGCTGTTAATATATTTAGGAAGAATACTGAATATACATGAGAAAAGATTATTGGCAAAGTGCACCACCATTGCAGGAACTACGGAACCTGTGTATACTGTTATGTATCCGAATACAAGGCCTCCCACAAATGCGAAAGGTAATTGAATAAAATTTTGGTGCATCAGACCGAAAAACAGAGAAGATGTTACTATTGCAAAGCTGTCGCCGTATTTTCGTAAAGTGCCCAAAATTATCCCCCTGAATAAAAATTCTTCAGTAAGAGCAGGAACTACCGCAATTGATATGCAGTAGAGAATCAAGTTTAACCATGATTTCTCGTAGCCTATATCAGTTTGATTAATAGGAAGCCCAATAAATTCCATGTTTCCCAAAAAAACGTTAGTCATATAGTTGCTTATCATAAACATGGAAAAAGAAGCAATTAATATCCAAATAAGAG
>CALWIW010000036.1 GCA_944380855.1 uncultured Clostridia bacterium | reverse complement strand
ATTTATTCCCGTTTGTCAACACTTTTTTTCGCTTTTTTTTGAAATTTTTAATTTTTTTCTTTCGCCACTGTATATTGGGGTGCTTTCCCTTTGTTAACACAATATACATTTCCCTGTTACTGTTTTTTTAACCGCTGTTACAAAAGATATTTCAAAATAATTTTTTCCGACAAAAAAAGTCCCCGATAAACGAGGACTTGAAAACAATTAAATTGTTTTAGTTTTAAATACACGCCTGTCCAATCCGATTTTCTCAACCAATGCCGCTAAAGGCAAACCGAGAACTATACATACTCCCAGTTCTCCCAAAGCCACAAGGCCTCCCTGGATTAAAAAGCTTGCGAAGTTAAAGGGACCTTCAATAAAGAAAATCTCAATTTCCAATCCGATAATAACTCCGTTAAACAACGCAGGCATTATAGCTGCCGGCACGGGAAGTCCGAATATCCGAACCTTTCTCAGCCAATACATTGTCATTGCAGCCATAAAGGACGCCAGACTTCCAACCACCATATCTATGGGCAGAGTTCCCACATTTAAAAGATTGGAGACAAGACATCCCACCGTAAGTCCCGGAATCGCCGCCGGCGTAAACACCGCAAGCATTGTTAATGCTTCGCTGGCACGGAACTGTACCGCCATTGATGTTGTTGAGGGCAGGAGCATTTCCTGTCCCACCGTAAGTACCACGTACAACGCCGCAATCACCGCAGCCTGTACCACGTACAAGGTTGACTTCTGTCTGTTCATATTAAATTCCTCCGTAGTATTTTTTTAGGGTCAGGATATTGCGAACTGACCTTGCAGATTACTGCTTTACCATTCTACATCAACCTTTTTTTATTTTCAAGTGTTTTTAGGTTGTATGGCAAATGTATGGGGAAAAAATTTGGCAGGCGGTTTGGAGGACAGCGTCCTCCAAGGTTTTAAAATACTGCAAAAACGCATTAGCAATAAAAAAAGACTTCCGAATATTTCATCGGAAGCCTTAAAAGATTTAATATCTATTATTTATTGAGTCCCTGGTATACAGCAACTGCACAAGCAACTGTTGCACCAACCATTGGGTTGTTACCCATACCGATAAGACCCATCATCTCAACGTGAGCAGGAACAGAAGAAGAACCTGCAAACTGAGCGTCGCCGTGCATACGTCCCATTGAGTCTGTAAGACCATAGGAAGCAGGACCTGCACCCATGTTATCCGGGTGAAGTGTACGGCCTGTACCGCCGCCGCTGGCAACTGAGAAGTATGCTTTACCGTTTTCGATAGCCCACTTCTTGTATGTGCCTGCAACGAGGTGCTGGAATCTTGTTGGGTTTGTGGAGTTACCTGTAATGGAAACACCAACGTTCTCGTGCTGCATGATAGCAACGCCCTCACGAACGTCGTCTGCACCGTAGCAGCGAACAGCAGCTCTTTCACCGTCGGAGAAAGCTGTCTCGCTTACAATCTTGAGTTCGCCTGTGAAATAGTCAAACTCTGTCTTTACATATGTAAAGCCGTTAATTCTTGAGATGATGTAAGCAGCATCTTTACCAAGACCGTTAAGAATAACTCTGAGAGGTTCTTTTCTTGCCTTGTTAGCGTTTCTTGCAATACCGATAGCACCTTCAGCAGCTGCGAAGCTCTCGTGACCTGCAAGGAATGCGAAGCACTTTGTTTCATCCTTCAAAAGCATTGCACCGAGATTACCGTGGCCGAGACCAACAGCTCTCTGCTCTGCAACAGAACCAGGAATACAGAAAGCCTCAAGGCCGATACCGATAGCTTCAGCAGCCTCAGCAGCAGTCTTAACACCTTTCTTAATTGCAACAGCACAGCCAAGTGTATATGCCCATGAAGCGTTCTCGAAAGCGATTGGCTGAACTCCCTTAACGATTGCGTCAGGGTCAAAACCGCAGTTCAAGCAAAGCTCTCTTGCCTCTTCAAGACTTGCAATACCGTATTCGGCAAGGCACTTCTCAATTTTAGGCATTCTTCTATCCTTACTTTCAAAAGTAACATTATTAGCCATAATTAAGTCCTCCCTTACCAATTATTCTTCACGTGGGTCAATGTATTTAGCCGCACCATCGAAACGACCATACTGACCGATATTCTTTTCATATGCTTCTTTTGGATCTACACCGTGACGGATATCCTCCATCATCTTACCGAGTTTAACGAACTGATAACCGATAACCTCGTTATTCTCGTCGAGAGCTGTCTTAAGAACATAGCCCTCTGCCATTTCCATGTAACGAACACCCTTTGCCTTGGTGCTGAACATTGTACCAACCTGTGAACGAAGACCCTTACCCAAGTCCTCAAGACCTGCACCGATTGGAAGACCGCCTTCGGAGAAAGCTGTCTGGCTTCTGCCGTATGCAAGCTGCTCGAAAATATTCTTCATAGCTGTGTTGATAGCGTCGCAAACAAGGTCAGTGTTAAGACACTCGAGCAATGTTTTGCCCGGAAGGATTTCAGCAGCCATAGCTGCGGAATGTGTCATACCGGAGCAGCCGAGAGTTTCAACAAGAGCTTCCTCAACAATACCGTCTTTTACGTTGAGAGTAAGCTTACATGCACCCTGCTGAGGTGCACACCAGCCCACACCGTGAGAAAGACCGGAGATATCTTTGATTTCATAGGACTTAACCCATTTGCCCTCTTCAGGAATTGGGGCGGGACCATGATGAGGTCCTTTTGTTACAGTACACATTTTTTCCACTTCATGGGAATAATTCATAGGTACTACTCCTTTCATATAATTGTTTGAGCTGAAATTACCCACTCATACAACCTAATTATAAAGCTTTTTTTCTGTTTTATCAATAGTTTTTTAATGTATTTTTACAAAATATCACTTTTATAAATGGCATTTTTGAATATGATGTCTTTATTTTCCCAAACGGTGATTTTTTTAGTAAATATCACGGGATAATTGATTGTTTTATGCAAAACATAACAGCAGGAAATTAAATGAAAGGTGATTTAAGTTCAATGAATATTGTTAATATACTTAACGCTTTTTGGGTCGGCGGTCTTATATGCGTAATAGGACAGCTTTTAATCGACAAAACGAGCCTTACCCCCGCCCGTATACTTGTAGGCTTTCTCATTGCAGGAGTGATACTCTCCGCTTTCGGGCTGTATCCCTATCTTGTGGATTTTGCGGGGGCAGGGGCCACGGTTCCACTTTCGGGATTCGGAAACGTAATAGCACAGGGCGTCAAAAAAGCCGTAGAGGAGCAGGGCTTTTTCGGAATTTTCACAGGAGCCTTAACAGCCGGCTCGGCAGGAATAACGGCAGCCGTGTTTTTTTCTTTGCTTGCCGCTGTCTTTTTCCGCTCCCGTCCCAAATAATAAAGGATTTATCCCAAAACCTTACGCAAAACCCTCATAACTCCGTCGTCGTTGTTGGAGGGGGCGATATATTTTGCCGCAGCCTTGATATCCTCATGGGCGTTTGCCATGGCGTAGCTCTCCTTGCAGGCTTTAATCATTTCCAAATCGTTATGATAATCGCCGAAAGCCATGGCTTCCTCAGGCTTTATACCGTAAAGCTCCATAACTTTTTTAAGTGCCGTGCCTTTGTTGGTGCGGCGGTTCATTATGTCCACCCAGCTGTCACCGGACAGCACGGCGGACATTTTTCCGTCTTTGTCATTGAGATGTTTAAGGCTTGGGTAAAGTCTGCTTTCCGCCTCTTTGTTAAGAAAAACCGCAAGCTTTAATATTTTGTCGTCCCTGCACTCGTCAAAGCTTTTCATGTCAAACTTAACCTTTGCATAATACATTTCAATGTTTTTAACAGCAATTTCATCTGCCGTTGATATGTAGGCGGAGTTTGCTCCGCACAAAACACAGGCTGTTCCCTCTATGGCGTGAATTTCCTTTAATAGGCTTTCAACGGTTTCCCTATCTATGAAATCCGTAAAAAGGGGTTTGCCTTTTTCATATACTACGGCACCGTTATCCGCTATAAAAATAAAATCGTTTACATTGTCAGGGAATGTTTTTATTAGACTGAAATACTGTCTGCCGCTGGCAATAACCGTTTTAATGTCTTTTCTCGACGAAACAAAGCTGCAAAAATTCTTTGGAAGCTCCTTTTTGTCATTTAGCAAAGTTCCGTCCATATCTGTGGCAATAAGCTTTATCATACAAATCTCCTTTTATATCCGAAAATATCAGTAAACCCTTTTGCCCTCTTTAAATGTAGAAAGAACCTTTATGTTTTTAAGCTCTTCTCCTTTACAGTCAAGAGGGTTTTTGTCAAGTATAATCAAATCCGCCTTTTTTCCTTTTTCAATTGTTCCCTTTTCCTTTTCCTCAAAATACTGGTAAGCGGCATTTACGGTTACAGCCTTTAAAGCGTCGTATACGGAAATTCTCTCGTCGTTTCCCAAAACCTTTCCGGATTTTGTCTTTCTTTCCACGCTGCACCATATGGTCTGTATCATATCAGGCTCAATTACAGGGGAATCCTGATGAAAGGTAAATCTCATTCCCTCTTTTACTGCACTTTTTGCAGGACTTATGCTCCTTGCTCTCTCTTCTCCGAAATTTTCAATGTGTATTTCACCCCAGTGGTATACGTGTGCCACAAAGAAAGAAGGAATAAATCCGAGCTTTGTGGCGGTTTTAAGCTGGTCCTTTCCTATAAGCTGGGCATGGACTATAACAGGTCTGATTTTTGATATATCACAGCCCCTTTCAAAAAGCTTTTCACCTGCTGTCAGATACTGCTGTACCGCCCTGTCGCCGTTGCAGTGAGCCAGAAGCTGCATATTTTCATCACAGGATTTTTGCAGTGAGGAACAAACAGCCGCGTCACTCATTGTGCCGTAGCCACAATAGTCCTTTGAATTTGCATAAGGCTCTCTCATCCAGGCTGTTCTGCCTTGTGGAGAACCGTCCAAAAATATTTTATATCCGCCGATTTTAAGATTTTTTATATATTTTCCTTTATGCTCTTTGAATTTTTCCAAAAACTCTTTTCCCGTTTCAATTCCGCAGTAACAAACCGTATCCAAAAACAGGCTTTCGGTGTCTTTAAGCATCTGATACATGGGAACAAGCTGGTCTACGGTCATACCCTCCTGAATCGTGGTAATTCCGTAGGAGGCATATTTTTTCTGTGCCTTTAAATAGGCTGATTTCATATCCTCAAGTGAGGGCATAGGAACTTTTTTGCTCAGCTCAATAAAGGCGTTTTCCTCCATATACCCTGTGGGTATTCCCTCTTTTTTCTCTATATTTCCGCCCTCGGGGGACTGGGTATTTTTGTCAATTTTTAAAATCTCCATAGCCTTTGAGTTGAAAACGCCCATATGTCCCGAACGGTGATGAATTATCAAGGGATATTCAGAGGAAACCCTGTCCAAAACCTCCGCTCTGGGGTGATCCTTTTCCCTGAGAAAATTCTGGTCATATCCCTTTGCCACTATCCATTTGCCTTTTGGTATATTTTCGCTTTTTATATATTTTGAAATTATACGGCAGATATCATCAAAGCTTTCGGCGTTTTCCAAAGAAACCTCCAAAAAAGAGGTTGCAACAGAGGTAAAATGACTGTGGGGATCTATAAATGCAGGCATTAAAGTTTTGCCCTGAAGGTCGATTTTCTCATGGTCTTTATATTCCTCTTGGGACAAAATATCTTCCATACTTCCCGAAAAGGAAATTTTCCCTTCGGTTACGGCAACCGCCTCGGGATATTCATTATCTGTCATTGTAATTATTGTGCCGTTGTAAAAAATCTTATTTTCGTTCAGAGCCTTCATAATATCGCCTCTCTTATTTCTATACCTCAGCGGTCTGCTTTTCCTTTTTCTCTTCCTCGGTATTTTTCTGATTTACCACAGGTATAAATCTTCTGGCAAATTTACCCTTGCCTCTGGTTTTTACGTAGAAAAATCCTATAATGCTGAAAACCACCGCACCTATAAAGTTTACAAAAAGGTCTTTCATTGTGTCAAGCAATCCTATATCCAAATATCCCTGAATACCAAGGGACTGACCGTTTATCATTGTGTCTGTGATATTGTTCACGTATATTGGATTGTTTATGCCCTCGGGATTTAAAAGCACCGAAGAGAACTGAGTAACCACCGTGTCTTTCTGCATATCCGTATGTAAGAACAAATCACAGCCGCACTCGAAAAATTCCCAAACCACGCCTACAGTCATTGAAAAACAAAAGGCTGTAAAGGCAAGGAAAAAGGGCGAAAGCTTGAAAGTGAATTTTTCGTTTCTGTTAAAAATATCCACCAAAGCAAAACCAACGGCGGCACACAAAAAGCCGTTCATTGTGTGGAGCATTGTATCCCAAAAAGGAATTTTTGTGTAATAGCTTTGTATTTCTCCCAAAATTTCTGCCGAAAATATAAACAGCAGAATTATTATTTCAAGTGTTGAGGGAAGCTGTATTCCGAAGTTTTTTTCAACAAAAGGAGGCACCATAAACAAAGCAAGTGCCAATGTGCAGACAAAAAGATTTTCGTAATGTCCTCTGATAACAGAAAGAACCATTGCCGCGATAACAAAAAATCTCAGAACAATAAACACAGCAAATGTGCTTTTGCTTGTTCTGACCTGATTAATAAGACCTTTAAAAAAGCCCTCTGATTTCTCCGCTTTCTTTTTCATAAAAATATTACTCCTTCCCCGATTGACAGGTTTATAAAAAAAGGGACAGACCGAGAAGTCTGTCCCTGCTTTGCAGTGGTTAAATAACCGAAGTATTAAAGGTTAAGATTTCCTCAGAAACGAAAAGTTTCCGATTAATTATAAGAACAAAACTCTTACGGAACCTGCTTCGCCGTCTGCAACATAATATGCACGGTTGTCCTCAGGCTTTACGTAAATCTTAAGGTCTTTTGCTTCTTTACCGTAGCTGCCCTTAACAAGTCTTACGATTTCTTCATAAGAAACCTGAACACCGTTATACTCAACAAACATTTCTACTGAAGCAGCCTCTTTAACCTCTGCTTCTTCTTTCTTTGCAGGAGCCTTAGCAGCCTTTGTTGTCTTTGTTGCTTTTGGTGCTGCTGTTTTCTTTGTAGCAGTCTTCTTTGCAGCTGTTGTCTTTGTTTCCTTTGCAGGAGCAGCAACAGCCTCTTCTTTTGTATCAGCAGCGGTAACTTTCTCAGCAACAGCCTCTTCTGCCTTTACAGCTTCAACCTTTGCTGTTTCTGTCTTTGCAGCCTCAACTGCTTTCTTTGTAGTTGCCATTGGTTTTTCCCTCTTTCATTTAACTTTCTACTTTTCAATCCACAATTCTTCCTTGAAATACAGGCCATCCCTAACCTGTTATTTTAGATTATATATTTATTTTTTTGTATTGTCAAATTTATAGGCAAATTTCAGCATTTCACCTAAATTTAAGCTTTCCCGTATTTGTTTTTACTGCATGATAACATTATTATTTTGTTGTATAAGAGGATTTTTTCACAAAACCCAAAAAAGAACAAAACACAAAGGTATTTTATTAAAGTTTTAAGATAAAATCTTATATACGACCGCTGTTACTGCTATTTTTTAATTTACTCTTAATAAAAGCAAACGAAAAAAATACATAAAATTTACCTGAAAATAACATACCGCCTGTGTGTTTCAAAAAATAAAAGCTTACGGCAAAGCCGATATTAAAAGCTCCAAAAAAAAACAAAAAATCACATGGTTTTTAGAAGAAAATCGCATTGACAACTAATTGCCCGTAGTATAAAATTATCTTGGTACTATAGGACTTATAAAAACAGCAGTACATAAAAGTCCAAATAAAATTTATATTACAAAAGGGGGATAAAAAATGGACGCAGGAAGTAGTACAGGCACTGTTCCCGGGCGAAGTAGCATAGGAAAGTATCAGACGTTATATTTTTGTTTTGCGTCTGTTTTTTTCTCTTGCTGACATAAAACCCAGTGTCTTTACTTCCCAAATTATTCTTAATTTTTTTAAAGAATGGGAGGAAGAAGAATGGAAAAAGTATCGGTTACCATTGCCGAAACAATAAAGGTTCTCTTGGACGAAAAGAAATTCCGTACTCTGAGAGATATATTGACCACAATGAATTCCGCTGACCTGGCGGCACTTTTCGAGGAGCTTCAGGACGAAAAAATCACCTTTCTTTTCAGAATGCTTCCAAAGGAGCTTGCGGCGGAAACCTTTGTCGAAATGGACGAGGATACCCAGGAAATGCTTATCCACAGCTTCAGCGACAGTGAGCTTAAAGAAATTGTAGACGAGCTTTATGTTGACGACGCCGTTGATATTATCGAAGAAATGCCTGCAAACGTTGTAAAAAGAATTATACGTCAGGCAGACCCTCAGACAAGAAAAGAAATAAACGAGCTTTTGAAATATCCCGAGGACAGTGCAGGTTCTATTATGACAACGGAGTTTGTCACATTAAGACCGAAAATGACTGCCGAGGAATCCATAAAAAGAATAAGAAGAACGGGAATTGACAAGGAAACAATATACACCTGTTATGTTGCCGACGATAAAACAGGAAAGCTTTCCGGTATTATTTCCATAAGAACACTGCTTATTGCAGAGGACGACGACGTGGTTGAGGATTTAATGGAAACAAATGTTATTTCCGTAAACACCCTGGACGACCAGGAGGACGTTGTTCATCTTTTCAACAAATATAACTTTTTGGCTTTGCCTGTTGTAGACACGGAAAACAGGCTCGTGGGTATTGTAACCGTTGACGACGCTATCGACGTTATGGAAGAAGAAACAACGGAAGATATGCAGAAAATGGCGGCTATCACTCCTACCGACAAGCCGTATCTAAAGGTTGGCGTTTTGGAAACCTGGAAAAGCCGTATTCCGTGGCTTTTGGTTTTGATGATATCAGCCACCTTTACGGGAATGATAATTACATTTTACGAGGACGCATTGGCAACCTCCGTTGTTCTCTCCGCTTTTATTCCCATGCTCATGGACACAGGCGGAAACTCGGGAAGCCAGGCTTCCGTTACGGTTATAAGAAGCCTTTCCCTTGGTGAAATCGGATTTAAGGACGTTCCTAAAATCATCTTTAAGGAATCAAGAGTAGCTTTGCTCTGCGGAGCTGTCCTTGCCGTTGCGAACTTTGCAAAGATGATGCTTGTGGACAATCTTTTAATGGGAAATCCCGCTGTAACCGTTCCCGTTGCCATGGTTGTATGTCTTACCCTTGTGGTTACCGTTTTTGTTGCGAAAATCATCGGCTGTACTCTGCCTATGCTTGCAAAAAAAATCGGATTTGACCCTGCGGTTATGGCAAGTCCGTTTATTACCACCTTGGTTGACGCAATTTCACTTTTTGTTTATTTCCAAATTGCAACTCATCTTTTGGGAATACAGGTTTAAATTTAATAAAGCGAATTATCTCTTTTGTTCGGGACAAAATATTTCATGGTGATTTTTATGAAAAGATGTGTTCCCAAACAAAAGAGATTTGTTTTTAACGGAAAAAACAGCATTTCCGTTAGGTTTTTTAAAATATTTTCCAAAAAAGAGCTGGAAAAATCCTTTTTAAGCAATTCCGTTGATTTTAAGCGTGCATTTTCCTTTTCCGTTGTAAGCCTTTGTGCTTATGAAAAGGAGAAAATAAGAGCCTGCCTTTCTTCATGCGGATTTAAAAGCATAAGGCTTTACAATTACGGGGACAAAAACGGAGTCAGGCCCTGTGCCTTTGCAATAGGTAAAAAAGAGCTTTCTTCCTTTACCCTTGTTATGATTGCGGTAAGCGGAACAATTAAAAAACAGTGGTACAGCAATTTTGATTTAGGGGAAAATAAGTTCCACAGGGGATTTTACCGCTGTTGTATTGAAATAAGAAAAAGCCTTTTGAAATATTTGGAAAAGGAAAAAATATCAGAGGAAAAAGTTAAGTTCTATGTCACCGGCCACAGCAGAGGAGGTGCGGCGGCAAATTTATTTTCCGTCTACCTTTCCGAAAAATACGGCAAAAACAGGGTAAGCTGTATAACCTTCGGAGCTCCCAATGTAGCTGTGTGCGGAGAAAAGAAAAAAGATTACGAAAATATAGTGAATTTTGAAAACCAAAACGATATAATAACAGTGTGTCCACCTTTTCAATGGGGCTTCGGAAAATACGGCAGAACCATATGTCTGGGAGAAGAGGAAGCGTCAACCCTACGCCGTGATTTTGCAAAGTCCGCATGGGAAATCGCAAAAAGCCCTTCCGAATATTACCGTGAGAAAATAACCTCGGAAAAGGGCAAAGCCTTTACCCTGTACGAATATTTCAAAATACTTGCGGGACTTATGGTAAAAAAATACCCTTTGGGAGAGGTTTCAAGGTTTATGCTTTCCATGAACACACGGCTTTCGCCTCTTTCAAAGCTTGTTTTAGGCTCTTACGGAGAAAATCCCTCAGCCATAAAACCCGAAGAGATGACAGAGCTTCCCTGCGTAAAATCCCATATGGGAGAAACCTATATAAAAAATATACTGGAGATTTTATCAAAAAACAAAAGGAGTACGTAACATATGAAAATAGTAGTAACCGACGCACAGACAATTACAAAAGGCGACATCTCCCTTGATTTTTTAAATAAATACGGAGAAACGGAGATTTACCCCCTCACTTCAAAAGAGGAAACCGCCGAGAGAATAAAGGACGCGGAAGCCGTAATCTGCAACAAAACTCCCCTGAACAGAGATAATCTGTCGGGGGCGGAAAAGCTTAAATACATAGGACTTTTTGCCACAGGCTACAACAACATAGACATTGAATACTGCAATGAAAAGGGTATAACCGTCTGCAACGCAGGAAGCTATTCCACCAACGCCGTGGCACAGCACACCTTTGCCCTTATTCTTGAGCATTTCACAAGGGTGGGAAAATACAACGATTTTGTACAGCAGGGAGGCTGGAAAAACAGTCCCACCTTTTCCCCCTTTGTCTACAATATAAACGAGCTTTACGGAAAAACCATCGGTATTGTGGGCTATGGAAGCATAGGCAAAGCCGTGGGAAAAATCGCTCACGCTTTCGGAATGAATATACTGGCATATTCAAGAAATTTCAAAGAGGTTGAAAATGGAGAGTTCTGCTCTCTTGACGCTCTTCTTAAAAACAGCGACATTGTCACTGTTCACTGCCCTTTAAACAAGGACTCGGAAAAAATGTTTACAAGGGAAACCTTTAACAAGATGAAAAAGGGTGCTTTTTTTGTAAACACCTCAAGAGGAGGAGTTCTCTGTGAGGAGGATTTAAAGGAGGCTTTGGAAAGCGGTCAGCTTTCGGGAGCCGGAATTGACGTTCTGGAAACCGAGCCAATGAAAGAGGACTGCTGCCTTTTGAATGTTAAAAACTGCATTATAACCCCTCATATTGCATGGGCTCATTACGAAACAAGAATAAGACTTATGGAAATTGTTGAAAACAATATAAAATCATTTATCGAGGGAAATCCCGTTAACAAGGTCAACGGATAACATAAAAAGAAAGGAAAAACCAATGATTAAAGGCGTAATATTCGATATGGACGGTCTGATGTTCGACACGGAAAAAATCGTGCTGAAAAACTGGTCGCAGGTTATGAAAGAAAGCGGATTTGACTACAGCATAGACATATACAAAAAAACAGTGGGACTTCGCCACGCCGAAACGGAAAAGCTTTACAGGTCGATTTACGGAGAAAGCTTCGATTATCAAACTCTGAGAAAAAAGGTTTCTCAAATGTATATTGAATACACGGAAAAATATGGTGTGCCTCAGAAAGAGGGACTATCAAAGCTTTTGGAATATCTGAAAGAAAACAAAATATTAACCGCTGTGGCAACTTCCACAAGAGAGGAAAGTGCCTTTAGAACCTTAAAAATAGCAGGGGTTACAGAATATTTTGACGCTTTTATGTTCGGCGACACGGTAAAAAACGGAAAGCCTGACCCTGAAATTTTTGAGAGGGCAAGGCTTTTGCTGGGTACGGAAAAGGAAAACACCATGGCTTTGGAGGACAGCATAAACGGAGTTAAGTCCGCTTATTCTGCAGGTCTTAAAACGGTTATGATACCCGATATGGTAAATCCCGACAAGGACACTGAAAAGCTTTTGTATGCCAAGTGCAAAAACCTAAAAGAAATAATTGAAATTATAAAAAATGAAAATTCATAAATCTGTCACCTGAGGTTATTGTACCGTCCTTGAAATTTACGGGATATTTGGTATAATTGTATTGTATATTTACAATTGATTTATAAATTTTATATGCAAGCGGAGTGATACTTTGAAAACTATTGACATTGTTGTGCCATGCTACAACGAGGAGGAGGGTCTTGAATATTTTATTCAGGAAACCAACAAGGTTATTGATACCATAGAAAATTATAAATTCAGATACATACTTGTAAACGACGGAAGCCGTGATAAAACATATCTTGTTATGAAAAAGCTTGCTGAAAAGTACTTTTTTGTAAAGTATCTTTCCTTTTCCAGAAACTTCGGAAAAGAAGCGGCAATGTATGCGGGACTTAAACATTCCACTGCGGATTATGTCATTGTAATGGACGCAGATTTACAGCACCCCCCTGCAATGTTTCCTCAGATGATAGAGGCTATTGAGGAGGGTTACGACTGCTGTGCCGCCATGCGTTCCTCAAGAAAGGGCGAGTCTAAAATAAGAAGCTTTTTCTCAAGAACCTTTTACAGGCTTTCAAATAAGATAACTGACGTTAAAATGCCCTACGGAGCTGTTGACTACAGAATGATGTCAAGACAAATGGTAAATTCCATTTTGGAGCTTTCCGAGGTTCAAAGATTCAGCAAGGGTATTTTCTGCTGGGTAGGCTTTAACACAAAATGGATACCATATGAAAATATTGAAAGAGTTATAGGCACTACAAAGTGGAGCTTTTGGGGACTTTTCCGCTATGCCATCGACGGTATAACTGCTTTTTCCGTTGCCCCTTTAAGATTTATTTCCGTTTTGGGATTTTTTATAAGCTTAATTTCCTTTATCTATATAATAGTGACCCTTATTCAGACCCTGGCTTTTGGAATTGACGTTCCCGGCTATGTGACAAACCTTTGTGCCACCCTGTTTTTGGGAGGAATAACCGTTCTTTCCATAGGCGTTTTGGGAGAATATATAGGCAGAATTTATATGGAAACAAAGGACAGGCCTATTTATATTTTAAAATATTCAAACTTTGAAAGCGATAAGGATATCTGCCCGAAAATCCCGGACCATCAGCCGGGTGAATCCAATGAAAACAATTCGGATATAACAGCTATGGAAAACAACGACCATAAAAAAGCTGAAGAAAACTAAGGAAAACTGCGGAGAAAATAAATGAAAACATTCTTAAAAAAGTTTTTTGACGAAAAGTTTTTTAAATTCGTACTTGTGGGAATAATCAACACCCTGGTGGGCATGGGAATAATGTTCGGACTTTATAACCTTGCAAACCTTAAAGCCCTTGATAACGGATATTTGTTTCAGGATATGGGATATTGGATTTCCAGTGCCGCAAACTACATACTTACAAGTATTTTAAGCTACTTTTTAAATAAGCATTTTACATTTAAAAATACAGAAAAAGGGGGCAAACCCCTTTTGAGATTTGCCCTTAATATTGCTGTGTGCTATCTGCTTGCCTACGGAATCGCAAAGCCTGTAACGGTGTTTATTTTGGGAGGAACTTCACTTTCACAGTCCTTACAGACAAATATCGCAATGCTTGTAGGCTCTGTGTTCTTTGTGGGATTTAACTATATAGGTCAAAGATTTTTCGCCTTTAAGGAAAAAGAAGATAATTCCGCAAAATAAAAATAAGGAAATAAAGAAATTAAAAAATAAGTTAAATGAGAGCTAACCATTCCTAAAGAATAAGGAAAAGGTTTCTCCCGACCTGTGCAGACGTTTATTTCTTAGACTAACCCTTGCAGGTCGGAAATAAAAGAGTTTCGCCCGCCTTGTAACGACGTCTACTTTTAAGGTAAAGTTTTGCAAGGCGGTTTTAAAAAATATGAAATAGTTTTTTTCAGTCAGGAAAGCAAAGCTAAAACCGCCGCATGGCGTGAGTTTTCCGACAGATGAACCTGTCCAAGGCGGATTTAAAAGAAACCGCCGTTTACCCGGAGGATTTCTCCGGTAATAAAGGAAGAACTTTCATGGGCTAAAAACTCAACGGCTTTGGCAACATCTCTGGGCGTTCCCAAGCGTCCCACGGGGGTTTCCTCGGTAAGGCTTTTTATGGTTTCTTCATCAAAGCCGCTCATCATATCGGTCATAATAACTCCGGGAGAAACGCAGTTTACGGTAATTCCCGATGGTGCCACTTCCTTGGCAAGTGCTCTGGTAAGTCCTATAAGCCCTGCCTTTGCGGCACTGTAATGAACTTCGCAGGAACCGCCGATTTCTCCCCACATGGAAGCAATGTTGATAATTCTTCCGCTTTTTTCATGTATCATGTAGGGAAGAACCTCGCGGCACATATAGAATGCCCCTGAAAGATTTGTGTTTATCATGGTGAACCAGTCTTCGTCGGTGATATCGGTAAAAAGCTTTTGCTGTGCGATGCCTGCGTTGTTTACAAGCACCTGTATTTTTTCAAAGGAATTTACGGCGGTTTTAACCACCTCTTTTACTTCCTGCGGAGATTTTACGTCGCATTTCATGGCAAGAACCTGAACTCCGTAATTTTCCCATATGACTTGGGCAAGGCTTTCACATTCTTCCTTATGGGTATTGTAGGTAAGCACAAGATGATATTTCATCTTGGCCAAAGCAACCGCAACGGCTCTGCCTATTCCTCCGGACGCTCCGGTAACTATAGCGGCACTCATATAATCAGTCCTTTCTCTCATATATTTTTAAGGCAATTATAACCTATTGGGATTTTAAATTCAAGTATTTAAGCAAATAACAGCAAAAAAGACAAATTCAGTAGTTATTACTGTTTTTATTTTAAAACTAAACAATAAGACAGGAGAATTATTTAATGAATATTTGTATTTTTGGTTCGGCAAGCAACAGAATTGACCCGTCGTATATAACAGCGGTGGAAAGTATTGGAGAAAAGCTTGCCAAAGACGGACACAGCCTTATCTACGGTGCTGGCTCGGGAGGCCTTATGGGAGCTTCCGCAAGAGGCTTTTACCGCGGAAAAGGAAAAATAACGGGAATTGTCCCCGAGTTTTTTAAGGAAGTAAAGGTTGACGGGGAGCTTTTCGACGACTGCACAACCATGATTTTCACCGACACAATGAGAATACGCAAGCAGAAAATGGAAGAAGCCTGCGACGTTTTTGTGGTTGTTCCCGGAGGCTTGGGAACCTTTGACGAGGTGTTTGAAATACTTACCCTTCGTCAGCTCAATCAGCTTAAAAAAGAAATTTTGTTTTACAACATAAACGGCTATTACGACAAGCTTTTTGAGTTTTTGGAAAGCTCAAAGGAAAAGGGATTTATCGCCCAGCATTTTGACGACCTGTTTAAGGTTTATACCGAAGAAGCTCCGCTTCTCGAATATATTTCCGAATTAAATATTAAAGATTGATTTTTTAACCTTGTCGTATTAATTGTATATATCAAACATCGAAAAACCCACAACGGCTGCAAGTTCGTTGTGGGTTTGCTTTATATGGTTATATCATCAGGAATTACCTGTCTTTATACGTAAATTGTGCTTGACTGCATATTGTAGGTTATGTTGTCTTTGGATACCATCGCAATAGGAATGTGCGGTGCAGTTTCATGAAATACAAGAATAAAGCTGTTAAGCCTGCCGTCCGGCATTCCTGTTACAAGCTGTTTCGCATTGATTTTCTCTGCAAAGTCAGCGGCTGTCTGTGGTGCATCGTCGTTAAATATTATTGTCATATCCCCTCCCAAATCCTTTGACGTTTTATAAAGATACTCAATCTCGCTGCTCATAAGACTGAGGTCCTCAACAGGCGGGTGAACACACAGCACATGAAGCTGCATATTTTTTGACGAGGATATTTTTTCGCCGACCTTTATAAGTCTGTCGCAGTCATGCTGACCTGTAACACAAACCAGTACAGACGACTTATTGTCTGAATCCATTTTCTTATCACCTCCTTAATATGTATCAATCATACCATATAATTATGATAAAATAAAGGGGTAATTTGTGTTTTTTCTTTGAATAAATTGCAACAAAAAGGCGTGTTTTTATACATTTTTTGACAATTTTTAATATTTTGATACTATTATTGAAAATCACCTATGCTGTTATATTATGCTTTTTAAATAATTATGTTGATGAAAAAAATTTTTCAAAAAATAAAAATGGCAAACGAGTATACGTAAGAAAACAAGAGAAAACAAGAGAAAACATGAGTTCGTCTAAGTTTAAATTAAAATAATCAAAAAAAGTGTTGACACGGGCATTTTAATGTATTATAATCATCATTGCGAGATTAAAGAAAAAATAATTACAGGAGGATTCGCTATGTCAACATATATGGCTAAAAAAGGCGAGGTTGAACGCAAGTGGTATGTAATTGATGCAGCAGGCAAACCACTGGGCAGAGTAGCAGCTCAGGCAGCTGTGCTTCTCAGAGGTAAGCATAAGCCAACTTACACACCTCACGTAGACTGCGGCGACCATGTTATCATCATCAACTGCAAGGATGCAGTTTTGACAGGCAACAAGCTTGTTCAGAAAAAGTGGCAGCGTCACACAGGTTATATCGGACACTTAAAGGAAACACGTTATGATACACTTATGGCTACAAAGCCTGAAAAGGCAATGGAGCTTGCAGTTAAGGGCATGATTCCTTCAAATACAATCGGCAGAGAAGCTATGCTTCGCCTCAGACTTTTCGCAGGTTCAGAGCATATTCATCAGGCTCAGAAGCCCGAAAACTGGGAAATGTAAGGAAGGAGGACTCTTAAATGTACGATAAGGCAACATATTTTTACGGTACAGGCAGAAGAAAAAGCTCTGTTGCAAGAGTAAGACTGTATCAGGGAACAGGTAAAATCACAATCAACGACAGAGATATCGACAACTACTTCGGTCTTGAAACTTTGAAGCTCATCGTTAGACAGCCTTTGGCTCTCACAGATACAGCAGAGAAGTTCGACGTAGTTTGCAGAGTTGCAGGCGGCGGCGTTACAGGACAGGCCGGTGCTATCCGTCACGGTATTTCAAGAGCTCTTCTCCAGTACGACAGTGAGAACCTCAGAGCAGCCCTCAAGAAGGCAGGCTTCCTCACTCGTGACCCGAGAATGAAAGAGCGTAAGAAATACGGCCTCAAGGCTGCCCGTCGCGCTCCGCAGTTCAGCAAGCGCTA
>CALWIW010000035.1 GCA_944380855.1 uncultured Clostridia bacterium | reverse complement strand
TTTACTTTTCTATAAGATTTTTTACCCACCACCAGTTGAACTGGTGGTTTTATCATGCCTTTTCGGCGGACAATAAAAGTAAAAGCGTGACATTTTATTATGCCACGCTTTTTGTTGTTAATCTGACTGTTATTCACTGTAGAAATATACGGTTTTTTCTCCGGCTTTAGTCAAAACAGAATCCGCTTCATCCTCTTCTGTGTTATAGAGATACAGTTCAAAAAGTCCGTTCTCTGTTTCTCTTACACCGGCATTGGCATAGCATAAAACGCCTGTTGCAGTTTTTTCCGGAATACTGTACTGCTGCATTTCTGTATATTTATCTCCCGCTGTAAACATAGTTACAAGTCTGGTTTCATCAATAAGATAAAGATACTTTTCTGACTTTCCGGAAGTGCCTGTATCGCCGTACTGTCCGAAAAACTCATTTATCTTCTGAATTTTTTCATCTGAAATACCGTTTGACTGAACATAAATCATTCCGTCTTTTTGTGCCTGTTCCAAAGTATAGTCAGTGGAAAGCTTCATAATATTTTCAGGAGTCATTTCGCCGCATCCGGATAATAAAGCTGAAAATATAACCAACACCAACATACAAGACAAAAATTTAATTTTCTTCATACCAATGCACCTCCTGTCAACAAACAAAAATTACTCCTTTAATATACACTTGAATATAAAAAAATCACTTATCTGCAGACTATGAAAATCATATTTTTTCAAAAGTTTAAATAATCCATCAACAAAAAGACTAAATAATACTGCATTTTACAAGCACAATACTTCCACTGAATTCATCGCTCAAGAGAGAAACCGAACTGTTTTTCGGTGCATTATTTATCTTTTTCAATACTTTATTATCAACATACCTGAGGTTTTGTTTATCATAATCTTCTGACTGAAAAATCTCTTTTTCATATAGAAAAGTTACTGTCAATTCATCAACATTAATATTCTCCGGTTTATATATCTCTATTCTATCTAACATTGCCGCACTTGATATATCAATATTATATAAATGGCACAAATGAAGAACATCTACCGGCACTTTCCTTTGTTTATGCGGCTTATAGGATACACATTTTTTAATTATATCAATTCTATCCTTGTCACCATTAATACTTACTTTTGCAGGAGTTAGTATTTTTATCGAATCGGGACAAACATTTGTATAAAAATCTATAGAAAAAAATTTTCCTCTGTCACAAATTCCGAGACAATAAAACTTCAAATTATATATTTCAAATGAAATGTTCAGTCGTTTCAAATTTTCTTCTGAAAGATACCAGTCAGTTTCAATGGAATATTTATTATTATCAGAACCGTATTGAGCTGTTTTCATATTTCTACCGTTAATGTATTTATAATGCATACATTTTTCATCAGCTAATAATCATCTTATTTTGTTTTAATTATAGCACAATATTAAAGAAATGTAAATATTTTTTTATTATTTATCAATATATTTATTTTTAAAACTCAAACAATAGTTTTTTCATATCAAAATTACACGATTATGAAATTTTTCTTAAATTTATAATACACAGCACTTTTCCGCTGTGAACCATGATTTTGCTTCTGTCTTTTACAAATATATTTGATATTCCGATAGGATAAAATGCTTTCATATTATATCTGTCAAGGGGATATTTTGCACCCTCGTAGGAAATTACCGCACTGTCACAGCCAAAAGCAAAGACGGAAAAGGTTTTTCCATTTTGATTTTCAAAAAAATATTTACCCTCATTTAACACCCTTATTTCTTCAGCGGACGTTAAAATTGAAATATCCAAGCCTTGTTCCAAACCGTAAAGCAAAACCGAAAGGTTTGCAAAGGTATGGTCTATTCGGCCTCCCAAGGCACAAAGCAACACGATTTTTTTAAAACCCAATTCTACAGCTTTATTTACACAGGAAATTGCGTCTGTGTCGTCCTTTTCCGGATTCAGCCTTATAATCTGAGACTTATCGCTTTTAACTTCACCCTTCCATGAATCAAAGTCGCCTATCCAAATATCGGGGGTAAACCCTGCATTTTTTAAATGCTCCATTCCCCCGTCGGCACAAATTATAAAATCACTTTCCTTATTTATTTCCTCATTGAGATATCTGTCGTCGCAGTCAGGAGAAGCACAAACTATCACGCACCTCTTTTTATTATGTAAACTGCTCATATGTTATTTTCTCTCCCATTCCTTGATATCCTTAACCTCATTATACATGGCGACATAGCTGTCGTGGCGTGATTTTTGAATTTTTCCCTCTTCCACAGCCTCAATAATACTGCACCCTTTTTCACATACATGGGCACAGGAAACAAACTTACAACTTCCCAAATATTCCTCAAACTCCGGAAAACAGTGCTGTAAATCGTCCTTTTTGATTATCTCATATCTTTCAAGGTCAACTGTAGAAAAACCGGGAGTATCAACGGCATAGCCTCCATTTACCTTATAAAGTCTTGATGAACGTGTAGTATGTCTGCCTCTTCCCAGTTTTTTGCTTATATCTCCTGTTTCCAATTCAAGCTGCGGAAACAGCGTATTTAAAAGAGTTGACTTACCTACTCCGCTGTTGCCTGTAAAAGCTACTATTTTTCCCGGGAAAAGCGACTTTATCTCGTTTTTTTCATCGCTGTCAAATTTAGAAAATGAAATAGTTCTTATTTTAGAGCTTCTGTAGATATTTAAAATTTCCTCACTGTCTGCCAAGTCCGTTTTTGTTATAACCACAACCGGCTCTATTCCCTTATTTACCGCAGCGGCGGTCATTTTATCAATTACAAAGGTATTGGGTTTTGGGTCAACTGCCGAGCTTACGATTACAAGAGTGTCAATATTCGCAACCGGCGGACGAACAAGACTGTTTTTTCTCGGCAAAATATTCTCTATGGCACAAAAACCCTCTTTCTGCAAGGAAAACTCCACCTTATCTCCTACCATAGGCGAATGATTTTTCTTTCTGAATACTCCTCTTGCCTTGCACTCATATATTTCATCTTCTGATTCCACATAATAAAATCCGCCCAACACGGACACCAATACTCCTGTTTTTAAACTGCTTTTCATACTCTCTCCTATTTATTATTATCAAAATCCGGCTGCAACTTACATCACAGCCGGAATTTTTAATCATTTGATTTATTTATACTGTTATTCGTTTGGCTTTGCCGTTGTTTCCTCTGTCGGTTCAGTGGTAGGCGGCTGAGTAGTAGGCTCTTCGGTAGGTGCTTCGGTATGCTGAGGCACATAATCATAGGATTCAAGAGTTTTTACATTCTGGTCATCAAAATTAACCTCATAAACCCTATATTTCTTTCCGTCAATTTCTACAACTACATTGACCTTTCCTGTACCCTTTAACTCAATAGTGAATGTACTGTTATATGCAGGAATAACATTGCTTCTTGAATTGGTGGAATCCACAACTCCGTCAACTACCACCCTGACATCAACGGGATTTGTTTCCTCTCCCGGCAAATCAACATAGAAAACATATGATTTTTCCTGAGGAATGCCCTCGCTTACAGTAAGAGTAACAACATAATCCTTTTCTACCATTCCGCCTGCCAAAGGAGACTGATCAATAACCTCGTCTTTAGGCTTATCACTGTTTTTATCTGTAACTACAGAATATTTAAGACCGCGTTTATCCAGCTCTCGTTTAGCATCTTCCAGTGTCATACCTATAACATTAGGCACTTCGATATCATCGGCATTTGATTCTTTTGCAACAAAAATATTAACCGTAGAACCTATTTCCACTTCTTCACCTACGTTTGGATAGGTACTTTTTACCGTTCCTGCCTCAACACTGTCGTCCTCAACATAGTATACCTGAGGATACAAATAGGCGTCAATAACTTTTTGACGTGCTTCCTCTTCCTTTTCACCTATTATAGACGGAACCTTAATAGGAGCATCACTGCCGTTAACATACAAAGTTATTGTTGAGTTCATTTTTACTTTCATTGAACCGGCTTTAGGGCTTTGGTCAAGTATTTCTCCGATTTCCTTTGTTTCGTCATATCGTTTGATGATTTCAAAATTAAACTCGTATTCTTTATTGCCCTGAACATCGGAAAGCTGTTTTCCTACAAAATTAGGCACATCAACATCGGGAACAGTATTTGACCCCATATTTCCTATAAACACAAAAATTAAAACTATTATGGCAACAACACCGACACCGATTGAAGCACCTATAGCTATAAACTTTCCTGTGTTTTTCTTTGCTGAACCTGACGTCATATTTGCTTCTGACTGCCGGGCTGTATTTTGAACCGCCGAAACATTCTGCTGACGTCTTCTGATTTCCGGACCTCTGTTATCAAAATCCATATTGTCAAAATCATCACCATAGCCCTGATGATTTTCCTTTACAGGAACGTCATTAGCAGCCTTTGGGATTTTTTCCACATAACGTGTCGGCTGATTATCCACAAAACATCTGTAATCAAAGGTAATGTCAGGATTTTGCTCAAAAGCCTTTAATGCCTGAAGCATTTCTGAGGCGTTTTTAAAACGCAGTCCCGTATTTTTCTGCATTGCCTTAAGGGTTATTTCCTCAAGACCCTTGGGAATATTGGGATTTATTTCTCTCGGTCTTTTGGGCGTAGACTGCATCTGCATAATAGCAACGGAAACAGCATTTTCAGCGTCAAAAGGCAACTTTCCCGTAAGCATTTCGTACAAAATAACGCCCACCGAATAAATATCCGACTGGCCGTCGGTAACGCTTCCTCTTGCCTGTTCAGGTGCAATATAATGAACCGAACCGATTGCCTGGTCGGTCATTGTTCTTGTATTGTTGTCGGAAAATCTTGCTATACCGAAATCTGTAACCTTAATTGTGCCGTTTTCGGTTAACATGATGTTCTGAGGCTTTATATCACGATGTATAACGCCGTGATGATGTGCGTGCTGCAAAGCACTCAAAATCTGTGAAACAAGATGAATTGTGGTTCTCCAGTCAACTACACCCTGCTGGGCAATGTATTCTTTAAGTGTTATTCCGTCAATATATTCCATGACAATGTATTGAATAACATCTCCAAAGCTCACATCATAAACCTTTACTATATTTGGATGCGAAAGCATCGCTATTGCCTTTGATTCGTTTTTAAATCTACGGCTAAAATCTGCGTTGTGAAGATATTCATCTTTTAAGATTTTTATTGAAACTTCTCTGTCATCGATGATGTCATAGCAGCGATAAACATATGCCATTCCACCCACACCTATCAGCTCGCGGATCTCATATCTTCCGTCAAGCCTTTTGCCTGTGTATTTATCCAAAGTTGTTTCCTCCTTTAGTGTATAGCAGTTACGGTAATATTGTCATATCCGCCTTCTGAAACAGCTCTTTCTATCAAAATTTCAACAGCTTCATCAATTTTATTTGACAAAACAACGGATAGTATTTCTCCGGAAGATACCATATTGCTTAAACCGTCTGTGCAAGTCAGAATACTGTCGCCCTTTTCATATATTGTTTCAATATAGTCAACGTCAACATCATCACCGACGCCCACCGCTCTTGTAATAATATTTTTGTTTGGGTGTCTTTCTGCTTCCTCTTGTGTAATCTGACCTTGCTTCACCATTTCCTGCACAAAAGAATGGTCTTCCGTAATTTGGATTATACGGTCGTTCCTTATAAGATATGTGCGGCTGTCACCAACATGAGCAACATGGACTCTTTGATTCACTACAATCACAAAATCGCAGGTGGTTCCCATTCCGTCAAGTTCTATATCACTTTGTGACATCTCATATATACGTGAATTAGCCTTTTTTACAGCGTCTACCATAAACAAGGAAATTTCCTCGCTGCTCATACTTTCCGGACGGACTAAGTTCTCTGTTTTTTCCTTTATAATTTTAACAGCCTCGCCGCTGGCAACATTTCCGCCGTTGGCACCGCCCATTCCATCACACACAACCGCCCATACGATATCGTCGCTGATTTTTCCGACTGCAAATGAATCCTGATTAGTGCTTCTTACAGCTCCTATGTCGCTTTTTCCGAATATATTCAAGCTAAACGCCTCCTTTACTTATATGTTTTCCCCTCAGCTGTCCGCAGGAAGCGTCTATATCGCTGCCGAGGGTTCTTCTTATCGTAGCCGTTACTGAATATTTTTCCAAAATTTTCACAAAAGATTCCAATCTGTCTTTGCTGCTTTTTCTGTAATCCGTTTCGACTACGTTATTTACAGGGATAAGGTTTACATGGCAGAGCATACCTTTAAGCTTTTTGCCCAATTCATGGGCACATTCGTCCATGTCGTTTACATTGCTTATCATTGCATATTCAAAAGATATTCTTCTCTTGGTTTTCTCTGCATAATATCTACAAGCTGCCAAAAGCTCCTCTATAGGGTATTTTTTATTGACAGGCATCGTATTGCTTCTAAGTATATTATTGGGTGCATGAAGAGATACAGACAACGTAAGCCCGAAATTATATTCCGAGAGCTCATATATTCTCGGAACCAAACCGCAGGTAGAAAGAGAAATATGACGTACTCCTATGTTCAGTCCGTTATCCGAGGTTACAAGCTGTATAAATCTAACCACATTATAAAAGTTATCCAGAGGTTCTCCCATACCCATTAAAACTATGTTGGAAATTCTTATTTCCGAATCCTTTTGTGCTTTCTCTATTTGACAAATCATTTCAGAGGGAGTGAGATTTCTTGTAAAACCTCCCTTTCCCGTTGCACAAAAAGTACAACCCATTTTACAGCCAACCTGAGTGGAAATGCAAAGAGAATATCCATGATGGTATTTCATAAGTACAGATTCAACATATTCTCCGTCATTCATTTTGAATAGATATTTAACAGTACCATCATATAACGAAACTTGCTTTTTTTCAATATGTGCAACAGAAATGTAACACTTTTTCTTTAGTTCTTCTATAAGACTGCGTGGAATATTTGTCATTTCATCAAAATTCTCCACGCCTTTGTTTATCCAGTCAAAAACCTGCTTTGCCCTGAATTTTTGCTGTCCCATAGCCAAAATCTGTTTTGTTATTTCCTCTTGATTCAGAGATTTAATGTCAAGTCTTCCATCACCATCATATGCAGGTTCAAAACAGCCCGAAGGCTGTATTTTTGACTTTGACATCTCACCGCTTTGTACCATAATTTTATCCCTTCTGTAAAAGAGCAATATAAAAACCGTCGGTTCCATTTGTCTGAGGGAACAGGGTTATCTCGTATTTCTCTTCTTCAATCGTCCTTTTTATCTCCTTGGGAAGAATTAAATCCCCGCCGTGAAAATCTTTGTTTTCACTTAAAAATCTTTTTATTATATCTCCGTTTTCCGACGGATTAAGAGTACAGGTGGAATAAACAAGTCTTCCGCCTTTCTTTAGAAGCTTAGCACTCTCGCTGAGTATTTTATACTGTATATCCGTCAGATTTTCTTCATAATCATTGTCCTTATATCTAATCTCCGGTTTACGCCTTAAAATTCCGGTTCCGCTGCATGGAACATCACATAAAATTACATCAGCCTGTTTTAACTTACTGTCGGAAGGCTTTGTTCCGTCCTTAATTGCCGTGGAAATAATATCTATTCCCAGCCTTTCAGCTCCCTTTTTAATAAGACGCAGCTTATGTTCATACAAATCAAAACAAAAAAGCTCGCCGCTGTTTTCCATAAGCTCTGCCATAGAAAACGCCTTTCCCCCGGGAGCTGAACAAATATCATATACTACATCACCGGGTTTCGGCGACGCAATAACAGAACACAGCGTTCCTGCACCGTCCTGAACATGAAAATACCCGTTTTTATAGGACTGCAAGTTTTCAATTGAACCGGAGAACTTAATATTCAAGCTGTCGGGAACAGAATTTTTTTCAGCAAAAACTCCCTCTTTTGCAAAGATTTCCGAAAGCTCTTCCCATGTGGTTTTAAGTGTATTTACCTTTACGGATACAGGCGGTCTGCCCTCCAGAGATTTAAGCATTTCCAAAGTTACATTATAGCCATAGCTTTCAATCCAATGCATTACAAGCTTTTCCGGACAGGAATATTTAACACTCAGGTATTTTTCTTTTTCGTCCTCAGAGGGCAGCTTATATTTTTTATCTCCTCTGATAAAATTTCGCAGAACTGCGTTAATAAAACCGCAGGACTTCATAAGCCCTTTCTTTTTAGCAATTTTTACACATTCGTTTACCGCCGCACTGTCAGGCACTTTATCCATAAACAGCATTTGGTAAATTCCCATTCTGAGAATAATCAAAGTCTTAGCCTCAATTTTTCTCATAGGCAAATTGGAATACTGTTTAATTATATAATCTAAAGTAATCTGTTTTTCCAGCACTCCGTAAACAAGTGCTGATACAAAAGCACTGTTAACACCTGTCATGCCGCTTTCTTTAAGCATTGAATTTACCGTAATATTTGAATAAGCCTTTTCATTTTCCACTTTGTAAAGGATATTAAAAGCCAATGTCCTTGGATTTATGGTGCTGTTCTGTGCCATGTCTTATCTCCTTCTGTTGGCAATGAGAATAAGTCTTATAAGCTGAAGAACAGAAGTAAGAGTAGCCGCAACATAGGTCATTGCCGCCGCCTGCAATACTCTTTTTGCACCGGTATATTCTTCTCCGTAAAGCAGATTTGTATTTTTAATACAAGCTAAAGCTCTTGAAGAAGCGTTAAACTCTACAGGCAGAGTGACTATTGTGAAAAGCACTGCGGCACTGTATAAAATAATTCCCAAAGTAACCACGAAAGAATACTGAACCGGCAATATCAAACCAACAATTACCAAAATCCAGCCCAGTGAAGAACCGATATTGGCAGCAGGAATTATCGCACTTCTCAGCTTATTGGGAAAATAGCCCATAGCGTGCTGAACGGCGTGTCCTGCCTCATGTGCCGCAACGCCTACAGAAGCTATGGAAGAATTCATATATACATCTCTTGAAAGTCTTATAACATTGGTTCTCGGGTCAAAATGGTCAGAAAGCTTTCCCTCTACCATTTCAATTCTTACTCCGGTTACTCCGTTGCTTCTCAGAACATATTCGGCAGCCTGAGCCCCTGTCATTCCTCTTGAATTCATTCTCTTTGAATATTTTGCATATGTGCTCTGTACATTAGCACTGCATATTATGGAAATTATAAGACAAGGAACCACAAAAACAAAATAAGTCCAGTCAAAGTATAAAAAAGGCATATTTATCTCTCCTTGTTAAGAAAATCTCTCTCCCGTCTGCAATCTGTGACCCATAAGAAAATCTTTGATTTTCATTCTCTTTTTGCCCTCTAATTGAAGTTCAAGAATCTCCACAGTACCTTTGCCGCAGGCAACAACAAATGGGTCAAGGGATACTATTTCACCCCATTCACCCTTTACACCGTCTGTATCATGCACCTTTGTTTTATGAATTTTAACTTTTTTATTCATAATAGACGCAACAGCTACGGGCCACGGGGAAAGTCCTCTTACTTTATTATGGACATTAACGGCACTGTCATTCCAATCTATACTGCACATGGATTTATCAAGCATAGAGGCATAGCAGCTTTGTGAATTGTCCTGCTTTATTCTTTCGACACTTCCCTTTTCCAAACATTTTACAGTTTCGGAAAGAAGCTGTGCTCCCATTACTGCCAGTCTGTCGTGAAGCTCCCCGGAGGTTTCGTTTTCGCCGATTTCAGTTTCAGCCTTTAAAAGCATATCTCCTGTGTCAAGTCCCACGTCCATATACATGGTTGTTATACCGGTAATTTTATCTCCGTTAAGAACAGACCACTGAATGGGTGCCGCTCCACGATATTTCGGAAGCAGAGAACCATGAACATTAATACAGCCATATTCGGGTAAATCTAAAATTTCCTTAGGCAATATTTTTCCGAACGCCACCACCGCAATAAGCTGCGGCTTTATATTATTTAAAATCTCAAGTGCAGTACCGTCTTTCATTGAAACAGGCTGAAATACTTCTATTCCGTGTTCCAAGGCACAAACCTTAACAGGAGGCGGAGTCATGGCATATCCTCTGCCCTTTGGCTTGTCAGGCTGTGTAAATACTGCCGCTACTTCGTGTCCGTCCTGAATAAGCCTTTCAAGACAGGGAACTGCGAACTCCGGAGTACCCATAAAAACTATCTTCATAAAAATAATCTCCGTTCTTACAAAAATAATCAGATTTTATCATTTTGATTACTCAAGTTCTTCCGGTCTTAACATTCTTTGAACTATGTCCTTAAAAATAACACCGTCAAGATGGTCAAGCTCGTGACAAAAAGCCTTTGCCAAAAGCTCTTTTCCCTCTTTTGTAAACTCGTTGCCATATCTGTCCTGAGCCTTTACCGTTACATACATGGGACGGCTTGTTATTCCGTATTCTCCAGGGCATGAAAGACAGCCCTCGGCGGAAATTTGCTCTCCGGCTTTCATAATAATTTTGGGGTTGATAAGCTCAATAACTCCCTCTCCCACATCTATTACAACAACTCTTCTTATGATTCCCACCTGAGGTGCAGCCAAACCGACTCCCCCTGCCTGATGCATGGTTTCTGCCATATCGTCAAGCAGTGTCCAAAGGTGCTGGTCAAATTTTTCAACGGGACGGCATTTTTTTCTGAGAACTTCGTCGCCCTCTTTTACTATATTTCTAACTGCCATTTTACATCATCCAATCTAAATAACTAAATATTCAATCAACTTATAAGGACAACGGATTCATGTCGGCATAAATCCTTACTCCTTTGCCCTTGTTGTTTTTTCTTCCGAATTCACAGAGCATAAGAGTTATAAGACTTCTTGTCTCTTTGTTATCTCTGCATTTTATAATTATATTATATCTGTAATTTTTATTTACCTTTGTAACATTAGACGGAGAAGGACCAAGAACTCTCAAAGGAACATGGCTGTAACGAAGCCTTGCGGTTTCAGCAAGGGATTTTGAAAATTCCAAAGCCTTACGCTTAACCATATCATGGTTAGTACCTACAAAGCCTATATAACATATATCCGCATAGGGAGGATACAGCAGTCCCTTGCGTATCTTAATTTCGCTGTTATAAAAAGCCTCATAGTTTTGCTCTGCGGCAAGATATATCACCGGATTATCCGGCGTAAAGGTCTGTATAACAGCTCTTCCCCGTTCCTCGCCTCTTCCGCTTCTTCCAACAACCTGAGTAAGCAGGGAAAAAGTTTTTTCATAGCTTCTGAAATCGTCGGAATACAGCATTGTGTCGGCATTAATTACCCCTACCAATGTAACCTTGGGAAAATTAAGGCCTTTTGCCACCATCTGCGTACCCACTAAAATATCGTAGTCACCTGCAGCAAAAGCGGCAAGCTTTTTCTCATGGGAATATTTACCCATGGTTGAGTCGGTATCAAGCCTTAAAATTTTTGCCGACGGAAACAGTTCAGCCAATTCCTGCTCAATTCTCTGAGTTCCGGCACCGGAAAACCTTAGACTTTCACTGTGACAAACAGGACAGGTATTGGTATAAGGAACCGAATATCCGCAGTAATGACACATCAGTCTGTCGTTTGCACTGTGATAGGTAAGAGATATGGAGCAGTTCGGGCAGGTAATTACCTCTTTGCATTTTGAGCAGGAGACAAAGGTGTTGTGTCCTCTTCTGTTCAAAAGTAAAATTGACTGCTTTCCGCTGTCAAGATTTTTCTCTATTTCTTCGGCAAGACCCGAGGAAAAGTTGCAGAAATTTCCCGAAGCCATTTCAAGATTCATATCTTCAATCATAACGTCAGGCAAAACGGAGTTTCCATATCTTTCCTTTAAAACTTCCAAAGAGTACGTGCCGCTTAGGGCATGATAATAGCTTTCAACCGAAGGAGTAGCCGAGCCTAAAAGCAAAAGGCTGTTGTTTTTCATACAGCGAAATTTTGCAACCTGACAGGCATTATACCGCGGAGTGCTTTCCGACTTATAGGTATGCTCGTGTTCTTCATCAATTATTATCAGTCCGATATTCCTTAAAGGTGCGAAAACCGCCGACCTTGTTCCAACTACAATCTTTGCTTCCCCTCTAAGGACACGCTTATACTCGTCAAGCCTTTCACCAAGAGAAAGTCTGCTGTGAAATACAGCCACATCTTTTCCGAAAATTGTTACAAATTTTTCAGTAAACTGGGGAGTCAGAGATATTTCAGGAACCATAACTATAACGGTTTTTCCGTCTTTCAGCACGCTGTCCATAAGATTAATATAAACCGATGTTTTTCCTGAACCTGTAATACCGAAAAGCAGCGTTACAGACGGTTTATTTTTCGAATATCTGCTGTAGATGTTTTTATAAACTCTGTTTTGTTCCTCTGACAAATTAAATTTTTCAATCAAATCCCTTTGTCCTGATGATACTTTCTTGGGTATTCTCAAAACCTCTTCTTCATAGTAATAGGCTATGCCCTTTTTTACCAGTGCGTCGGCAACCGCCGCCGTAACTCCCGTATAATAGCAAATCTCCTTTACTGACGCTCCCTTACACATGGAGAGTATTTCAAAAACAGCTTCCTGCTTTTCGGTAAGAGAAACCTGACAATCAAGGGCGTCATCTGTAAGTGCGATACATTTCACCCCGGCGTCCCCGGTTTTTCTTTTTGCCTCGCTGTTTTCTGTAATATATCCCTCACGGCAAAGCTTATCAAGTATTTCCTCACTTTCTTTTCCGAAAGCGTCCGTAATTTTATCTTTGCTGAGTCCGCTACATTTTTGAATTGCAAGCAAAATATTTTTCTCTTCCGTTGAAAAACCCGCAAGCATATCCTCGGAATTGACATCACCGAAAATCTTTTGGGATTTCTCGGAAAGCTTATAACTAAGTCTAAATTTAAAGGTAAGACCGGCAGGAAGCATTGCCTTTATACCATCAAATATGGTACAAAAACATCTGTCCTTTATAAACAAGGCAAGTTCCAGCATTTCCTCGGTTAACACAGGAGTTTTGTCAAG
This sequence comes from uncultured Clostridia bacterium, assembly GCA_944380855.1. Taxonomy (GTDB): domain Bacteria; phylum Bacillota; class Clostridia; order Oscillospirales; family Acutalibacteraceae; genus Limousia. The sequence continues at coordinate 4,397 of CALWIW010000035.1, read as the reverse complement.
AACCTGCTTTATTTCTTTAAGATTTTCCACATCGGCAGAATTAGCTTTATCAACGGAAAAAACTACCGCCTGACGCAGTCCGTTGCCTTTGCCGAAAGGCACATACACCCTTTTTCCCTTGGAAACCAGAGTTTCAAGGCTTTTAGGGACTTTATAATCAAACAGCTTATCAAAATGGTAAACCGTCTTTTCTACGGCAACGGAAGCAACAAAACATATGTCCTGCTGTGTATTATTCTTCATCTGTATCAGGCTCTAAAATATTGTATCTGTGCTGCTTAAAGTCCTCTATTGCCAAAAGAACCGGCTTATCCTTTGTTACAATCTCGTTTTCGCTGAAATATGTTGAAATTTCTCTTGCTCTCTTGGCAACACCTATAACCAATGCGTATCTGCTCTTCTTTCCGCTGAACATATCATCTACTGAAACCTTATGCATACTTATTCTCCTTTATTTTCATGAATTTATATTATAAATCTATTATGTGTTTTATGTGATATTATAGTGATATTTAAATCAAATTATCACTTATTTTTCTCTTTTTTAACGATGCTGAGAATTTCTTCAACAGCTCTGTCAACATCGTCATTTATAACATTGTACTTATATTCGCCTGACCTTGAAATCTCACTCAAAGCCGCGTTAAGTCTTTTTTGAATTACTTCCTCAGATTCAGTTCCTCTTCCCCTAAGTCTTTGCTCTAAAACGTCTATAGAAGGCGGCAAAAGGAAAATACTGAGACAATCAGGATATAGCTCTCTTACCTGCTCAAAGCCCTGAACTTCTATTTCAAGAAAAACGTTCTTTCCTTTTTCAAGCTGCTCAACCACAGGAGCCTTTGGACTTCCGTAATAATTTCCGCAGTAACAGGCAGATTCAAGAAAAGCTTTTTCTTCAGCCATTTTCTCAAATTCACTGACAGAAATATAATTATAATCTACTCCTGCCGTTTCTCCGTCCCTCGGAACTCTTGTTGTCATTGATACCGAAAGCCAGTTATTAGGGTCTGCCGAAAGAATTTTCTTCATAACTGTACCTTTTCCGACACCTGACGCTCCGGTAAACACTACCAAAATTCCGTTATTATTCAATTTGCTCAGCCCCTTCTTCAGTTCTGTTTCCTATTGTTTCCGGCGAAATTGCCGAAAGTATAATATGGTCGCTGTCTGTAATCAGCACCGCTTTACATCTTCTTCCGTAAGTTGCGTCAATAAGAGTTCCCTTTGCCTTTGCGTCCTGAATGATTCTTTTAATAGGTGCAGAATCAGGGGACACAACAGCCACCAATCTTGCCGAGGAAACCGTATTGCCGAATCCTATATTAATAAGCTTCATCTTTTTCCCTCTTACTCAAGATTTTGAATTTGCTCTCTTATCTTCTCAATCTCAACCTTTATGTCAACAACTCTGTGAGCAAGCTCAGCGTCAGAAACCTTCGATCCGATTGTATTTGCCTCACGGTTCATTTCCTGAATAATAAAGTCAAGCCTTCTGCCAACAGCTCCGTCGGTATCAAGTGCGTTTTTAAGCTCCTCAAAATGACTGCGAAGTCTTACTGTTTCCTCAGCCACTGCCACCTTGTCGGAAAAGATTGCAACCTCTGTAAGAAGTCTTTGCTCGTCTACAGAAGCTCCCTGCAAAAAGTCCGTTATCTTTTCTTTGAGTCTTGCTTCGTATTCCTTAACCGTCTGAGGTGAACGCTCTTCAATTTTTGAAACAATATTTAGTATATTTTTAGCTCTTGCAAGAACATCGGCTTTCAGTCTTTGTCCCTCTGACTCTTTCATAGCTATGTATCTGTCAAGTGCCTCGTCAACGGCAGGTTTAACAGCCTGCCAAACCTCTTCCTCATCTTCAGGGGTCTTATGAACCGTCAAAATATCAGGATATCTTGAAAGTGTCGAGGCGGTAACGTCATAGGGCAAATTATAAATCTCTGAAAGCTCCTTTAAAGCATTTACGTATCCCGCAGCCAAATTATGATTAACCGTTACGTTAGCCTGTGTATCTTCAGGCACCGAAACAGAAACAAAAACGTCCAATTTTCCTCTGCTTACCCTGCTGTTTATTGCAGATTTCAAACGCTCCTCAAGGAAAGAATATCCTCTTGAGGTTCTGCAAAAAAACTCAAAAAACTTGTGGTTTACGCTTTTTATCTCTACCACAATGTCTCGTCCGTTTACTGTGGTTTCGCATCTGCCGAAACCGGTCATTGACCTCGCCATTTTGCATTTCCTTTCTAACATTAATATTTACTGTAAAAGCTGCTTTTTCTTTTTCCTTTCAGCTTTTAAATTTAATTATAACACCACCGCCGTATTTTGACAATAGAAAAGTTACAAAATTGTAACTATTAAAAATATTTTTCTTACGTCCTTTATTTTGCAATTGTTGTATAAAACATTTGCAATTATTCTCATTTCATGCTATAATAGATTGCAATTTTTAATATAATTTTATTTACAGGGGAATGATAATAAATGTCCGGACATAATAAATGGAGTACCATTAAACAGAAAAAAGGTAAAAATGACGCTGCAAGAGCAAAAATTTTTACAAAAATCGGCAGAGAGCTTATTGTTGCCGTTCGTGACGGCGGAAGTGCAGATCCTAATGCTAACTCAAAGCTTCGTGACTGCATTGCGAAAGCAAAGGCAAACAATGTTCCAAACGAAAATATTGAGAGAATAATTAAAAAAGCAGCCGGAGAAGCAGGCGGTGCAAACTACGAAGCAGTAACATACGAGGGTTACGGTCCAAGCGGAATCGCTGTAATTGTTGAGGCTCTTACCGACAACAGAAACAGAACTGCGGGAGATGTGAGACATTATTTCGACAAATTCGGCGGAAACATGGGAACTCCCGGCTGTGTTAGCTTTATGTTTGAACAAAAGGGCGTTTTGGTTCTCGATAAAGAGGACAATGAAGTTGAAGAGGACAAACTGATGGAAGACGCACTTGAGGCCGGTGCTTCCGACTTTGAGGCCGATGAGGATATTTACACAGTTTATACCGAACCCACAGATATGGGAGCTGTACGCGACGACCTTACCGCTAAGGGCTATACCTTTGCTTCAGCAGAAGTAGAAATGGTTCCGTCAACATACACAAAGATTGACGACCCGGATATACAGGTAAAAATGCAGAAACTTCTTGATATGCTTGAAGACAATGACGACGTGCAGAACGTATGGCACAACTGGGATATGCCGGAAACTCCCGACGAATACTAAATCTCAGTAACATTATTAATCAAAAAATTCATAAAAGACGCAAAAATATCCCCGCTTAAAACGGGGATATTTTTATATCAGAATTTCTACAAAAATCATATGTAATCACTAAACAATGTACCGCTGTTCTTTTGATATTCAAAACTTGGCTGTTTTAAACCTGTGCTTTATAAATTTGCTTTGAAAGCTCAATAAGTTCATCAAAGGTTGTAAGTCTGCCTGCAATATTGCGAAACTCCGCCGCACCCTTGAAACCTTTGATATACCATGCAACGTGTTTTCTCGCTTCTCTCATCCCTATATACTCTCCCTTATATTCAATAAGCTTTTGAATATGCTTGAGCATTACGGAAATTTTTTCGGCAGGTCCGGGAGGGAAAATAAGCTTGTCAGTATCAAAGTACGCGTTTATTTCTCTGAAAATCCATGGATTTCCCAAAGCGGCTCTGCCCACCATGACCATGTCACAGTTAGTTTCTTCTATCATTCTGCCCGCTTCTTCAGCATTGGTTACGTCACCGTTTCCTATAACAGGGATAGTTACCGATTCCTTAACCTTTTTTATTATTGTCCAGTCCGCAGGGGGCTGATAAAACTGTTCTCTTGTTCTTCCATGAACGGTAATAGCTGAAGCTCCTGCATTTTCACAAATTTTCGCAACTTCAACAGCGTTTACAGATTTTTCGTCCCAGCCTTTTCTGATTTTTACGGTAACAGGAATGTCCACTGCCTTTGACACAGCATATACTATTTCTCCGCACAAGTCAGGTTTTTTCATCAATGCACTTCCGCTGCCGTTTGAGCTTATCTTCGGAGCAGGACAACCCATATTTATATCTATGAACTCCGGAAAAAACTGCATAGCAAACTGTGCGGCTTCAGCCATAACTTTCGGTTCATCTCCGAAAATTTGGACTCCGCAGGGCCTTTCCTCTGAAGATATTTCCATAAGTTCTGCACTTTTTTTACTGTTAAAAGCTATCCCCTTTGAGCTTACCATTTCAGTAACGCAAAAAGCCGCACCGTATCCCCTGCAAAGCTCTCTGAAAGCTCTGTCAGCTGTTCCCGCCATAGGTGCAAGACAAGCTTTTCCTTTAAACTCAATATTACCAATTTTCATTATTTCACAGCCTTTAAAACTTAAAAATCAATCAAACTAACTG
>CALWIW010000034.1 GCA_944380855.1 uncultured Clostridia bacterium | reverse complement strand
TTTTGTCTTTACGTTTTTTGATTTAATTTCTAATGCCATTTTTCATATTCTCTATATATTTTAATAAATTTGAATTATATATTCCATGTCTGTAATCATATAAACTTTGTGTATAAATATTCAATCCATAAATTTATTATAAAATGTCAGATTTTTAATGTTTACTGTTTTTAACGGAGTAAAAAAACTCCCGTGTGTTTTGATTATTCACACGGGAGTTTCATTTTGTCTGTTGATTTCCTAAAGAAACTTATTCAAGTCCCATAAGCTTTTTTGTATCAGCAATGATAAGATCTGTAATTCTTTGAGCGTCGTTCTTATCTTTTCCAACAGCGGTTACGTATATCTTAATTTTTGGTTCTGTGCCGCTTGGGCGAACAATAGCTGCGTTATTTCCCTCAAGATTATAAGCAAGAACATTGGATTTTGGAAGTTTGATAACTTTTTCTGTACCTGAAACTAAATCCTTTTCAACACTTTCTTTATAATCAGAGATTTTAACAATCTTCATTCCGCTTATTTCGCTTGGATCGTTGGCACGGAGATTTGCCATAATATCAGCCATTTTCTGCATACCGGCCGCACCGTCAAAGCTAAAGCTTACTGTAGTATTCTGATAATATCCGTATTCCTCATACATAGCGTCGATTATCTGTGCCAAGGTCTTGCCTTGTTTTTTGTAATAAGCAGCCATTTCGCAGATAAGCATAGATGCAACAACTGCGTCCTTATCTCTTACATAGCTTCCTGCAAGGTAGCCGTAGCTCTCTTCAAAACCAAATACAAATCTGTCTGTTTCGTTTGCTGGTTCAAGATTTAAAATAACCTCACCGATATATTTAAAGCCTGTGAGAACATTTTTAAGCTCACAGCCGTATTTCTCGCATAGTCTGTCAATCATTATGCTTGTAACAATTGTTTTAACAATGATTGGCTTTTCCGGAAGTGTGCCAAGACGCTTTCTGTTTGACAAAATATAATCGGTGAGCATAATTCCTGTTTCGTTTCCTGTAAGCAGGCGATAGCTTCCGTCATTGTCAATAACAGCAATGCCTACGCGGTCGGCGTCAGGGTCTGTTGCCAAAAGAAGGTCAGGTTTTTCAATCTCACAAAGCTCAAGACCCTTTTGAAGAGCTTCCTTGATTTCAGGGTTAGGATAAGGACAGGTTGTGAAATTGCCGTCAGGCATCTCTTGCTCTTTGACTATTTTAATATCCTCAACGCCGATTTCACCCAAAACTCTGCGTACAAGCTTATTGCCTGTTCCGTTAAGAGGAGTGTATACAACTTTGAGGTCAGCACCTTTACAGATTCCCTGGTTTATCTGCTGTTTTTTAACATTTGCAATATATCTGTCATAAACCTCGTCGCCTACATATTCAATAAGACCTTTTTCGATAGCTTCGTCAAAGTCCATTGTTTTAACATCATTGAAAATATCAAGCTTGCAAATTTCATCATAAACCATACCTGCGGCAACGTCGGTCATCTGACAGCCGTCCTCGCCGTATGCTTTATATCCGTTATATTTAGCCGGATTATGGCTTGCGGTAACCATGATACCTGCCTGACATTTGAGATCTCTTACAAGGAAGCTAAGTACAGGTGTTGGCTGGAGCTCGCTTGTTATGTATGCTTTTATTCCGTTTGCAGCCAAAACCTTTGCGGCCTCAATCATGAATAAATCAGCCTTAATACGGCTGTCATGAGAAATTGCAACAGCTCCGCCGCCGAATTTCGAATTTACATAATTTGCAAGTCCTTGTGTGGCGTGTCTTACAACATATATATTCATTCTGTTTGTACCAGCACCGATAACCCCTCTGAGACCGGCAGTACCAAATTCCAATGAACGGTAGAAACGTTCATAAATCTCATCTTTGTTATCCTTGATACTTTCAAGTTCTGCAATGAGATCGCTGTCATCAGTTGCAGACTGACACCATTGTTTATAGCTTTCCATAAAATCCATTTAAAATCCCTCCATGGTTAGTGATTTAAAGACGAAACCAGCGAGTAATAAAGCATAATCACTCACTTTGACGTACTAAATTATATCATAACTTTACTTTATTTACAAGAGTTAGTTTTTGTATAATCAACAAAAAATCCGCTGTTGCTGTCTGTTTATTCTACAAAAAGTCTGTTTACATAAAAAATTCAATAAGCTTTCACATTTTTTCTGTTGATTTGTGTATCATCATATAGTAATATATAAAGCGGACAAAATATATATTCGGAGGTTTAGCAATGAGTGAAGAGCAAAATAAGCCTGTTTCTGAAAATGAACAGGAAAATTTAAACGATATAAAGGAACCCGAAACGGTACAGATTTTTGAAACAGAATCTGATGAAAGCAATTCTGAAATAACGGAAGAAAATAACGAGCTGACCGAGTCTTCAGAGTTAGACAGTGAAGCTGAAACAGAAGCCAAAGATTCCGAAGCAACAGAGGTAATTGAGACAGCAGAGGAAAAAGAAATCGCAGATGAAACAGAGATTGTCTCTTCCGGGGAGAAGAACACTGCGTCATCTGATAAAAGCAGTAAGTGGAAGAGCGTGTTGTATCCTTCAACTGTTGTTGCATTTGTACTTGTAATAGTTTCTATTGCAGTATTCGGAATTTACACTACATTTTTTCAGACGTCAGTTAAAGGTGCATGGATAAGCACTGAAATTGAAGAGGTAACAAGCAGCGATTCTTTTTTGGTTTTAGGCGATAACAATGTTGCTTATATGGCAATGGGTAACATGAGATACATGGGAAATTACAGTACGTCATATGACGATGCAGGTGAAAAAATTCTGACAGTTAATATTCCTAATATAATGCAGACAACATTTAAATATGAGATGAAGGACAATAATATTTTGAGTCTTTCAGTTGAAGGCGACGAAACGGAGTATACCTTTAAAAACGTACAGATTCCGGATAGCAGACTGCCTGTGCCTGACGATTACAAGAGGGATGCATTGCTTTACGGAACATGGAGAGATAATAACTATGGTATTGAATATACCTTTAGAGAAGATGGAACAATGCTTATTAATGAAGCAGGTGTAGTGGAAGCGGATTGTATTTATGATATTCAGGACAACACTATCCATGTTGAATATTGGGTCGGTGAAACCTACACTATGGACATGGAATACACTGTTGAGAACGGAAAGCTTGAAATCGGATCAATGAGCTTTGTAAAGATTATTGATAAAGACGGCAATACTCTGAATACCGAAGCCACAGAAACACAGAGTATTGAGGAAACAACTGTTGAACAGACAACAGAAGCATAAAAATTATTTACCTAATGGATAATAAAATTAACGGATAATAAAAAATCCTGTTTGCCGATGTGATTCACATTAATGGGTGTAATAACATTTAGCAGGCAGGATTTTTTACTGTCTAAATATCTCTTTTTTACCATATTTGGAATTATTACAAATTTATATTGCAATTATTTGCAAAATTTGTTATTATATAAAGGCGTACATTATTATTGTTGCAAGTTGCAGTGTGTTTTACATCATAAATAGTTAAACACGGATTTTAGGAGGTTCACATATGAAAATATGTCCCGGCTGTAAAAGGCTCCACAGAGATACATATACGGATTGTACCGAGTGCGGTAAGCCGTTAAGAGGTATTGAACGTGACAATGAAGAAACATATCTTGTAACAGCGGAAGGCTTTGAAAGAGAACATATAAGAGCTGCTCTTGAGGACGAGGGAATACCCTGCGTTCCGAGATTTCGAAACGATATGTATTCTTCCGATGAGGTTACAGGTAAAGGTACTTCTCTTGCGGAGATAAATGTTCCTTTTTCAGCATATCCAAAAGCTTATGATACCTGTGTTATGATAGGTTCTATCGATCCGCAAACGCCGCTTACTTTCGATATGGAAGAAGCAGAAAAAATTTGCAGAGAGATAGGTGAAAAGAATAAGGATAAAATCCGCGAGGATATGAGTCCTTCAAAACGAACAACATATAAAGTTTTGGGCGCAGTCATATTTTTGCTTTTGGTTGCGGCGGTAGTTTTGGGAACTGACTTTATTACCGCTTGGATCAAAGGTTTACTTGGAGGATGAGTATTATGAGAATTGAAACAAAATGTATTCAGTCCGGTTGGAATCCGAAAAACGGAGAGCCAAGAGTGTTGCCGATTTATCAAAGCACTACTTTTAAATATGAAACCAGTGAGCAAATGGGACGTTTGTTTGACCTTGAAGAAAGCGGATATTTTTATACAAGACTTCAAAATCCTACAAACGATGCTGTTGCCGCAAAAATATGCGATCTTGAGGGCGGAGTAGCCGCAATGCTTACTTCTTCCGGACAGGCAGCCAACTTCTATGCAGTTGTAAATATTGCAGAAGCAGGAGATCACATCATCTGTTCATCTACTGTTTACGGCGGTACATATAATCTTTATGCCCATACACTTAGAAAAATGGGAATAGAAGCTACCTTTATTGACCCTGACTGTACAGAAGAAGAGTTTAATGCTGCGTTTAAGCCTAACACAAAATGCGTTATAGGTGAAACCATAGCTAATCCTGCTTTGGTAGTTTTGGATATTGAAAAATTTGCTAAAGCTGCACATGAACACGGAGTACCTCTTATTGTTGATAATACCTTTGCAACACCTATAAATTGCAGACCCTTCGAGTTCGGTGCCGATATTGTTACTCATTCAACAACAAAGTATATGGACGGTCATGCCTGCTGTGTAGGCGGTGTTATAGTTGATTCCGGAAACTTTGACTGGAATGCACACCCGGAGAAGTTCCCGGGACTTACTTCTCCCGATGAAACATATCATGGAATTGTATATACAGAGAGATTCGGAAAGGGTGCATATATAACAAAGGCCACTGCTCAGATGATGAGAGATTTAGGCTCGATACAAGCACCGATGAATGCTTTTCTGCTGAATTTAGGACTTGAAACCCTTCATCTCAGAGTACCGAGACATTGCAGCAACGCTTTGGCAGTTGCAAAATTTCTTGAAAGTCATGAGAAGGTTGCTTGGGTTAATTATCCTGATCTTGAAAGCAGTAAATATCATGAGCTTGCAAAAAAATATTTGCCGAACGGCTCCTGCGGAGTTGTAACCTTTGGCGTTAAGGGCGGCAGACAGGCGGCTTCTGAAATGATGGATAATTTAAAGCTTGGTGCAATAGTTACCCATGTTGCCGACGCAAGAACCTGTGTTCTTCACCCTGCAAGCCACACTCACAGACAGATGAACGATCAGGAACTTATAGAAGCAGGTGTACAGCCTGATCTTATCAGACTCAGTGTCGGCATTGAAAATGCTCAGGATATTATAGATGATTTGGCACAGGCACTTGAAAAGTGCTGATTTTCCATATACTTCCGACATAAAAAATAACCGGAGGTAAGATTGAATGAAAAAAATAATTATTATATACGGTCATTATGGCTGCGGAAAAACAAACTTATCATTAAATCTGGCTATTGACCTTGCACAAAAGGGTGATAAGGTCACAATTGCAGATATGGACGTGGTAAATCCTTATTTTCGCAGCGGTGATTATACAGATTTGCTTAAAGAATACGGAATAGATGTTATCGCCAGCGACTTTTCACACAGCAATCTTGATTTGCCGTCGCTTCCGGCGACTATGTATTCTATTTTCGTGAGAGAGGGAATAGTCATTATTGATGTGGGTGGAGATGACGCCGGAGCCTATGCTCTCGGCAGATTTTCTTCAAAAATAAAAGAAGCCGGATACGACGCCTATTATGTGGTTAACGGAAAGCGAACCCTGACCACAACTCCGTCGGAAGCCGCAGAAATTTTGAGAGAGATTGAAAATGCATCTTCTCTGCCTGCAACCGGAGTTATTAACAATACCCATCTTCAAAAATATACGAATGCTGATGTTATTGAGGAGGGAATATGTTTTGCACAGGAAACGGCAAAGCTCTTGTCTTTGCCTCTTGTTGCCACAACTTATCCGGAAGAGTATATTGAAAAAAGTAAAATCAAGGCGGAAGGAAAGCTTTTCCCTGTAAAGGTGCTTGTAAAGCCTCCTTTTGACCTTTAAGGAGATGTGAAAAATGGCAAGAATTATCATCAATCAGGACGGTTGCAAAGGCTGTGAGATGTGTGTAAATGCATGTCCCAGACATATAATCGCCCTCGATAAGGAAAAAATCAACGGCAAGGGTTATCATCCGGCAAAGCTTCTTGATGAAGAAAAATGCACCGGCTGTTGTTCCTGTGCTATGATGTGTCCTGACTGTGCTATTGTAGTGGAAAGATAAGGAAACATCAGTACTTATTTGGAAAAAGAAAGGAAATGAGTTTAATGTCCGAAAGATTTCTTATGAAGGGCAACGAAGCACTGGCAGAAGCCGCAATACGTGCGGGCTGTAAGCACTTCTTCGGATACCCTATTACACCTCAGACAGAGCTTGCGGCTTATATGTCAAAGAGAATGCCCAAAATAGGGGGAACCTATCTTCAGGCTGAATCTGAGCTTGCCGCAGCAAATATGGTACTCGGTGCTTCTGCTGCCGGAGTCAGAGCTATGACTTCTTCATCATCACCGGGAATAAGCCTTAAAACAGAAGCTATTTCATACATGGCAGGTTCTGATGTTCCTGCACTTATAATAAATGTTCAGAGAGGCGGTCCGGGACTGGGCGGAATTCAGCCGTCACAGGCAGACTACTGGCAGGCAACAAAGGCTACAGGTCACGGAGATTTCCAGATTCTTGTATTTGCTCCGGCAACAGTACAGGAAATGGTTGACCTTGTAAGCGACGCTTTTGATATGGCTGATAAGTACAGAATGCCGGCTATGATTTTGGCAGACGGTATGCTGGGACAGATGATGGAGCCGGTTGAGTTTAAGGAAGAGGGAGAAAAAGTTCTTCCGGAAAAGCCTTGGGCTGCATGTGGTCATCATAATCAGAGAAAGCACAATGTTGTAAACTCTCTTTATCTCACTCCTCAGGCACTTGAAAGCCTTGTAAAGGAAAGATTTGAAAGATACGAAAAGATAAAAGCCACTGAGCAAAGAGCTTCCGAGTATCTCGTAGATGACGCAGATATTGTTTTGGTTGCTTTCGGTGCCTCTGCCCGTGTTGCTCACAGTGCTGTAGATATGGCAAGAGAACAGGGAATCAAAGCAGGTCTTATAAGACCTATAACTCTTTGGCCGTTCCCGACAGATTGTCTTAAAAAAGCCGCACAGACGGCAAAGGGTTTCCTTTCTGTTGAAATGAATATGGGACAGATGGTTGACGATGTAAAGCTGGCTATTAACTGCTCAAAACCTGTAGATTTCTTTGGCAGAACCGGCGGAGTAATTCCGACACCACAGGAAATACTTGACAGAATTATAAAATTCGGAGGTGAGCTGTAATGGCAGTTGTATTTGAAAGACCCCATGCCCTTGCAGATGTTCCTATGCATTATTGCCCTGGCTGTACTCACGGTATAGTTCACAGATTGGTTGCAGAGGTAATTGATGAATTAGGAGTAGAAGGAAATGCAGTGGGCGTTGCTTCTGTTGGCTGCTCAGTTATGAGCTATGACTATTTTAACTGCGATATGGTTCAGGCTCCTCACGGAAGAGCTCCGGCAGTTGCAACAGGTATAAAAAGAGCAAGACCTGAAAATGTAGTATTTACATATCAGGGCGACGGCGACCTTGCCGCAATAGGTACAGCGGAAACAATCCACAGTGCTACAAGAGGTGAAAATATCACCGTTATCTTTATAAATAACGCAATTTACGGTATGACCGGCGGTCAGATGGCTCCGACAACTCTGCCGAATATGGTAACCCAAACAACCCCATACGGACGTGACGTAAACACAGCAGGCTATCCTATCAGAGTGTGTGAGATGCTCTCAACTTTGGACGGTGTTGCTTTGGCACAGAGAGTTACTGTTGACAGCGTAAAGAATGTTATTGCCGCAAAGAAAGCTATTAAAAAGGCTTTCCAAAATCAGATAGAGGGCAAGGGCTTCTCTATAGTAGAAGTAGTATCAACCTGTCCCACAAACTGGGGTATGTCACCCTATGACGCAATTAAGTGGCTTAGAGATAATATGCTTCCTTACTATCCTCTCGGAGTATATAAAGATGAAACAAAGGGGGACAGACTGAAATGAGCAAGGATTTCAACATGGTGCTTGCCGGATTCGGCGGACAGGGAATTTTATTTGCAGGAAAGGTAATTGCCTACGGCGGACTTAACGACGGAAAGGAAATATCATGGCTTCCTTCCTACGGTCCTGAAATGAGAGGCGGTACAGCAAACTGCAGCGTATGTATTTCAGACAAAACTATCGGTTCTCCTCTTGTTGTAACTCCCGATGTTTTGGTAGCTCTTAACTTACCGTCATTTGAAAAATTTATCGACACGGTAAAGCCAGGCGGTACTGTAATTGTTGATAGTTTTCTTATCAACAAAAAGGTAGAGCGTGACGATGTAAACGCTTTCTATGTGCCTGCTACAAAGCTTGCAGAAGAAAACGGCATTAAAGGTCTTGCAAATATTATTTTGGTGGGCAAACTCTTTAAAGAAACAGGATTTTGTTCCGAAGAAGCTCTTTATAAGGCTGTTGAAAAATGTATTCCTGCAAGAAAAGCAAATATGCTTGAATTTAATAAAAAAGCTTTGGAGATAGGAATGAATTCCTAATTGTAAAAAAGATAACCGCTTTGGCAGTTTTAAGCTGTCAAAGCGGCTTTTTACTTTACTTTCTTTTTATTACTTTTGCTTCTTCATAACAAAGCTCTGGCAGTCAACACACTGACACTGAGTAGGATTTGACTCATGTGTGCCGATTGTAACACAGTTAAGTGTGCAGTAATTCTCTGATGGGTTGTGGTTTTCACAGTTAGTCACTGTACATTTGATACACTGGTTTGAATGACAATTATTATTCATTTTTTTCACCTCTGATTTTTTATGGCGGAAATCTATATCAATTTTCAAAGGTCAAAATCACATTCATTACCGCCGTATGAACTGTGCTTTTGACTTTTGCGGACGCTTTGTCCGAATATAGTATTGCACTTCACATTATTTTTATTTACGAAATTATTATGAAATTTTTAACATTATTTTTCTGACTGTATAAAATGTAATGAGGTGAAGTTTTATGCTGTATATGTTTTTATACGTTATAATCGGGGTGTTTGCGGTAGTCGGTATTGTAAACTTAATATGCGAGCTTGTTCATTGGGCATTTGACTACAAGAAAGAAACAAAAACCTTTCTAATGACTCCCATGAAAGGCAAAAGGCCTGACGCAGAATTTATTCTGAGAAGCTTGGCGTCAAAAGTAAAATGGCTTGGAAAATTTCGACCAACCAGAGTTATCTGCCTTGACTGCGGTGTAGATGAAGATACAAAAAACATATGCCTTGCTGTTTGCAGGGAATATCCCTTTATGGAGTACATGACAAAAGAAGAATTTGAGGAGATTTTATAAATGATAAATCGGCGTATCCTTTGTTATTTAATTGTTGCGGCAATGACATAAGGATACGCTTTGTTTAATTCTTAATTTTTTTTAAATATTTGTGAATAACTGTTCAAAATCATAAGAAAGTGCTATAATAATATCCGGCGGTTTAAAGAAGTTGAATTAACCGTATATGTGAAAATACAGGAGCAGATAGCAATGAGAAAATTTTTTTCGATTCTGATTTGCAAGCTTGCAAGATTTGCCGGTAAGCTTATGGGAAAAGGAAGCAGTATGCCCGGAAAGCTTGCCTTAAAGGTTTGTCCGGATATTTTAGGTAAAATAAAGCTTCCTAAATATATTATAGCGGTAACAGGAAGCAACGGAAAAACCTCTACCGTTGAGATGATTGCCCATGTGATGGAAGACGCAGGGCTTAATATTGCCTATAACAAAGAAGGTTCTAATCAGATTGAGGGTGTCACCACCTTCATTCTTAATAACTGCACAATGGGCGGTAAATTCAAAAAGGACTATATACTTATTGAATCCGACGAAAGATACGCTAAATACACTTTTAAACATTTTTCTCCCACTCATTATGTTATAGTAAATCTGTATAGAGATCAGCTTACAAGAAACGGACATCCGCTTTGGGTATATGATGCCATAAAGGAAAGTATACCTGATGATACCTGCCTTATACTGAATGCTGACGACCCTCTTATCAGCACATTAGGGGAGAAGAGAAAAGATGTTATCTGGTACGGCATGGATAACATTTCTACCGATACAACCGAAAATACAGGTGTTTATGACGATGGTAAGTACTGTCCCGTGTGCGGCGGCAGACTTGAGTATGATTACAGGCATTTTAATCATATAGGAAGCTTTTCCTGTGAAAAGTGCGGTTTTAAGAAACATCATACAGACTATACTGTTACTGCTGTAGACTTTGACAACGGAGCAATTGAAATAGACGACACCGCTGAAATCGGACTTGCTTTTACCGGAATTTATAATGTATACAACATTTTGGCTGCCTATTCTGCCTGCTGTGCAATAGGCATAGACAAAAATTCCATATGTGAGAGTCTTAATAATTTTGTTCTTAAAAACGGAAGAATAGTGAGATTTAAGCTTTCGGAAAGAACGGGAGTTTTGCTTGCGTCTAAGCATGAAAACTCTATCAGCTATGAGCAGTCTTTAACCTATGCCGCAAACAGGAAAGTTCCCGGAGATGTAGTAATTATTGTTGACAGAATAAGCAGAAAATATTATACAGGGGATACAAGCTGGCTTTGGGATATAAATTTTGATATTCTTAATACCGATAAGGTAGACAAAATATATCTTATGGGTTTGTACAGCGGCGATTTGGAGCTTCGTTTTTCATATACCGATATTCCAAAAGAAAAAATAAAGGTGTACAGTGACATACACGAGGGTATCGAGGAGCTTAGAAACCGTTCTGATAAGGAAATATATGTTGTTACCTGTTTTTCCGATAAGGAAAAATTTCTTTCGGAAACTACAATACAGCAATAAGGGGTGAGCGTTATGAATGAAAACCAAAAGATTCGGCTTCTGCATCTATATAACAATATAATGAACCTGTATGGTGAGTATGCAAATCTTTTAGCCTTAAAAAGATTTATAGAAAATAACACCGAAGCTGAATGTGAGATTGTTTCAGCTGACAAAGTTTCAGACGTTTTGCCTTTGGATAGTTTTGATTTAATATATATCGGAGCAGGAACAGAAAAAGCTCAAAAAACAGCTATATCAGATATTACAGCCTACAGAGAAGAACTGAAAAATGCGGCTGAAAATAAAACAACAGTCCTGTTTACGGGAAATGCCTGTGAATTATTGGGAAGCAGTGTGAAAAATGTTAAAGGAGAAATTTTTCCCTGCCTTGGGTATTTTGATTTTGAAACAGAAGAAACAACAAAAAGAATAACCTCTGACGCTGTATGTGAAAATATGTTTTTAGATTTGTTTTCAGAAGATGATGAGTTATATAAATTGCTAAAAGAAAATATTACTATAGGATTTATAAACAAGTGCAGTATAATTAAATGGAAAGAATCTCCAAAGTCAATGTTTAAGCTTCTTTTGGGTGTGGGGGACGACAATAAGAAAACCGAGGACGGGGTTATCTCAGGCAATATAATCGCTTCTCATCTTATAGGTCCTCTTATGATTAAAAATCCTCATTTGCTTAAATTTATAGCTTATAAGATTTTTTCAAACAGAGGTCAGAATAAAATTGCCGATAGCTTGACAGGTGTTGATTTGCCTTTGGAAAGCAAGGCTTATTTGGTGAGTGTAAACGAGCTTAAGAACAGAATTTCTCAGGAAAGTTAATTGTTGAAAAAGAGTGAGTTTTTTGAAAGATGAGATGTATAATAGGCAGAATATTTCTGTGCCGGAAAATGACAGCACCTCTATGTATCAGGTAGAGGGAGAGGTCGAAACAATTATATACAGAAATGAAGACAACGGGTACACGGTGCTGGAATTAAGCGGAGAGGAAAGCCTTGTAGCTGTGGGAATAATGCCGATGATAAGTGTCGGTGAAGAAGTAAGGCTTATGGGTGTTTTTAAAACTCATCCGTCTTACGGCAGACAGCTTTCGGTGTCCGTTTGCGAGAGAAGTATGCCATCGACCACCGCAGGAATACTGAAATATTTATCCTCCGGAGCTGTTAAAGGCATAGGACCTGCAAAAGCCGCTGTTATTGTCAGGGAGTTCGGAGAAAATACCTTAGAGGTTCTTGAAAACGAGCCTGAAAGAGTGGCGAAAATAAAGGGGATAACATTAAAAGCTGCCAATGAAATCAGTGAAAGAATAAAAGCTGCTTTCGGAATGAGAGAGCTTATGCTGTATCTTGGGAAATACGGCATTAAAGGAGAAACTGCGGTTGCTGTTTGGAAAAAATTCGGCGGCAGAGCTATAACCGATATTGAGGAAAATCCCTATTTATTATGCTCTGACGGAATATTTGTACCCTTTGAAATAGCTGACAGGATAGCATTGGATAAAAAGTTTCCGTCTGACAGCAGATACAGGGTGGCAGCTTCAATATCATATGTGTTAAATCATAATAAAAGAAACGGCCATACCTGTTTGCCCGAGGAAAAGCTTGTGATAACCACGGCTTCATTTATTTCCGTGGAAAGAGAGTCGGTTCAGTCTGCATTAGACGATATGGTTCAGCAGGGAGAAATTATACGAACTTTGATAAATGACGAATCGTTTATATATCTTGTATCCCTTTTTCAAAGTGAAACATATATTGCAGCAAGAATAAATATGATACTTAGTTTCCCAACACCTCCCGTTGAAAATCTGGATAATAAGATTATTGAAATAGAAAAATCACAAGGAATTACATATGCAAGCCGTCAGAAAACTGCTATACAAACCGCACTTAACAGCGGAATGTTGGTTTTAACAGGCGGTCCCGGAACAGGAAAAACCACCACTCTGAACGGAATTATAAAAATTTTGAAATCATTAGGAGAAAAGGTATACCTTACTGCACCAACGGGAAGAGCCGCACGAAGAATGACAGAACTTACCGGCTGTGAAGCAAAGACAATACATCGTCTTTTGGAAGTGGCATGGAATGACGATGACAGACCTGTATTTAAACGAAACGAACGAAATATGCTAAGCTGTGACACGCTTATTGTTGACGAAGTTTCAATGGTTGACGCAGTACTTTTTGAAAGCGTTATGAGAGCTTTGCCAATGGGGTGCAGGTTAATTCTCGTGGGAGATACGGACCAGCTTCCCTCTGTGGGTGCAGGAAACATTCTGTCTGATCTGATTGAAAGCGGCTTTGTGCCGGTAGTTTCTTTAACGGAAATATTCAGACAGTCAATGGAAAGTCTGATAGTAACAAACGCCCATAAAATTGTAAAAGGCGAAATGCCGACAATTACCGTGAGAAATAATGACTTTTTCTTTATGCCGATTGAAAATAAGCTTCGGTTAAAGGACACGGTAAGCTCGTTATGCTCGGTGCGGCTTCCTGCGTCTTATGGTTTTTCTGCCTTTGAAGATATTCAGGTTTTATGTCCGGGCCGAAGAGGAGAACTGGGTACGATTGAACTTAATAAGATCTTGCAGGAAACACTTAATCCACCCGATAAAGAAAAAATTCAGGTTGAAATTGACAGTAGAGTTTTTCGTGTGGGAGATAAGGTGATGCAGACTAAAAACAATTACAATCTGCTTTGGACAAAGGAAAACGGAGAAACCGGAGAGGGAATATTTAACGGCGATGTAGGCCGTATTGAAGAAATACACAGACAGTCAGGTTCATTTAAAATTCGTTTTGATGATAAAACGGCTGTATATGACAGAGAATCTGTGATGGATTTGGAACACGCATACGCCATGACTGTTCATAAAAGCCAGGGTAATGAGTTTGAGGCGGTAATTATTCCGTTGTACAGAATAGCACCAAAGCTTAAATACAGAAATCTCCTCTACACGGCTGTTACCAGGGCTAAAAAAATACTGATAATTTTAGGTAATTCCTCAGAACTTAAGGAAATGGTAGAAAACAATAAGAAAACAAAACGTTATTCCGGGTTGTCTTATTTTTTAAATGAAATGAACAGCTCTGCTGAGTAATAACGTAAGCTGAATTTTAGCTGAAAATTAAAAAATTACCAACAAAACATAACGCTTTAAGGTTGACAATGCAGGATAAATGTGTTATCAATAATATGTTAGTATGCGTAATAGTGTCTGAATTTGATGGAGTCGTTTAAATAATGATATCTTGCTGATGGTTTAGAGAATATATAAGTTTTGGCCGCATAGTGCCAAAATATGAGGTGATAAATAATGAATTGTCCAAAATGCGGGAAAATTCTGGAAGAGGGTGCGGTGATATGCCCAAACTGCGGTGAAACTGTGGTTGAAAATATCGCAGAAGAGAATATTAAGAAAAGTGTTGTATCCGAAGAGGTTTTGAGAAATTTTTCTGCTCCCGAGCATATTGAAGAAGCAACCAGACCTGTAGTTTATCCGGAAAATCAGAATAATAATTTAAATGATGATGAATACTTTAATGTAAACGATCAGGCTGACATTAAGATGTTTGAAGAAACATTTGCTCCTTTTGAAAACGAAGATGCAGATGACAACATGGAGAATGCGGGTGATAATTTAGAAGATTATTACGGCAATGAACATTATCAGCGTGGGTCGGTTGAGGATTATGATGTGTTTAATGACCAAGACGATTCAAATGTTACATATGATAATGATGAGGACGAGGATGACTCTTATGACGAGATTGTTCAATCAAATAAAAACGGTTCCGGTAAAACAAAAATCGTACTGATTGCCATTATTATATTGTCGTCTATTGTATTGGTTTGCGGTGTTGTATACCTCTTATTTGGGGACAAGATAGAAACACTTTTTTCTCAGGAAACTACCTCACCGTCTGTATCGGACTCTTCGGAAGAAGAAACAACAGAACCTTTCGAGTTTAAAATTCCTGATCTTTCCGGCTTGAAATATGCTGATGCTGTAACAAAAGCCAAGGAGTATGGTTTGGAAACAAAAATTGTATATCAAAACAGTGACACTGTTGAAAAGGGTCTTGTAATTGAACAAAGTCTTGAGGCAGGAACTATGGGAAAAGTGGGAGATAAGATAACTCTTACTGTTTCTTTAGGAAAAGATGAGGAAGCTACAACAGACGCAACAGAGGAAACAACTGAAGGAACAGAATCAACTTCTGAAAATAACCAATCTTCGACTGAGCCTTCCGAAACTCCTACAACTCCTACTCAGCCAACAGAGAAACCTACAGAAAAACCCACTCAGCCTACTGAGCCGCCCACAGAGCCTACAACTCCACCTGAAAATAATTACTACATATTGCCTGATTCATCTACAAGACTTTTGACTGTGAATGACCTTTCAGGATTAAGTCTTGCTGAATTGGAGCTTGCAAGAAATGAGATTTATGCAAGACACGGAAGACTTTTTGACACCGATTATATTCAGGAGTACTTTAACAGCCAGCAGTGGTATAATGGCACTATTTCACCGACTGATTTTGATTACGGTGTTCTCAGTGAGACAGAAATAGCAAATGTTTGGTTCATATATGATTATGAACATTCTTTCTGATTTGTTTGATTAACCATTAAAATTAATAACCGATTTGTATCTGTATAATTGCGGTATATTGTTATAAATATCTGCGGTTTCCAGCGCGAATCGGTTATATTTGTTTAAAAAGCTTTTTTGATATGTATAATATATTTATTAATTTATGTTTTCAAAAGTATGAGATTTTATAACGATTATTATACATAATGTTTTGATTTTTGCAAAAACTATTTGATTTTATTGATAAATATTGTATAATAATAACAAGGTTATTAGTGCCTGAATTTGTTAAAAAGGAGATTATGGAGATGAAGAAAAAGTTACTAAGCATAGCCTTGTCAGTTATGATGGTTTTATCCGCTGCAACGTCGGGTATTTCCGCTTTAGCTGAAGAGATCTCAGCAAGTTCTGCTGTAAACAACATTTCTGCATACGCTTCAGGCGAGCAGGAAGTTGAGAAAGTAGAAATGGATACTTTAAAGTATATGACTTTAAATCCGAAAGAGCTTGTTGAAAGCGAAGCTCAAATGGCAAATGGATTTGCTGTTGTAACAGAGCAGGGCAACAGCGGAGGCGTGCATTTAAGAACAGCTAAAATCGGTGCGTCAATTACCATTAAATTTAATGGTTCCGGTTTTGAGTTCTATGGCAAAAAAGGAAGCGGAGCAGGAGATTTGGAAATTTCTGTTGACGGCGGAGAAGCGGTAACCGTCAGTGAGTATGTTTCCGGAAGTCCGGTTTTTGAAGCATTACTTTATGAAATTGATTTGGGCGATACAAACGAAGACCATGAAATTGTAATTACAACAAAGCAGGGTACTGTTTCAAATCCTAATTTTAACTTTGATTATTTCAATATTATCAGGGAAAAAGAAGAACCTCCTGTAGTTATTGAAAAGGTTACCGAAAAAGTTGAGATGGAGGATACTTCCAATAAATACATGGTTTTAAATCCATCTGAGCTTGTCGGAAGTGAAGCTGAGATGACAAAAGGCTTTGTTGTTGCAAACGACCCGGGCAACAGCGGCGGCAAGTATCTCAGAACATCAAAAATAGGTGCTACAGTTACAATAACCTTTGAGGGCTGCGGTTTTGAATTTTATACTAAACTGGGAAATGGTGCAGGTACACTTGGCGTTACTGTTGACGGTCAACCTATGGAGGATATATCCGAGTACATTGACAGTTCAACTCCTCAGTTCCAGCAGAAGCTTTTGTCACTTGATTTCGGTGATGAAAACAAGGAACACACAATTGTGTTTACTACAAAAGAGACAAGCAAAAATAATTTTAACTTCGACTATTTCAATATTATAAGAGCCGAAGTTGTTCCCGGAGTTATTGTTTCACCGGGCGATACAACCTACTATCTTGATTCATCAGCACAGGACGGCGGCGACGGCAAGACAGAAGCTACAGCTTTTGAAAGCCTTGAGGATATCAATAATATTCAGTTTGCACCCGGCGACAAGATTCTCATTAAGAGAGGCTCAACATTTACAGGTCAGCTTTATCCAAAGGGCAGCGGTTCCGCTGAAAAACCAATCATTATTGATGTTTACGGGGAGGGCGACAAGCCTTTGATTGACGGCAATGGTTTGTATTCAGCAGTTCCGTCCTACGGAGATAACGGCCCATTCGGCGAGAGCTGTTCAGCGGTTTATCTTTATAATCAGCAGTATTGGGAGATAAATAATCTTGCTGTTAAGAACCACACCAACGCAGGAGACCATACATATGAGCTGAGCGGAATAAGAGTTGAGGCTTCCGGCGGCGGTGTTTACAATCATATATATATTAAAAACTGTGAAATTTCCGATGTAAACGGAAGATCTCAGCAGGACGATATCTGGACTGTAAGACCTCAGGGCGGCGGTACAGATTTCTACGGTGCAAGAACCACACACAGAACAGGCGGTATTAATATTATAAGCTACACCAATAGAGAGAATAATGCTTCCGATAAAACAAATCCGGGAACAATTCTTGATGAAGAGCCTACAATATTCAATGACATTCTGATTGACGGAAACGTAATCACAAACTGTGATGCAAACGGTATCACTACTACAAATGTAAAGGGCGAATTAGACGACGAATCATTCAGACACACAAATGTTGTTATCAGCAACAATGAAATTTCGGATGTATCACGTTCAGGTATTGTAACTCTTTATACCAGCGGTGTTCTTGTTGAGCATAATGTAATCAGCGAGTTCCAGCAGTACCCTGACGGATGGGGATGCGGTGCATGGTGTGACAGAGCCAATAATATGGTTTATCAGTACAACGAGGTTAAAAACGGTGTTGACGCATATGACGGCATGGCATTTAACTTTGACGATATGACCCATGACGGTGTTATTCAGTACAACTATATCCATAATAATGCAGGCGGAAGTGTAATGCTTCACGTTAGAACAAACTCTTATAACAGAAATAATACAGTCAGATATAATGTGTGCGTAAATGACTGCCGTGAC
>CALWIW010000033.1 GCA_944380855.1 uncultured Clostridia bacterium | reverse complement strand
TTTACCACAAAGCCACTTATAACTATTTCATCTGTTGCAAAACTTTTTTGTGCGTGATGTGTTGCAAAAGTGTTGCAAAAACGAATCGGCGATTCAGGCTATGCCCGCAAACCCGCATAAATACTGGCTTTTTAAGCACATCTCAGCCGAGAGTCATCACTCCCATTCTATTGTAGCAGTTGGCTTCGGTGAAAGGTCATAGCATACTCTGTTTACATTTTTTACTTCTTTAAGAATTCTGTCTGTAATCTTATGAAGTATCGGCCAGTCAAGCTCTTCTATGGTTGCACTCATTGCGTCAACTGTATTTACAGCTCTGATTATTACAGGATAATCAAAGCATCTTGCATGGTCTCTTACACCAACTGACTTAAAGTCAGGCACAATTGTAAAATACTGCCATACTTTTTTATCAAGGCCTGCCTTTTCAAATTCCTCTCTCAAAATTGCGTCTGATTCTCTTACAGCCTCAAGACGCTCTCTTGTTATAGCCCCAAGACATCTTACTCCAAGTCCGGGACCCGGGAACGGCTGACGATATACCATATTGTGAGGAAGCCCCAGTTCAATTCCGCAGGCACGAACCTCGTCCTTGAAAAGCTGCTTTAACGGCTCTACAAGTTCAAACTTCAAGTCCTCAGGTAAGCCGCCCACATTATGGTGTGATTTAACCGCTTTTACAGTCTTTGTACCGCTTTCAATAATATCGGGATAGATTGTACCCTGTCCCAAAAACTCTATGTCTGAAAGCTTTCTTGCTTCTTCTTCAAAAACTCTGATAAACTCTCCGCCTATAATCTTTCTTTTCTGCTCAGGGTCGGCAACATTTTCAAGCTTTGTCAAAAATCTTTCCGTAGCGTCAACATAAATAAGATTAGCTTTAAGCTGATCCTTAAATACGGACACAACGCTTTCAGATTCGTTCTTTCTCATAAGGCCGTGATTTACATGAACACAAACAAGATTGTCCCCTATGGCCTTTAACAGAAGTGCCGCAACAACAGAGCTGTCAACACCGCCGGAAAGAGCAAGCAGAACTTTTTTATCTCCAACCTGACGTCTTATAAGCTCAATCTGGTCGTCAACAAAGTTTTTCATATTCCAGTTTTTCTCTGCCTTGCAGTTTTCAAGAACAAAACTGCTGAGGATCTTATTGTACTCATCTTTATCCTCCGGCCACTTATCAAGCTTTTCACACTGAGCCTTTTGATGATCAACCGCCAGGAAAGGAACTCCTACAGAGTAAATCTCTTCGTTTACATCTATAGAAACGCCGTCCACAACACGGTTTACACCGCCGTTGATAATTACACCCTTAACATTTGGCAAAGCCTTCAGCTCTGCCGCAGTTATATCATGGGGATAAATTTCGCTGTAAACCCCTAAAGCACGAATATCACGTGCAAGGTCGGTGTTTTTAGTGCTTCCCAAATCCAAAATAACAATCATATCCTGTTTCATTGTTTCCTCCTGCTAACCTAAATTTGTATATAAACTCAGCCTTTTTCAGCCGCCTGTCTTTTTTTTAGCTCCCGTTCTGCCTGGGGCAAACGCAGATATACAGGCATAAGCTCTTGAGAACTTACAATATTGCCCTTTTCTGCCTGAATTTCAGCGGCAAAAGCCACGGCGGAAGCGTTTTGAAATCTCACATTAAAGGGAGCAAGTTGAGCAGACACAGAAGTCTGAGCCATCGCTTTATAGCATATCTCAGCTCCGTCACCCACGAGTATAATATTTTCATGGGCATTTTCCAGCTCCTTGGTGAGTTCTTCAATAGAAATTGCCCTGTCGGAGCAAATTCTTTTCACACTTCCGTTTTTCACTCTGAAAAGTGCATTGTATACCTGATTGCACCTTGCGTCCATAACCGCACAAATTATGCCGTTGTGGTAAAGATGACAATAAGCCATTGATTCCAATGTTGAAACGGCAACGCAGTTTTTATCTGAACCGTAAGCCATTCCCTTAACTGCCGCAATACCTATTCTTATTCCCGTAAAGGAACCGGGCCCCACCGAAACCGCCAAAACATCTATATCTGAAAGTTTTGTTTCACAGCAGCTTAAAAGTGAATCAATCATAGGCATTACAGTCTGACTGTGAGTAAGCTTTGTATTAATAAAAAACTCACCTATAATTTTTTGGTTTTCCACCAACGCCGCCGACGCAGGCGACGCCGATGTATCAATTCCAAGAACTTTCAAAAAAGTCCTCCCCTTCTATGGTGAAAACTCTTGAGTTTTCCGTTTTTCCCTGCTCTATTCTGATTCTTATGCAGTTTTCAGGCAAAACGGCTTCAATATTTTCACTCCATTCAATAATCAAAACACCGTTTTCAAGATAATCAAAAAAACCTATAGAATAAAGGTCGTCCCAGCCGTCTATACGGTACATATCAAAATGATATATTTTAAACTTTCCCCTATACTCGTTTACAATGGCAAAGGTAGGACTTGACACATCATCATCACAGCCGGCTCCTTTGACAATTCCTCTTGTCAAAGCCGTTTTTCCCATACCAAGTCCGCCGTAAAGGGCAATAACCTCTGTTCCCTTCAGTCTTTTTCCTATCTCTTCTCCGATTGTTTCCGTTTCATAAATATTCTTTGATGTATATTTTATCATATCAGAATAATCCCGTAATTGTGCCGTCGTCGTTTAAGTCTATCTTTTCTGCGGCGGGAACCTTAGGAAGTCCCGGCATAGTCATTATATCACCTGTAAATACAACAACAAAGCCCGCACCGTTTGAAAGTCTTACATCTCTTACCGTAATTGTGAAATCCTTAGGAGCACCCAAAAGTGCAGGATTGTCGGAAAGGCTGTACTGAGTCTTTGCAACACAAATCGGAAGATTTGAACCGCCGAGATTTTCAACCTCTTTTATTGCCTTTTCTGCGGCTGTGGTGTAAACAACGTCCTTTGCCCCGTAAATATTCTTGGCTACAGACAGAATCTTATCTTTCAAAGAAATATCAAGTGGATAAATCACAGAAAAATCAGATGGCTTTTCAACCGCCTCGCAAACCTTCTTTGCAAGCTCAACTCCGCCATCGCCGCCTTTTTCAAACACTTCGGAAAGAGCAAAGTCCGCACCCTTTGAAATACAGTATTCTTCAATAAATTTAAGTTCCTCCACGCTGTCTGTGCCGAACTTGTTAATTGCCACAACAACAGGAACACCGTATTTTCTCATATTGTCAATATGTACGCCCAGGTTTACAATTCCGGCTTTCAAGGCGTCCATGTTCTCCTCGCCTACCATTGCCTTTGGCACGCCGCCGTTGTATTTTAATGCACGGCAGGTTGCAACAACAACTATTGCAGACGGTTTAAGACCGGCATATCTGCACTTAATGTCAAGGAATTTTTCCGCACCAAGGTCAGAACCGAAGCCTGCTTCTGTTATACAGTAATCGCCCAGCTTCAAAGCAAGCTTAGTAGCTCTTACTGAGTTACAGCCGTGAGCGATATTTGCGAAAGGTCCGCCGTGCATAATAGCCGGAGTTCCCTCAAGAGTCTGAACAAGGTTAGGCTTAATAGCGTCTTTCAAAAGAACTGTCATTGCACCGTCTGCCTTTAAATCCCTTGCATATACGGGGGTTCCGTCGTACTTATAAGCAACAAGAATATTTCCAAGACGCTTTTTAAGGTCTTTAATATCGTTTGCAAGGCAGAGAATTGCCATAACCTCGGAAGCAACAGTGATTATAAATCCGTCCTCACGGGGAATACCGTTTACCTTTCCTCCAAGACCTACAACAACGTTTCTCAATGCACGGTCGTTCATATCAAGACATCTCTTAATAAGAATTCTTCTCTGGTCAATTCCCAAAGTATTGCCCTGCTGCATATGATTGTCAAGCATTGCACAAAGCAGATTGTTTGCAGCAGTAATAGCGTGCATATCTCCGGTAAAATGCAGGTTAATATCCTCCATAGGAAGAACCTGAGCATATCCGCCGCCGGCTGCTCCGCCTTTTATACCGAACACAGGTCCTAAAGAGGGTTCTCTTAAAGCAATAACGGCATTTTTGCCTATTTTTGCCATTGCCTGTCCCAAACCGGCAGTTGTTGTGGTTTTTCCCTCACCGGCAGGGGTAGGGTTGATTGCCGTAACAAGCACGAGCTTTCCGTCAGGCTTATCCTTAAGTCTTTCAAAAAGTCCGTCGTTAAGCTTTGCCTTAAAACGTCCGTATGGTTCAAGCTCTTCTTCTGTAATTCCGAGATTTTTCGCAATTTCAACAATTGGAACAAGTTTCGCTTTAGTCGCTATTTCAATATCTGTAAGCATCTAAAATACACCTCCGAAAAAATATACTACTTGGTATTATTTTATCACAATCACAGCCTTTTCACAATAGCTATTTTGGCATATTCATGATACTAACGAAAACAAAGGACAAATAAACCTAAAAATTATCCTTTTTAAGAATTCCCAGACTGTCTCCAAGTCTGCCGCCACTCATAAGATAAGATTTTGCGTTTATCTGTAACCGAGTATTTTCAGGATATTCCTCTATTCTGCTTTTTATACTGCCGAAAATTCTCTTTTCGCTTTCTCTGCTGTCAAAATCAGTTTCAATTATATTGAAAAGACCTTGAAATTTTATTATATTGGAATTTTCATTTAAGACTTTTTTAAGTTCCGGACATAAAAGCCATGAAAAGCAAAAATAAGGAATGTCCTTTCCGAAAACTTCAAATGCCTGTAAAAACGATTTTTCACACGCTGTGTAATCAAGCTTTTCACCCTGTGGTATGTGTATGTTTATCAGCTTATCACCTTTTGAGATTTTCACATATTCGCTTTCAATATCTCTGTCGGAAGCCGAAGTTTCAAACTGAAGCCTGCCCAAACGAAACAGTTTTAAATCAATATGCCTGTAAAGCCAGCGGTATTCCTGCAAACCGTATTCATTAAACTGATTAAAGCAATTTTCACACCAAATAGATATATCGGAAAAAGTATCCCAGTAAACCTGCTGAGGAATATTTTTCTCCTTATATTTTTCAAAGCTTTCCATTGCCAGCCTGCAATAGCAGTACAAAAATATCAGACGAAAGTTTTCTTTTGCTTCAATCTCCGAAAAAAACTTTTCTCTGTTCTCATTGTATAGTTTTTTATAATATGAATACTCTGCTTCGGAAATTTTCATTTCCAAAAGCTTTTTCAATGCCTCTTTATTAAGCTTTATTTCACTGCAAAACTTTTCAAGTGTCATTTGCTCACTCCCTAAACTTTTTATTAATTGTAACATTAAAACAGAGATAACGCCACAAAAAAGACGATAAAAGAATAATTTCTCTCATCGCCTTTTATATTTTTATATCAGAAAAGACTGCTCTTTATTCGATTTACAGCACCCTTTTCTATCCTGCTTACCTGTGCCTGAGAAATTCCGATTTCTTTTGCAACCTCAGTTTGGGTTTTACCCTTAAAAAATCTTAGTCCTAAAATTTTTTTCTCCCTGTCGGAAAGATTTTTCATGGCTTCTTTCATAGATATCTCGTCAAGCCAGGCGGTATCGTCGTTTTTATCCCCTATTTGGTCCATAACATAAACCGTGTCCGCCCCATCGTTGAACACAGGTTCATAAAGGGAAACAGGCTCAACAATAGCCTCCAGTGCCAGTACAACATTTTCCTTGGGAATATTCAGTTCTTTGGCAATTTCCTCAACAGTAGGCTCTCTGTTGTTTTTCAGCGTCAGCTTTTCTTTCACCTGCATTGCATGATAAGCCGTGTCCCTGACAGAACGTGAAACCCTTATGCAGTTGTAATCTCTCAAATGACGTCTAAGCTCACCGATTATCATAGGAACACCGTAAGTGGAAAACCTTACGTCCAAAGTAGGATCAAAATTGTCAATGGCTTTTATAAGTCCGATAACGCCTACCTGAAACAAGTCGTCGGCATTTTCTCCTCTGTTTGCAAATCTTTGTATAACCGACAAAACAAGACGAAGATTTCCTTTAATAAGCTTTTCTCTTGCCGCCTGTGCTTCTTCTTTAGAGCCGTTTTTCATAATCTTTAAAAGCTCTATTTTCTCACTTTCCTTTAAAACTTTAAGAGAAGAGGTATTTACCCCGCAAATTTCAACCTTGTTGTACTGCAAAATTACAACCCCTTTGCATTGATACTTTAATCTTAGTATTGACACAAAGGGGCTTTTAATTCTGATTTTTTATTATTAAATCAGACAACTGATTTATCCTTTCCTTTTAAAGGCAAGGACAGACAAATAATATTTACTCTCAAAGATTACAATTGTTTTTAAAAAAGAGCTGCGACGAAATTTTCATGTCGTTACAGCTCCGGTTTTTTTATTTCTTAGGATTTTTCAGATAATTTATTACGTTTTCTCCTGTAAGGATATCAAGCTCAAAATAAGGGCCTGCGTCACGCATATTTTCAAGATAATGGGAATCGCTGTCCCGTATAATATGCATTTTTTTAAGTATTGGGTGAGAATCCTTAAGCTTTTCCTCGTTTCCGCTTTGCGATATCTCTGCGGCGGTAAACCCGCACTCGGCAGGAATTTCTCCCAAAACAGACAGCACCGAGTAGCTGTCCCTATTTATATGGGCAGGAAAGGCGATTCCTCCGTATCGGTCGCAGATTTCCTTTATATCCATAATGCTTATATCAGTTGCCAAAATCAACAGTTCCTCTATTTCACCTGTTTTTTCGTCCTGACTGTTTAAAATTGCCTGTTCTCCGTAAATTTCAGGCTTATTCTTAATTTTCATTCTGTGATCTGCAACAAAGCTTTCAAAATTCAAAGCTTTTTCCGAAGAGGGAAAAAGACAAACCACATGGATTTCCTCGGAAGTGGTAAGCTCCATACCGCTTAAAACACAAATTCCGTTGGCTCTTCCCAGTTCTTCCACAGCAGGACAGTTTTGACAGGTGTTATGGTCGGTTAAAGCAATCAGATTAAGCCCCAGCAGGGTGGACATTCCCACTATATTGTTTGGAGTCATATCCATATCTCCGCAGGGAGAAAGGCAGGAGTGCATATGAAGGTCGTAAAACACTTTCATGTTCAGTCAGCTTCCTTTAAAAGCTCACTGATTTTCAAGGCTGTTTTATAGCTGTTTTCTTCAGTTCTAAGCACTGCAATATCCTGCATATCGGCTCTTGCTTTTGCGTTATTGTCAAGGGCCGCATTTTCCGTAAGTAAAATACATGATACGTCGGCAAGAGTAGCAACGGCTATGGAATTCAGGTTTCCCATTACAGTAAGCCAAACGTTATCCATCTCCGCTCTGCCCATTACCCAGCTGAGCAAATCACCTATATAGCAGCCGTCCACCTCTCTGTCAAGGCTTTTTTTCCCTGTTAATATTTCCGCACCGATTTTTTCGGCAAGTTCTTTGACTGTCATAAGCTTATCTCCTCTTATTGCTTAAATTACATTACAGTACCTGCATTAAGTCCCTGTAAACCTGCTGTATTTGTTCTTTTAATTTGAAAATACAGTCGGTTTCCTTGGCAAAGCCCCGAACAATATCCTCTGCCATTGCATGGCAGGAAGGTGCTCCGCAGGAACCGCAGTCCAAGCCGGGAAGGCTGGCTTCGATTTTTTCAATCTGCTCCATCATTTCCATGGCTTTATTAATGTCTTTATCAAGACTTAAAACATTTTCGTCGTATTCAAGGGGATGTTCCCACATCATGATGTCGGGAACACCGTTTTTTAAGTGGTTTTGCGAAACAGGAAGATATTTTCTGAGAGTATGTATTCTCGCCTGTGCCACATGGGGGTTTTCTACATTCAAAACTCCTCCCACACAGCCGCCTGTACAGGCGTTAAGCTCCACAAATTCTACGTTTCGTATTCTTTCGTCTTCCAACTCTTCCAAAACACGTATAACATTTTCTATTCCGTCGGCTGCAAGATACCTGTCCCCGAGCATTGCGGCACTTTCTCCGCCGCTTGTTGCCCAGCCTACACCTATAACTCCCGAATTTGCCAAAGGTTCTATAACCGTCAGCTTATCCATTGCACTTGTAAGCTTCGGATATATTTTTGAAATAGCTATTGCACCGTCGCAATAGGATTTTTTATTTATATCCATAGGCAGGTTTATTTCCGTAACCTTTGCAGGACAGGGCGTAATAAAAAACGCACCTATTTCCTCCATAGGAAGTCCTGTTTCCTCTGCCGCTTCTTTTTTTGCAAGCATTGCGGATATTTCCATTGGTGCTTTAACAGGCATTACGTTTTCACAAAGGTCGGGAAATCTTTGCTTTATAAGTCTTACAACAGCGGGACAGGCGGAGCTGATTATAGGATATCTAAGCTTATTTTCTCTTATAAGCTGTCTTGTTGCCTGAGAAACAAGTTCTGCTCCTCTTGATACCTCGTAAACGCTGTCAAATCCAAGCTTCAAAAGACCGTTTAAAACAATGTCTATATCGTCCAGATTGTTGAACTGTCCGAACAATGCCGGTGCGGGTATTGCTATTTTGTATTTAAATTTTTCTATGTCTTCTATGCTGTCTGAGCGTGCCTTTTTTGCATGGTGAGGACAAACTCTGATACACTCGCCGCAGTCTATACAGCGTTCGGTTATAATATGGGCTTTTCCGTCCCTTACTCTTATTGCCTCGGTGGGGCATCTCTTTATGCAGTTTGTGCATCCGCAGCATTTATCCTCTTCTAAAACAACTGAGTGAAAATACTCGGGCATATTAAAACCTCTTTTACCTTAAATTTACTGTTTTACAAGCACTGTTATATACATCGTTGTGCCTACTCCCAAAACGGTATCTATCTTCATTTCATCTGTATATTTCTTTATATTGGGAAGTCCCATTCCGGCACCAAAACCTAAATTGCGTACATTGTCCGGTGCTGTTGAAAAACCCTCCTGCATGGCTTTTTCAACGTCGGGAATACCGGGGCCCTTATCCGCAAGGACAACCTCCACCTTATCTGGGTAAATATCAACGTCCACAACGCCTCCGTCGGCGTGTATTACCATGTTTATTTCCGCTTCATACATGGCGATAGCCACACGTCTTATGGCGTCTTTATTATAGCCTAATTTTTTCAGCTTGCTTTTAACAAGTCCCGAGGCTTCTCCTGCTCTTGTGAAGTCATCTCCCGAAACCTCATATGTAAGATGTATTACGCTCATACTTCACAGCCTCCTCGCAGACCGTTGGAGTAAAGAAGTCCGCAGGCTGTAAACATTCTGTAAGGTGTAGACATAAGGGTTATATCTCTTGATTTTGCCAAATTTATCATATCCGCGTTGGGTTCTTTGCCTCTTACAAAAATAATGCAGAGCATATCCATCATTTCGGCTGTACGTACAACCTGGGGGTTTACAAGTCCCGTAAGCAAAACCGACTGGTCTTTTACATATGCAAGGACATCACTCATCATGTCGCTGCCGCAGGCTGTTTTGATTTCCGCGTCCAAATCTCCTTCAAGGATTACTTTAGCTTTTAAAATATCTATCAAGTCTTTGACAACCATAAAAAACTCCCT
The DNA here is from genome assembly GCA_944380855.1 of uncultured Clostridia bacterium. GTDB lineage: Bacteria > Bacillota > Clostridia > Oscillospirales > Acutalibacteraceae > Limousia. The sequence continues at coordinate 9,595 of CALWIW010000033.1, read as the reverse complement.
TTCCCGGATTTTAAGTATAAATAAAACGTTGTTTCTATATTTTAACATATTTAGTCTAATGTGACAATAAAAATTGTATAAAAAGTTAAAAGCACCTATGATTTTGCCATATATTTTTTTCTGTGTTGATTTTCTTTTCTAAATGTAATAAAATTAATTAATAAAGGTTAGATAATATAAACCGTACTTTGTGCTATTGGTGGTAATGTATAATGACGCTTGATGAAATAAAAATCGGACAGAAATGTATGGTGATAAGTCTTGGAAGCTCCGGTATGCTCAGAAGAAGAATTATAGATATGGGTATAACTCCGGGAGCTGTAATATATAAAAGGAAAACAGCACCTTTCGGCGACCCTATTGAAATAAATGTAAGAGGGTATGAGTTGAGCATCAGAAGAAGTGAAGCAAAGGAGATTTTTGTGGAGCTGTGCTGAAAAGCTGCTGCTTTTTGTCACAGCAGGATACAAAATAAAGCAATCTTACAATACGGAGGCTTTAGAATGGCAAATGAAGAGAGGGTTACAGCGGAAAAACCCGAAAAAGTTATAAAGATTGCATTGGCGGGAAACCCCAACTGCGGAAAAACCACACTTTTCAATCAGCTTACCGGCAGTAACCAATATGTGGGAAACTGGCCCGGTGTTACTGTTGAAAAGAAAGAGGGAAAGATAAAGAATAAGCTTGGTCTTGAAATGTCAATAATTGACCTGCCCGGAATTTATTCTCTTTCTCCCTATTCACCTGAAGAAATCGTAACAAGAAACTGTCTTCTTCACGACAATCCTCAGGTTATTATTGATATTGTTGACGCCACGAATATTGAACGTAATCTGTATCTGACTACTCAGATAGCAGAGCTGGGCAGACCTATGGTAATAGCCCTTAATATGATAGATATGCTGGAAAAAAACGGAGATTCAATAGACTCTAAGCTTCTGGAAAAGGAGCTTGGTATTCCCGTTGTTCCTATATCCGCAAGTAAAAATATCGGTATAGACGATTTAATTGAAAAAACAGTGGAGCTTGCAAAAGCTTCAAAATATGTACCGGTTAAAAATATTTATTCAAAATCAGTAAATAATGTGCTTTTAGATATTGAGGACGCTCTGGAGGAGGTAAAGCAGAGCAAGTACCACAGAAAACGCTGGACTGCTGTTAAGCTTTTTGAGGGCGACAGCGTAACATGGAACCATTATGATTTTACAAAAGAGCAAAAGGAACACATTATTTCCCATATTGAAGAGGTGAACTCAACCAAAAATATAGACAGGGAAATGATTATTGCCGATGAAAGATATAAATATATCTGTGCAATAACAAGCCGTGCGGTACATAAAAACCACGACCCGTGCAAGCTTACTGTTTCCGATAAAATAGACAGGATTGCAACCAATAAATATTTGGCTATACCTTTGTTTCTTGTTACCATGTTTTTGGTATTTGCAATCACCTTCGGACCTGTAGGAAATTTTTTAAGAGACGGTGCCGAGTGGCTTATCGGAGATGTTCTGGCAGGAGGGCTTACAGCGTTTTTGCAGAGCGTCAATGCGTCTGACTGGGCTCAGAGTCTTGTGATTGACGGAATTATCGGCGGAGTAGGCTCGGTTATTTCTTTTCTGCCTCAAATTGTTTTGCTTTTTACTTTGCTTTCACTGCTGGAGGACAGCGGATACATGGCGAGAGCAGCGTTTATTATGGACAAGCTTTTGAGGTGTATAGGACTTTCGGGAAGAGCCTTTGTTCCGATGCTTATGGGATTCGGCTGTACTGTTCCCGCTGTTATGGGCACAAGAATTTTGGAAAGCGAAAAGGATAAAAAACTTACTATACTTATAACGCCTTTTATGTCCTGCTCGGCAAAAATGCCTGTTTATCTTTTAATGGTATCCATGTTTTTCAAGGACAGCGGACCTCTTGTTATTTTCGGTCTTTATCTGTTAGGAATTGTTGTTGCTGTTTTGACAGCGTTTATATTTAAATCTACAGTTCTTAAAGGCAAAAATTCTCCGTTTGTTATGGAGCTTCCCCCCTACAGGCTTCCTTCCGCAAAAACTCTTTTACTTCATATATGGGAAAGAGTAAGGGACTTTTTGGTTCGTGCAGGCACGGTGCTTATGGGAGCTTCCATACTTATATGGTTTTTGCAGGGCTTTAACTTTAATCTGCAAATGGTGGATTCAGCGGACGAAAGTATATTGGCTTCTGTTGGTATGGTTTTGGCACCTGTGTTTACGCTGTGCGGATTCGGCGACTGGAGAGCGTCTGTTTCCCTTGTTACGGGAATCGCAGCCAAAGAAAGCGTTGCTTCCACCATGTCTGTTTTGTACGGCAGCGGACTTGCAGGAGCTTTTTCAACTCTTTCAGCAGTATCATTTTTGGTTTTTGTATTGCTTTACACCCCTTGTGTTGCGGCACTTACAGCCATGCGAAGAGAGTTCGGAAGCAGAAAATGGATGGCTGTTTCCGTTATATATCAGCTTGCCGTGGCATGGGTAATATCTTTTGCGGTATTTCAAATCGGAAGTCTTTTTATATGATTTAAATTAAACTGATAATATTGTGTAATAGGGAGGTTTACTGTGGCTGATATAATTATTGCTGTTTTAGCCGTTTTGGCTGTGGCTTATACTGTTTACAAACTGTTTTTTTCAAAGAAAAAAAACGGCTGCTGCGGAGAATGCAGTAAATGTTCTTGCTGCACGAGAGCCGAAAATCATACGGATTTCGGAGATAACACCGACAGGTTTTAATTTCTGCGTGTGAAAAGGAAGGGGAAACTCGGTATGTATTTTGATTTTCACAGAAGCGAGGTATGGGAGTATCCCGACAGAATAAGCGTTCAGGTTATTTATAAGCTTTTTACAGACCCGGGGTATTTGTCCGTGCATAAAATAATAGACGGAGAAAAATATATTTTTATATATACAATGGACGGCAAGGGTAAATTTTATGTTGACGGAAAAGAAATAAATGTTGGGGAAAATCAGCTTTTGGTGGTAAACGCAAAAGAAAGCCTCAGCTATTCATGTGCCGGAAAGTGCTGGAATTTTTGGCTTTTTGAGTATAAAAACAGCACCAACAGCCTTACACCTAATGTTGTGTACGATTTCTTTATGAAAAAAGAGGAGCTTACAATGTGTTCTATGGCATTGGAGGCTCTGAAAGAAGAGAACCGTGTTTTGGCCTCAACCTTGTTTGCCTCCCTGTATTATATCGCATTGGATAAGATAAAGCGTGGAGTTATGGATAAGAAATATAAGGTTATAACTTCCGCCACAAACTACATAAGAGAAAATTTAAGTACCTTTTCCGTTGACGATTTAAGCTCTTATCTCAATATTAACGAAAGAACACTGCTTAATATATTTAACGATTATCTGGGAACTTCCCCTAAAAAGCTTCACAGATATATGAGGCTTGAGGCGTCAAAGGAATACCTTGAAACCACAAAAATGTCTATAGAGGAGATTGCCAAAGCTTTAGGGTTTGCAAATTCGGGACATTTTTCCGCCGTATTTAAAAGCGAGTATTCCATAACACCGGCAAGATACAGAATGATTTTTAACGCAGGCGCTTCTTCACAGATTTAATTTTAACCAACGATAAACCCCTGAATTTCAATCTGAAATTCAGGGGTTTTTGAAAAGCTGAACACATAAGCGTTCAGCTTTTTTGTTTTATATAAGCCACAAAAATATCTGCTGTAAGGTGGCTTTGTTTCCAAAAAGTTTTACGGATAATTTCGGGTTAGTCCTCTATTATTTTAGCTCTGTACATACCTTGTTTTTTTAATTGTTCTGCAACAAAGAAAATATCCGAACCTTCTATATAAATACGTCGGCATTCACCGGGCGTTTCCCGGGAAAATGTATCCCATACGGTAAAAAGATTTTCGGTTTCCGTGAGACCGTAACGCTGCAGGAAAGGGATAAAGCGTCTTGGTGAACGGGAATAGAAATCTGTAAGCTTGTATTTTTGAATAAAAATTTCCTCGCCGCTGACATGGGAAGCGACCGCAAACTGAGATATGCCGTCTTCCAGTAAAATTTGTCCGTATTGATCCATAATAGCATCGATCTGCTCTCTTGTTTGACCGTCAAGATAACACACCTCTTGATGCAGAGTGTCATTGCTTCCAAGCTGAAGTTCTTCATGGATGGAAAGAGGCAGCTGCAATACAAAAAACAAAGGCTCGGGAAGACTTTGATAAAACTCTGTGAGTATCGGTTTTAATTTTTCAAAACTGATATTTGCACGAACAGACTTTTCGTTGTACACTTGAAATTGTTCCTTAATTTTATCCGGAAAGGGTATTGTAACCCCGGGTGCAGTTTGAAACATTTATTTACTCTCCCCTCATCGTATGCTTGTGTTTAAAGAAGATATATCCTTAACTTGACAAAAAATGGTCTGAATACCTACAGTATTCAGACCATTTTGGTGCCGGTGGCCGGACTCGAACCGGCACGGTATCGCTACCGGTGGATTTTGAGTCCACTACGTCTGCCAATTCCATCACACCGGCTTGCCGTGTAACGAGTGTTATTATACAACATCGTTTTAAAAAAATCAAGAGTTAATTTTTGTTTTTTCACCATAAATTTGGAATTTTATTGTTAAAAACGCCGCTTTTTAAAAAATTGACATTATTTGTGACTTTATGTATTGCTTTAAGCTTAGATTTATATTATAATATTCCCGTATGACAACCATATTTTTAGGTACGGCGGCTTTCCGCCCGCACAGCTTTAGGAGGAATTGTGATGAATAAAGCAGAAATGATTTATGAAGGTAAAGCAAAAAAGGTTTATGCAACAGAAAATCCTGACTATTGCATAGTTTCCTACAAAGATGATGCAACAGCTTTTAACGGTCTTAAAAAGGGCACTATTGTCGGCAAGGGCGTTGTTAACAACAGAATGAGCAACTTTATGTTCCAAAAATTAGAAGAGGTTGGCGTAAAGACACATTTTGTTGAGGAGCTTAACGACAGAGAAACTGTAGTTAAGAAGGTTGAGATTGTTCCTCTTGAAGTAATTGTAAGAAACAAGGCAGCAGGCAGCCTTTCCAAAAGACTCGGTCTTCCTGAGGGTACTCCCATGAAAACAACTGTTCTTGAGTTCTGCTACAAGAACGACGATTTGGGCGACCCAATCGTTAACGAATACCATATCCTTGCAGCTGAGCTTGCAACAAAGGAAGAGGTTGACAAAATCGCTGAGATGGCTTTGAAGGTAAACGAATACATGGTTCAGTTCTTCAAAGAGTGCAATGTTGACCTTATCGACTTTAAGCTTGAGTTCGGAAGATTCCACGGAGAAATTCTTCTTGCAGACGAAATTTCACCTGATACCTGCCGTTTCTGGGATATCAACACAGGCGAAAAGCTTGACAAGGACCGTTTCCGCAGAGATATGGGCGGCGTTGAAGAGGCTTATGCCGAAATGATGAGAAGACTTGGCTTATAAATTATAGGACGATTTGTCTGTATAAAGCAGGCGGCAAAGTTTTTAACTTGCCGCTTGTACTTGTTAATAAGGTTTTATGTTTTTACAAATAAATTCAATGTAATGTTATATTTATTTAATATGTAACCTTTTCTCAAAAAGTTTTAAAAAATTACGGAGGAGTAAAAATGGCCAGAGATACCTATGAATCACCCTTGTCCTCAAGATATGCCGACAAGGAAATGAAATATCTTTTTTCACCTGACATGAAATTCCGCACATGGAGAAGACTTTGGATTGCCCTTGCAGAAGCCGAAATGGAGCTTGGTCTGCCTGTAACACAGGAGCAGATTGACGAGCTTAAAGCTCACAAGGACGACATAAACTACGAGGTTGCCGAGGAAAGTGAAAAGCTTGTCCGCCACGATGTTATGAGCCACGTATACGCTTACGGTGTTCAGTGTCCCAATGCAAAAGGAATTATTCATTTGGGTGCAACTTCCTGCTATGTGGGCGATAACACAGATATAATTATTATGACAGAGGCTTTGAAGCTTGTTAGAAACAAGCTTGTAAATGTTATCAGAGAGCTTTCCGCCTTTGCTGACAAATACAAGGCTCTCCCCACTTTGGCTTTTACTCATTTCCAGCCTGCTCAGCCTACAACCGTAGGAAAAAGAGCTTCTTTGTGGATTCAGGAGCTTATGATGGACTTGGAAGATGTGGAATATCAGCTTTCAAAGGCAAAGCTTTTAGGCTCAAAGGGTACAACAGGCACACAGGCAAGCTTTTTGGAGCTTTTTGAGGGCGACCACGAGAAGGTTAAGGCTCTTGACAAGAAGATTGCTGAGAAGATGGGATATCAGGGCTGCTTCCCTGTTTCGGGACAAACCTACTCAAGAAAGCTCGACACACAGATTCTCAATGTTTTAAGCTCAATAGCACAGAGTGCCGCAAAGTTCTCAAACGACATAAGACTTTTGCAGCACCTTAAGGAAATTGAAGAGCCATTCGAGAAAAATCAAATCGGTTCTTCCGCTATGGCTTACAAGAGAAACCCAATGAGAAGTGAGAGAATCGGTTCACTTTCAAGATATGTAATGGTTGACGTTTTAAACGGAGCATTTACAACAGCTACTCAGTGGTTTGAAAGAACGCTGGACGACAGTGCAAACAAGAGATTGAGCGTTCCTGAAGCTTTCCTTGCAGTTGACGCAATTTTGAATCTTTATGCAAACGTAGCAGACGGACTTGTGGTATATCCAAAGGTTATTGAACAGCGTCTTAGAAAAGAGCTTCCGTTTATGGCTACAGAAAATATCATGATGGACGCAGTTAAATACAGAGGTGCAGACCGCCAGGTTCTTCACGAGAGAATAAGAATTCATTCCATGGCGGCTTCCAAGGTAATAAAGGAAGAGGGCGGAGAAAACGACCTTCTTGAGAGAATTGCCGCAGACCCTGCATTCGGTGTAACTTTGGAAGAGCTTGAGGGAATTTTACAACCCGAAAAGTACACAGGCAGAGCAAAAGAGCAGACAGAAGAATTTTTGAGAGATGTGGTTGCTCCTGCTATTGCCAAGTACAGCGATGTAGAGCTTGAAAAAGCAGAGATAAATGTTTAATATTATTTACAAATATACAGAAAAATATATTGTTAAGGAGCAGAAAAAATGGTAAAAGCTATTGTAGGTGCTAACTGGGGCGACGAGGGCAAAGGTAAAATTACCGATGTATTGGCTCAGGAAAGCGACATTGTTATTCGTTTCCAGGGAGGAAGCAACGCAGGTCATACCATAATAAATAATTACGGTAAGTTTGCACTTCATCAGCTTCCCTCAGGTGTTTTTCACCAGCATATTTTAAATATCATAGGCAACGGTGTTGCTTTCAGCGTAGAAAATTTTGTTAAAGAATTAAAGTCACTGGAAGAAAGAGGCGTTCCGAAGCCAAACATTGTTGTTTCCGACAGAGCACAGATTGTTATGCCTTATCACGTGGCTTTCGACTGCTATGAGGAAGAAAGACTCGGCAAAAATTCTTTCGGTTCAACAAAAAGCGGTATTGCCCCGTTCTATTCAGATAAATATTCAAAAATCGGTTTTCAGGTAAACGAGCTTTTCGATGATGTGGACAGCCTTAAGGCAAAAATCGTTCATGCACTTGAAATTAAAAATGCTACTTTGAGAAATCTTTATAATAAGCCGGAAATCACTGTTGACGAAATCTTCAACAAGCTTATGGAGTACAAAGAGGCTTTGGCTCCCTATGTTGCAGATACTTTCAGCATTGTTTACGACGCTGTAAAAGCAGGCAAAAACATCTTGCTTGAAGGTCAGCTTGGTGCATTGAAGGATACTGACTTCGGTATTTATCCAATGGTTACTTCCTCTAACACAATTGCAGGTTACGGTGCAGTAGGTGCAGGTATTCCTCCTTATGAGATTAAAGAGGTTGTAACTGTTGTTAAGGCCTATTCCAGTGCTGTAGGTGCAGGCGAATTTGTAAGCGAGATTTTCGGAGAAGAAGCAGACGAGCTTAGAAGAAGAGGCGGCGACGGCGGCGAGTACGGTGCTACTACCGGAAGACCCAGAAGAATGGGCTGGCTTGACCTTGTGGCAACAAGATACGGCTGCCGAGTTCAGGGAACTACAACTGTTGCATTTACGGTTCTTGACGTTTTGGGCTATCTTGATGAAATTCCTGTTTGCGTTGGCTACGAGCTTGACGGTAAGGTAATCGATTATTTCCCTTCAACAACAAAGCTTAAGAGATGCAAGCCTGTTTTAAAGGTTCTTCCCGGTTGGAAATGCGATATTTCAAACGTTAAGAAGTATGAGGACTTGCCTGAGAACTGCAGAAATTACATTGAGTTTGCAGAAAAGGAAATCGGAATTAAAATCGGCATGGTTTCCAACGGTCCTTCAAGAGACCACATAATTTACAGATAATAATTTTGTATTATCCAAAATTAAAATTGATAAATATTCAGCTTTAAGCTGACGGAGGTAAAAATGATAGCATTAGGGTGTGACCACGGCGGTTACGGAATTTTATCCGCAGTTAGGAATTATCTTGACGAAAAAGGGATAGAATATAAGAATTTCGGTTGTTTCAGTGAAGAAAGCGTTGACTATCCTTTATATGCCTATAAGGTAGGCAAAGCTGTTGCAAGCGGAGAGTGTGAGCTTGGTATTCTTTGCTGCGGTACGGGCATAGGCATTTCTATGGCTGCAAATAAGGTTAAGGGAATCAGAGCAGCAGTTGTAAGCGATGAGTTTTGTGCTGAAATGACAAGACGTCATAATAACGCAAATATTCTTTGCATGGGCGGAAGAGTTATTTCTTCTGATATGGCAGTGAGACTTGCGGAAATCTTTCTTACCACCGATTTTGACGGCGGAAGACACGAAAACAGAGTTGATATGATAACTCAAATTGAAAACGGCACCTTTGAAGATAAAGAGTAAGCCGATTTTTCCTTTAAGTTTTTACAGAAAGAAGATGACAAATTATGGAAAATCAGGTTACAGTTTTTGACCATCCTCTTATTCAGCATAAGCTTACCTATATGAGAGATAAGAACACCGGCAGCAAGCTTTTCAGAGAGCTTGTTTCAGAGGTTTCCATGCTTATGTGTTATGAGGCTACAAGGGATTTGCCTTTAAAAGAGGTAGAAATCGAAACACCTATGTCCCCTACTACCTCAAAGGTTATTGCAGGCAGAAAGCTTGCCTTTGTACCTATTCTCAGAGCCGGCTGCGGAATGCTTGACGCAATGCTCAGCATGGTTCCTGCGGCAAAGGTTGGACATATCGGACTTTACAGAGACGAAACAACACATCAGCCTGTAGAGTACTACAAGAAGCTTCCTTCCGACATTTCACAAAGAGACGTATTTGTACTTGACCCAATGCTTGCAACCGGAGGAAGTGCTGTAGACGCCATTACAATCATCAAGCAGAGCAAACCAAGGTCAATTAAGTTTCTCTGCATTTTGGCGGCTCCTGAGGGCATCAGAGCTTTGACTTCAGCTCACCCCGATGTTCAGGTGTACTGTGCGGCAAAGGACGAGGGACTTGACGAGAACTGCTATATTCTCCCAGGTCTTGGCGATGCAGGAGATAGAATTTTCGGAACAAAGT
>CALWIW010000032.1 GCA_944380855.1 uncultured Clostridia bacterium | reverse complement strand
CCTTTAGGGGGCTACCACAGGTAATATGCCCTTATAGGGCATGAGCAAACCACCAGTTCAACTGGTGGTTCTGATTTGTTATATGCAGTTTAATATTCTTTATAGATAATTTAAATACAATACACTATATCAAATATCTTTTTATTCTGTCATTTCGTCCGATATTTCCAACATATTTTCAATAAAAATCCCGTATCCCTTTTCCGGCTGATTTACAAAAACATGGGTAACAGCACCCACAAGCTTTCCGTTTTGGATTATGGGACTTCCGCTCATTCCCTGTACTATTCCTCCTGTTTTTTCAAGCAATTTTTCATCAGTAATTTTAATAACCATGTTTTTTGTTTTTTCACCGTTATAGCTTACTTTTTCAATGTACACACTGTAGTATTCAGGTGTATTTCCATCTATTGTACAGTAAATTTGTGCTTCCCCCTCTTTTACCTCTTCCTTTGGGGCAATTTCAATTAATTTTCTTCCTTGAGTGGGGTCTGTCTCACAAAAACCGTAAAGTCCAAGTTCACAGTTAACACTGGCACTTCCTATAATATCGGAGTTAAAATATCCTCTCAGCCCTCCTGCTTCTCCTTTGACTGATTTCTCAGTATCCGTTATTGTGGCAGATAATACCTGCCCTTTTTCAACGGGTATTATCTCTTCCGTATCCGCATCGCAAATTCCATGACCTAAGGAACCGAACACCATATTCTCTGCATCATAAAAAGTTATGGTCCCCAATCCTGCGGCACTGTCTCTAATCCACATTCCGGCACGAGTCATTCCTTGATCGTCAACTACAGGATACAAAACAGTTTCATAAAATTCTTCTCCACGCATTATTTTAAGAGTTACTCCTCTGCCGTCCGAGGAAGCAATAATTTCGGAAAGCTCTTCGTTAGACTTTAATACGGAAAAATTTGCCTCCATAATAATATCGCTTTCTTCAATCCCTGCATCTTTTGCAGGGTATTTTTTTCCGGTTTCTGTTTCAACACAGGATATTTCCACCACCATTACACCTTTTGAATACAGCTTAATTCCAAAGGGGTCTCCTCCGAGAATTACCTGTCTTGCTGTATTTTCTTCTGTGATAATGCTTTTTCCTGCAAAGTCAACTTCATTTTGCTGTGGATAAAACACAGGAAAAAATGAAAAAGCTATAACCAGATACATGGCTGCTGAAATTTTTTTAATTTCACTTAATTTTTCTTTAAAAATTTTAATCACCTTCTTTCTTTATTATTTTTCCCTGTTAAAAACAAATAGAAAAGGAAATTGTATGTTTACAATTATTTTCAATTAAAAAATTCAAAAAATAAAAACTGACTCCGCATACAGCGAAATCAGCTTTAATAACTTATTTTTACTATTTAAGCCATAAATCGATGGTATCAAGTATATCTTTGTATACTGTTTCTTTTTCCTTTTCGTTTAAAATTTCATGACGCATATTATCAAATAATTTGTATGTAATATTTTCATATCCCTTTGATTTTAAATCACCAACCGCAGACAGAAACAGCTTTTCGTTCACAAGGCACGGGTCATCTCTTCCTGATAAAAACCTAATCGGAAGCTTTGGATTTTTTACCTGCCAGCCCTCCTTTGAATAAGTGGCAGACAGCAAATCAAGCAAAGCTTTGTAACCATTAAATGTAAATGAAAAATTGCACAAAGGGTCCTCGTTGTACTCATGTACAACGTCCAAATCACTGCAAATCCACGAATTAGGTAAATTATCACTTCGGAAATTTCTCTGCAAAGCATTTACAAAAACATTGTTTACCACTACACTTCTTCCATGGTCTCCGTGAGCTTTTATAAGATAATCATCGAACATATTTCCAAATCGACCCCACGGATTATTGCTGGGACTTCCGCATAAAAACAAACCGTAAAGCTCTTCATCATATTTTTTAAGATAACATCTTGCACCTAAAGAACCCATACTGTGTCCCAAAAGAATAATTTTCAAATCGGGCAAAGCTTTCTTAGCATACTCGGTCATGGCACGAATATCTTCCACCAATGACTCTGCTCCGTTTTCGTAAAAATATCCTAAATCATCATAAGCTTTAATACTCTTTCCGTGGCCTCTATGATCGTGTATTATGCAGGCATAACCATTTTCATTGAGGACACGGATAAAAGGCAGATATCTTTCCTTATGCTCGCACATACCGTGTGAAAACTGAACAACAGCTTTTGGATTCTCCGGTACAGTCATTATTGCAGATAAATTCAGTCCGTCGCAGGGTGACTGCAAGGTAAAGTACGTTCTATCGATTTTCATGATAAATCACCCCTTTAAATAAATCAATTAATACAAGAAATTCACTCTATATTTAAATATGAAAGAATCTCGGCGGCATTATTGTCAGGCTTAACCTTTTCCCAAACTTTCTCTATAAAACCGTTTTCATCTATAAGGTAGGTAGTTCTTACAACACCCATGGAAACCTTTCCGTAAAGCTTTTTTTCCTGCCATACGTCGTATGCTTTTATAGCTTCAAGCTCAGGATCGCTCAAAAGAATAAAAGGCAGATTGTATTTCTGTGCAAAATTTGTATGTGATTTCTCGCTGTCCTTGCTTATTCCGATTACCTCTATACCGTTTTCAATATACTTTGAATAGGAAGAAGCATAAGCACAGGCTTGCCTTGTACATCCAGGTGTATTATCCTTTGGATAAAAATACAAAACAATTTTTTTGCCTTTAAAATCACTTAAAGAAACTTTTTCTCCTTCCTTATTATTTAAAGTAAAATCAGGTGCCTTGGTTTTTTCTTTCAGCATAAAATTACCTCCTTTTTTCTACATTATATCACAAACTTTAAAAAATATATACACCGGAAAAATATTACTACTTAAATTTTTTAAACTATTATTAATTTTTATATTTCGGCTGCATTTCACCACATCTAAATGCGTTTTGCCACATCTTAATTGACACCCATATAACCTCATGCTATAATGCACCATGTGATTTACGGCACAGCCTTTAAACAAATATAAAGCCGTGCCACACAAATACTTGGATTTAAGAGAGGTAATTATTCATGAAAGCTAAGAAAATTTTTGCTGTTCTTTGTGCTTGTGCAATTGCAATGTTCTCTTTTACAGCTTGCGGCGGCAACGACAATAACGAAACAACCGAGCCTTCCGCAACACAGTCTTCCGATGAGATGACAACAGATGCAGCTACAACAGAAGGTTTAGGAGAAGACACAACAGACGCAGGTGCTACCGGCGAAACTGCTGAAAACACAAACGAGATTACTGACAACATCGCCCAATAAATTATTTATTACAGGACTACATACAGAAACAATACTCACAATATCCATTATCATTTTAGGTATAGCCTTATAAAAGCTATACCTATTTTTTATTAAATGTATTCTGATGCCAATAGCAAATCACCGCCGGTAAAATATTGCCAGGCGGTGATTTGCTTTTCAGAATAATAAATTTGAAGGTCTTTTATTAAATCACACATTTTGCGACAAAGCAATTACCTCAATCTCAACCGCCGCGTCTTTTGGAAGCACAGCGGAAACACAGGCTCTTGCAGGTTTTGAAACAAAATGCTTCTCGTAAACACTGTTAAATTTTGAAAAATCACTCATATTTTTAAGGAAACAAGTGGTTTTAACTACACTTTCAATATCTGTTCCGGCAGCCTCTAAAATTGCCTTAATATTTTCAATAACTCTTTCTGTCTGCTCTTCTATGCTTCCCTGTAAAAGTTCCCCTGTTGACGGAACTATAGGTATCTGACCTGACACAAACACAAAACCATTTGCCGCAACAGCCTGAGAATAAGGTCCTATTGCCGCCGGTGATTTATCTGTTTTTACATATTTCATTTTTATTCCTCCATATCAGTTCATAGACTTTACTATTTTAAATCCTGCGTTTGTCAACGCCCTGCGAATTTCCTCGATATGATTGTAATCTCTTGTTTCCATAACAATATGAAGAAAACAACCTGTTACGTCCATGCCCTCATTTGCCCTGTTGTGCTGAACAGAGGTAACATTTCCTCCTAAGTCGGCAATAATTGCGGAAATCTCTTTAAGCTGTCCCGGCTTATCCTGAAGTGCCACAGTAATATCCGCACTTCTGCCTCCCTTTAAAAGTCCTCTTGTTATAACTCTTGAAAGAATGGTAACATCAATATTTCCTCCGGAAACAATACAAGCAACCTTTTTATCCTTTATATCAAATTTATTAAACATTGCTGCAGCCACTGAAACCGCACCTGCACCTTCCGCCACAAGCTTATGTTTTTCCATAAGGGAAAGAATTGCACAGGAAATCTCGTCGTCGGTAACCGTTGCCATATCGTCAACATACTTGCTGCAAATATCAAAGGTCAAATCACCGGGTTTTTTAACGGCGATACCGTCGGCAATTGTGGAAACGCTGTCTAACGTTTCACTGCAATGATGTTTTACTGAATTATACATTGACGGAGCACCCTGAGCCTGAACACCGTAGACTTTGCAGTTGGGATTGAGGGATTTAATGGCATAGGCTATACCGGAAATAAGTCCGCCGCCTCCGATAGGTACAATTACTGCGTCAATATCAGGAAGCTGTTCCAAAAGCTCAAGACCTATTGTTCCCTGGCCGGCTATAACCGCCTCATCGTCAAATGGGTGAATAAATGTCGCTCCGCTTTCCTTTTGAAGTTCCACTGCCATGTTATACGCATCATCGTAAACGCCTTTAACAAGGCAAACCTCCGCACCGTATCTTTTTGCCGCCTCGACCTTTGAAATAGGAGCACCGTCAGGCAGACAAATAAGGGATTTTATTCCGTTTTTTGTTGCCGCCAAGGCGACACCCTGAGCATGGTTTCCTGCGGAGCAGGCAATAACTCCCCTTGCTTTCTCTCCATCGGAAAGCTGAGAAATTTTATAGTAGGCACCTCTCACCTTAAATGAGCCTGTAATCTGAAGATTTTCAGCTTTTAAGAAAATTTTTGACTCTGGATTTATAAGCGGTGCGTAAATAAGGTCAGTACACCTTACAACATTTTTAAGCACATAGGAAGCGTGGTAGATTTTATCAAGTGTCAGCATTATTTTCATTCCTTCCGTTATTATCTAAAAATTACATTTCCATAATCGGGTCTGTAACCGCACCGTTTGCGGGCACCATAGGCAAAACATTCATATCTCTGTTTATGATGCAATTTATAAAAGCAGGTTTTCCCGATTCAATAGCTTCTTTTAAAACCTTTTCAACGTCACTGCTTTTACTTATTGTATATGCCTTTACTCCGAAAGCCTCTGAAAGCTTTTCGTAATCCGTAACCTTATCAAGATTTGTTTCGGAAAATCTTGAACCGTAAAACAGCTTCTGCCACTGTCTTACCATTCCCAAAACCTCGTTGTTAAACAACAGCTCAATTACGGGAATATTATATTTTGAAAGTGTTGAAAGCTCACTGCAATTCATATGAAAGCTTCCGTCACCGGCAATATTTACAACAGTTTTTTCAGGGTTTGCAAGCTTTGCACCGATTGCCGCTCCCAAGCCATATCCCATTGTTCCCAAGCCCCCTGAAGTACAAAGCTGACGGGGGTAACGGTAATAATAATACTGTGCCGCCCACATTTGATGCTGTCCCACCTCTGTTGTAATCATAGCCTGATTATCTGTAAGACGTCCCAGAGTTTCCATAACATACTGAGGTGTAACATACATACCGTCGTCTTTTTTAAGAAAAGGATTTTTCTCTTTCCAGCTGTAAATTGTGTTCATCCATTGGCTGTGGCTTTGCTGAGGAATTCTCTTGGATAATTCTACCAAAATATCCTTTGCGTTGCCCCGAAGTGCCGCAGACGCCATAATATTTTTATTGAATTCCTTAGCGTCGATATCAATATGGATAACAGGACAATTTCTTGCAAAAACTTCTGTATCACAGGTAACTCGGTCTGAAAATCTTGACCCAACAGCAATAAAAAGGTCACATTCTTTTAATGCCATAGAAGATACCTTTGTTCCGTGCATACCAAGCATACCCAAATATCTGGGAAGCTTTTGGTCATATGCTCCCTGACACATAAGGGAAGCGGAAACCGGAGCGTCAAACTTTTCCGCAAAGTCTGCAAATTCCTTTTCCGCCTCGGAAGCTACAACGCCGCCGCCCGCATAAAGAAAAGGCTTTTTTGAATTCAACAAAAGTTCAACCGCCTTGCCAAACTGCTTTTCATTGTGGTCAAAATCATGTTTTTGCTCTTTGAGAGGTTTTCTTTCATAATCATATGTGAGAGCGGTTATATCCTTTGGTATATCTACAAGAACAGGACCTTTTCTTCCTTTATTGGCAACATAAAAAGCATCTCTAATTGCATCGGCAAGGTCTGCTATGTCCATTACAATAAGACTTTTCTTTGTAACAGGAGCAGTGATTGCCGCTATATCAACCTCCTGAAAACTGCTTTTACCCAACAAATTTCTGTTGACATTGCCTGTTATAGCAACCATAGGGATTGAATCCATAAAAGCAGTTGCTATTCCCGTAACAAGATTTGTTGCACCGGGACCTGATGTTGCAATACACACCCCTGTCTTTCCGCTGGATCTTGCGTAACCGTCTGCAGCATGGGAGGCCGCCTGCTCATGGGAAGTTGTTATATGTCTGATTTTGTCCTTATATTCATACAAAGCATCATATATATTGAGCACTGCACCTCCGGGATACCCGAAAACCGTATCTACTCCCTGCTCTAATAAGCATTCCATTATTATCTGTGCACCTGTTAATTTCATAATTATTACCTCCGTTCAATAATTAAAAATAAAACAAAAAAGAAAACCCCGTCTCTCAAAAGAGACGAGGTATAAATACTCCGCGGTACCACTCTAATTGCCGAAAAACGGCCTCTCTTATGCGTCCAACAACGCACGCCCCATGATAACGGAGAGCTTCCGGAACCGATTAATATTTAAGTCAACTTAAAATTCACCGGTCTGCTCAAGGGTGATTCTTTCAACACAGCGTATCGTCTCGCACCAACCGACGACTCTCTGAAACCACTTTGTGTATCAGTTGTCCCTGTCAAAGCATTTGCTTTATTCTTTGCAAGATATAATAATATAAAGATTATCCTTTGTCAAGTGATTTTGAATATTTTTATTGAAAAAATATTCAAAAGTATTTTCATATCACGCCGAAATGCTTAAGTGCATTGTAAATTCCGTCGCTGCACGCATCGTCGGTTACATAGTCTGCCGCTTCTTTTACGTCGTCGCCGGCATTGCCCATTGCTACTCCGATACCGCAGAATTTTAGCATATCAATGTCGTTTCCACCGTCACCGAAAGCCATTGTTTCTTCTCTTTTTATTCCGAAATATTCAATGACCTTACTGATTCCCACATCTTTTCCGCCGTCTTCGGGTATAATATCCGCAAAAGCCGGAGACCACCTTAAAGCCTTTGAGCCAGGAAAATGCCTTACCAGTTCTTCTTCATCTTCCTTGTCAATATACGCACTGAGCTGATATATTTTATGAGTCAAACTGCGTCTTTGGTCATCAACCGGCTCAAAGTTCAGAGATTTACTCAAAGCCGCTCTAATCATTTTTACCTTGCTGTTTATTCTGTTTATGTAAAAATAATCAAGCTCCACAAAATTGCAGGCTATATTTTTTTCGTCAAGATATTTAAGGAGCATGGGAAAATTTTGTTTTGAAAACCATTGTTCCCTTATAACGATATCTCCGCTGTAACAATACTGTCCGTTCATAGCCACAAAACCATCAAAATTATAATCAAGTACTGACTGAAGATATTTAAGATTTCCCGGCGATCTTCCCGTGGCGATAAACACCTTAACCCCCTTACTTTTCAGCGTATCAAGGGCTTCAACGGTACTTTTGAGCATTTTGTTTTCTCCAAAAGGGACGATAGTACCGTCAATATCAAAAAATACGGCTTTTATCATTTTAATTCCTCCATGATTTTACCTTTCTGCAAAATAATTAAACCCTTAAAAATAAATTTTGTCAATACATAAAGTGTAAAATCTTACTTACCACTGCTGTTAAAGCATAGACTTATTTTCTCATTTGTAATGTTTTCCTTTTTTTTCGTTATCCTCTGTATCACAGTGATATCCTATCACTCTGCCCAAAACACTGCCGCCGATAATTATGTTTGCACATATAAATATCCACATCATAAGGCATATTACAGATGTAAGGGAACCGTATACCAAAGAATATTTTGCAGAAAATCTCATCAGCTCTGAAAAACCATAGCTCACAGCCACAAGAAGAACAGCCGCAGTAACAGAAGCTATTACCAACGCCTTAAACGCTCTGCCTTTAAGGTTATATGTTTTATATAAAGCATAAAGCATTACTGACAAAAAAATCAAAATTAAAAACGTATGCATCCACTCGTATTGAAATATCACTGAAAGACTTGTGTTAAGCCAACTGTCGATAAACGATATAAGTGATTTTGCCACAACAGATAAGAGCATGAAAAAATATATTGCAAACAAAAACAAAGTAGAGCCTGCAAAGCTTAACAGATATTTTATAATACCGTTAAATCTTTGTCGCCCATGGATTTCCTCCATAATTGATACCAAGGTTCTAAATGCCGCCGAGGCACTCGTTACAAGGAAAGTTATTCCCGTAATAAGCAAAATAGGCGATTGTTCAGTTAGTATATATTCCAAATACTGGTTTAAAGATTCCATGGCAGGCTGAGGTATAAAACCTGACGTCATATTAACAATAGTACCGACATCTATTCCTATTGTTGCAATAAGCCAGTTAAGACATATCAAAAAAGGAAAAAAAGACAGTGTAAGATAATAAGACATGGCTGCGGCGGCACGCATAACCTTATACCCGAAAAAAATATCCAAAAACTCTTTTATTTCTATAAATAAAAGCAAAAATTTATTTTTCATCTTATCACCTGCCAAAATTTCTTTCAATTTCTATACAGAAATTTTATCACATTAAAAGGTTTTAAACAACCAAAAATTATTGTCCGTTTTCAGTTGACTAATGTACAGATATATTCTATACTTTTACAAAAGAATTATTAAGGAGAAAATTAAAATGATTTTTTACTTTTCTGCAACGGGTAACAGCCTTCATGCCGCAAAAACTTTGTCCGACGGTATCGAAAAGGTTATTTCTGTCTCTGACTCAATAAAAAACAACAATCTCAAGTTTACAATAAATGACGAAAAAATCGGCTTTGTGTTTCCTGTTTACTTTTTCGGAATTCCTCAAGTTCTTTTGGATTTTATAAACAACTCGGAAATAAATATTAACAACAACACCTACGTATATGCAGTTATGACCTGCGGAGCCTCTACCGCCAATGCAGACAAAATTCTCAAAGATTTATTAACAGAAAAAGGCATAAAGGTTAATGCTGTCTTTTCTGTAAAAATGGTAGATACCTATGTTCCGCTTTTTAAAATAGTCGATGAAGAAGAGCAAAAGAAAATAAATGACGAGGCAGACAAAGAACTTCAACAAATAAAAAAAGCTATTTCAGAGAAAAAATCCGGCTGTCAGAATAACCATAGAGGTCATTTTCCAAGAACAGTGACTTTTTTCTCTTACCCGTTCTATAAATACAGACGATTTACAAAGAAATTTTATGTGGAAGAAAGCTGTATCGGCTGCGGACTTTGTGAGAATATTTGTCCGTCTCAGGCTATAAAAATAGAAAACGGAAAGCCTGTATGGATAAAAAAGCAATGCAATATATGCTTAGGCTGTCTTCACCGCTGTCCGAAAGAAGCGATACAATACGGAAAAAAGAGTAAAACCTCCGGAAGATATTTTTACAAATAATCATAAAGTAATATATAACGGCTGACGAAATAAAAATCATCAGCCGTTTATTTATGTATTTATTAATACATTATTTTTTGAAGCTTTTGCCTTTAAGCATATTCATTATTACATATACCGCCACAAGAAAAATTACAGAACCGCCTAATATTACATACATAGCATCAATTGAAACATACTTGTCAAAGAAATACAAATTGCAGTCTACCGAGTCTTTTATAGACTCAACAACCTCATTAGGAAAGCCTTTATCTGACATTTCCTCAAACACTCCACCCATGGCATGATTACGCACAAGAGAAGTACCGTATGTTCCCGGTAAAAACATAATAATCTTCTGTAAACCTTCGGAAAATTGTGATATCGGCATATATGCACCGCAGATAAATCCGTAACCGGAACTTATTATAGTTCCCACAGCCGACATTTGTCCCTGTGAGCTTAAAAAGAAATTAATGATACTGGAAAGTGCCGTTCCAAACATCACAAGTAAAAATACATCAAGCACGAGAAAAAGAACATCGGAAATGCTCATATACCAGCCTATCGACGCAACATACGCCAAACATATACCTGTAGCCGCAAGACAAATAATAAGTGTTGAAATTAAGGTTGCAATATAATATCCTATAGCCATTACAGACGGTTTAACAGGTGATATTGTAAAATCCTTAATTCTTCCGTTTGCCTTATCCTGAACCATAAGGAGATTTGAGCAAAACGCCACAGATACACAGGAAACCGCAAGTATAGACGACGCAAGCTGACAGCCTACATAGCTGTTTATAATATCATCTCCTATATTAAAGCCCTCAGGCAAAGAAGATATAAAGCTATCCTTGTATACGCTTCCTAAAAAGGTAGCATACAGCACCAACAAAATAGCCGGTGTAATAAGAGACGTGAAAAACATTCCCTTATCCTTGAAAAACAGTTTTACATTTCTTTTAATTAATACAGAAAAAATATTCATCGTTCTTCCCCTCCTGAAAGATTCTTTCCGGTAACAGAAAGAAAAACATCGTCCATCTTTCCTTTAATAATCTCGTAATCACGGAAAATGTTAGGATACTGTAAAATAAGCTCAGTTGCTTTTTCCGTATTCTCAACGGACACACGGTATGCGTCACGTATTTTTTCATAGTTATTTCCGAGTTTTTTTATGTCAGATTCTTCTGCACCGTAAATAGTTATAAAATCTCCGGTGTAATCGTTTTTTAGCTCCAGCGGTGTTCCCTCTGCGGAAATTTTTCCGCTGTCAATTATAACCACATAATCAGCGTCAGCCGCCTCCTCCATATAGTGAGTTGTGAGAAATACGGTCATGTTCTCTTCTTTTCTCA
The DNA here is from genome assembly GCA_944380855.1 of uncultured Clostridia bacterium. Lineage (GTDB taxonomy): Bacteria > Bacillota > Clostridia > Oscillospirales > Acutalibacteraceae > Limousia. Next base: position 8,498 of record CALWIW010000032.1, on the reverse strand, counting down.
GATTGCTGATAACATTCCAAAGAATTTTTCTTGTCTGTGGGTCAAGACCGGTTGTAGGCTCGTCCAAAATTAAAATCTTAGGCTTGTGAAGCAAAGCACGAGCAATATCAACTCTTCTTCTCTGCCCTCCTGAAAGCTTACCCAATGTTCTTTTCAGCAAATCCTCAAAATCCAAAAGCTTGGCAAGCTCAGCCACTCTGTTCTGAAAAGCTTTGCCGTATATTCCGTACAATGCACCGCGGCTTTGCAGATTATCATAAACAGTCAAAGCATTATCAAGGACTGAATTTTGAAAAACAACACCTATTTTACCTTTTATTTCATCTACGTTCTTTTTAATGTCATGTCCGTCTATAAAAACACTTCCGCTGTCAAACTTCAACTGTCCGCAAATTATGTTTATTGTGGTGGATTTTCCGGCACCGTTTATACCGAGAAAAGCAAAGAGTTCTCCCTCTTTAACTCTAAAGCTCAAGTCCCGCACTGCCTTAACACTGCCAAAGGACTTATTCAAGTTGTTGATTTCTATAATATTCTTCATATTTCCTCCCCATAACTGTCAACTATAAATGTTTTAACATCGTATAAGAATTAAAACTTCCATAATTATAGTTTTAATAAGCTTAGAAGTCAATATATATAAGCAATCGATTTAATAAAACATCAAAAAACACACAAAAATAAAAAATACACTATTTATAAAACGATAAAATTAATATAAAATTACTTTTGAAATCAGTCATTATTTTAATTTTTTAATCAAATAAATGTTTTAACAGTCATCTGTTTGACTGACAAAAAGTAATGTTTAAGTAATGACTTAGTTATACTCTTATGTATGTTATATTTTAAATTTGGGAGGAAAAAATCATGGCATTTTGCGGTAAGTGTGGTACACAAGTAGAAAACGGAGTTCAGTTTTGTCCCGGATGCGGTTCACAGGTTAGCAATAACCAAGGACAGCAGACAGCAAATCAGTATGCTAATCAGCAGAACGTAAATGCACAGGCTCCTGTTGCAAATAACTACTCAACAGCCGGTTTTGATCAGGCAGATGTTGAACAAAATAAAATTATGGGAATACTTGCATATCTTTCTTGGTTGGTACTTGTTCCATTGTTTGCAGCACCAAAATCTCCATATGCACGTTTTCACGCTAATCAGGGCTTGGTATTGGCAATCACTGAAATAGCTTGGTGGATTATTCAGACTATATTATCCAGCATTATTATTTCTATTTCATGGACTTTATTTTTTGTTCCGACTATCCTCAGCTTAGTTAACATTTTGTTCCTTGTTCTTGCAATTATCGGTATTGTAAATGCATTGAACGGACAGGCAAAAGAATTGCCGATAATCGGAAAATTCAGAATTTTAAAATAAGAATTATCATAATAGCATATCAAAAAACCACGGTGACGCAGTATTCTGTCGTTCGCCGTGGTTTTTTATATTTAAAAATTTAACAATTTATAGCTCTGTCCAACTCTTTTTTAAGTCTGCCTATAATTTTCTTTTCGAGTCTTGATATGTAACTTTGAGAGATGCCAAGCATATCTGCAACCTCTTTTTGTGTATGTTCTTTTTGATTGTTTATACCGAACCGCAGTTCCATAATTGTTTTTTCACGGGACGGCAAACTTTTTACTGCAGATAAAAGTAGATTTTGTTCCAACTCCTGCTCAATGTCCCTGTTTATTATATCGCTGTCGCTTCCCAAAACATCACAAAGCAAAAGCTCATTTCCGTCCCAGTCTGTATTCAAAGGCTCGTCTATTGAAATTTCGTTTTTGCGGTGAGAAGTTTTTCTCAAAAACATCAGTATTTCATTTTCTATACATCGTGAAGCATAGGTTGCAAGCTTGATGTTTTTTCCAGGAGAAAATGTATTCACCGCTTTTATTAATCCTATCGTACCTATTGAAACAAGGTCTTCAACGCATATTCCCGAGCTTTCAAATTTTTTCGCTATATATACAACAAGCCTTAGATTATGAACTATAAGCGGCTCTCTCGCCTTTTCATCACCGGCTTCTAACCGCTGCATAATTTTAGCTTCCTCTGTTTTTGATAAGGGAGGCGGAAGTGTTTCGCTTCCGTTAATATAAAACGCCTGACCTTGAGAGCCTATAAGTCTGTGAATTGCAGAAAAGACTCTTGAAAGCATCTTTAAAGTATAAATCTTAATTTTTTCCGCTGTTTTTTTAATAAACTTTAATTTCATAATTTGTAATCCTTTCATTCAACAATATCGTGATTAAGCAGTGCCATTGAACTGTCCTTGTCTTTGATCTTTCCTTCGGAAATAGCAATATATATTTCCTTGTCTGATTTTTTCCCGTCTATGTATACTTCGTCCGGAAGAAATGCCTTTAAAAAGCCTTCACCGGAAAGTGTTTCAAAAGGAATAACACGAAAAACCATATTTTCCGTTGCATCCATATTATCAATACTGCCATTAAATTCGTCACTATCATGTCCATTATCAAATTTGTTTTTATGAAAAACTTCTGCGTCTGCAATGATTACAGGACTACCCGAAAAAGGTTCATACAATGAACAGCCCGTGTCTGTTTTACCGAAGAATTCCCAAAAATATCCGGATTTCTTTATTTTTATTTTATGAATAATATTTTCTTCTGTTTTATGTTTGGTTACGGTCTGTATAAATCTAAAAATAATGTAACAAATCAATGTTAAAATAATAAAGATAACCGGCGATATATGCAGATATATAATGTCGTTATTTATAACTGTTATGTTATTTACTGAAATTCCCGAAACAATCAGAATTATTCCGCAAAAACCGAAATTTACAAGAAGAAAAACTGCAAGCTGTTTTACAAAGCTTTTTTTGCCTTTATATCCGAAAGTTATTAAAACAGCTGAAATACAGCAGAAAAGTTTTATCATAAAGCTTATCGGCAAAGCCAAAGGAGGCAAAAAAATAAGCAAAGAAAACAAAGAGGTGATGGCCGAGCCTAAAATAAGCCTAAAATTTTTTATATTAAGACTGAGGAATTTTTTAACACAAAGCAGTATAAAATAATTTACGAAAAAATTTACACCTAACAAAACATCTACGTATATAGTTATCATACCGTTACCTCATAAGCCTTTTATTTTCGTAATGAGATTATCTCACAAACATCGAAAATTATCTGTCTTAATAGGTAAGGTCATATTTTGGTATTTATGAATAATACTGATGATTTATGTACAAAACAGTAAAAATGCTAAGAAATAAAAAATAATTTATGTATTATTTATATATTTGCATTGACTTATGGTGGTTAACAAAGTAAAATATATATGTCACATTCTTAAAAGTGATGAGTTTATTATGTAATTGATATGGCGGTGATAGTATTTTGAAACAGACAATCGATAAAATCAGAGATGCCGAATCAAAAGCCGTAACAGCTGAACAGGAGGCAAAACAAAAAGCTAAGAACATAGTAGGAGACGCTGAAAAAAAGTGTGCCGAAATGCTCAAAGATGCCGAAGAAAAGTACAGAAAAGCTTCCGAGGATAAGATTTTGCTTGTTAAATCGGAATGTGAAGCTGAACTTTCGGAGATTAAGAAAAAAAGTGACATCGATAGTGAAAAGCTTATTTCAAAGGCGTCAAAAGAATTTGACAGAGTTTTTGACGCTGTAAAGAATGTAATAGCATAAGCTGTTGCCTTTTTCTTATACTTTTTAAATTTATGCAACGGAGGTGCGTAAATTGGCAATACTTCAAATGCAGCGGATAATGATATATTCGCTGAAAAAAAACAGGAAAGCAATCCTTGAAACACTGCAAAGAAGAGGTGTTATGGAGGTATGCGACCTGGATATGAATGACGGAGTCTTTTTTAAGGAAGATACAGACAGTCAACAGTCTTCATACCTAAAAAATTCTTCGGTGGCGGCACAGGCTTTGTCTACCGTTGAAGAATATGTGCCAACCGAAAAATCTGTTTTTTCCTCTATAGAGGGAAGAAAACCGTTGTCAAAAGAAAGCTATTATACCTATGTTGACGAAGTGAATGAAATAATGCGTGTTGCTTATGAAGTTTTGGGAGCAAGCAAAAAGATTTCCGATGCCAAAGCGGAAATTACAAAACAGGAAGCTATTATGGAATCACTTGTCCCATGGCGTGAGCTTGATATACCTTTAAACTATAAGGGTACAAAAAAGACTGCGGTGTTTGTGGGAACATTTCCCGCTGAAAAGAGTTACGAAGAAATATGCACACAACTTAAACTTCAGCTTAGTGAAGAAGTTGATTTTAATATTGAAGTAATTTCTTCGTCACCTCAGCTTACTTGTCTTGTTGCAATGTGCCATACAGATTACAAAGAACAATTATATAATGCACTCAGAAAAGAAGGATTTTCAAATCCTGTTGTTGAAACACATCTTGTTCCGGCAAAGAAAGCAAAGAGAGCGGAAAATATCATTAAAGAAGCAAATAATGTAATTGAGAAAAACATTAAGTACATTAAAAGTTTTCGAGGAATGAAAGACGCCTTTGCCTTTGTTGAGGACTATTTTGTTTTAAGGTCGGAGAAATATCAGGTTATCAAAAACCTTGCAAACACAAAACACGCTTTTGTGCTTTGCGGCTATATACCGAAGCGTGACGCAGGAAAGCTTGCAGCTACCCTATCAACAAAATATGACGCATATGTGGAGCTTGAGGATGTTTGTGACGATGACACACCTATAAAACTGCATAATAACAAATTCAGTGAGCCTGTGGAGAGCGTGCTGAAAACCTACAGTATGCCAAAGCATACAGAGGTTGACCCAACCTCCATTATGGCGATTTTTTATTATGTTTTCTTCGGAATGATGTTTTCCGACGCCGGATACGGTCTTGTAATGTCTCTGGCCTGCGGCTGGGCACTTCATCATTTTAAAAATATGGAAGAGGGCTTTAAAAAATCCGTAAAAATGTTTTTTTACTGCGGTATCTCAACCATGTTTTGGGGAATTATGTTCGGAAGCTTCTTCGGAGATGCAGTAAGCGTCATATGCCAGACGTTTTTCCACTTAGAACCCTCACAGATACCTCAAATACCCGGTATTACATCGGCATTGTGGTTTAATCCTGTTGTTGAACCGATGCAGATGCTTATGTTTTCTTTTCTTTTGGGTATTATCCACCTGTTTACAGGACTTGCGATACAGGCATATATGCACATACGTGACGGTCACTTCAGATATGCGGTATATGATGTGTTCAGCTGGTATTTGCTGGTAGGCGGCGGAATTTTAGCTTTGCTTTCCCTTGATATGATGAAAGATATGGCAGGCTTTGTACTGCCCCCTGTATTTTTAAATATCGGAGGAATTTGTGCGGCAATAGGTGCTGTAATAATTCTGATCTTTGCCGGCAGAGAAAGCAAAAATCCCGTTAAAAGATTTTTAAAGGGTGCTTACGGACTTTACGGTGCCACCGGATATTTAAGCGATATTCTTTCCTACAGCCGTCTTTTGGCATTGGGACTTGCCACAGGTGTTATTGCCCAGGTTTTCAACCAAATAGGCAGTATGCTTGGAGACAGTATTATTGCTGCAATTCTGTTTACGGTGATTTTTGTTGTAGGTCACGGTTTGAATATCGGAATTAACGCACTTGGTGCTTATGTGCATACAAACAGACTTCAGTTTGTTGAATTTTTCGGAAAATTTTACGAGGGCGGAGGCAAAGAATTCAAGCCCTTTAGAATTAATACAAAACATTACAATATTAAGGAGGAAATTTAATCATGATGGATTTAGGTTTATTTTTCGCAGTTTTAGGAGCGGCTTTCGCAACATTTTTTGCAGGCATAGGTTCTGCTATCGGCGTAGGAAAAGCAGGCGTCGCTGCTGCCGGAGTTTTGACTGAGGATCCTTCAAAATTCGGTAAGGTTCTTATTTTCCAGCTCCTCCCTGCTACACAGGGTATTTACGGACTGCTTGTAGCTTTCCTTATTCTTTCCAACGTAGGTATTTTGGGCGAGCCTAAAGACGTTACTTTACTTCAGGGACTTCTCTATTTTGCGTCTTCTCTGCCAATCGCTTTCGCAGGACTTTTCTCTGCAATTCATCAAGGTAAATGCTCCGTTGCAGGTATCGGCACAGTTGCAAAGAAGCCTGACCAAATGGGTAAAGCTATTATCCTCCCTGCAATGGTTGAGACATATGCAATTCTTGCCCTTCTTATCTCCATTCTTTCCGTATTCGGTGTAGCAAACGTAAATATGTAATCTATTTAAATTTTTAGTTTGCACCTGTAAATTGAGTAGTGGAGAATGGATATGAATGGATTAGATAAAATAATAAAAAAAATAGAGTCGGATAGCTTTGAGGCCTGCAACGCAATGGTATCCGAGGCTAACCAAAAGGCGAAAGAAATTCTGTCCGCAGGTGAGAAAAACTGTGAAGAGATAAAGAAAAGAGAGGAGCTCCGCTGTGAAGCCGCTTGTGCCGATATAAAGGCAAGGGTAAAATCTGCGGCTGAACTGGAAATAAGAAAAGGCAAGCTTTTGGCACGGCAGACTGTAATAACACAAATGCTCGATAAATGCAAAGCTTCTCTTAAAAATCTTGATAAGGAAGAATATTTCAGCCTGATTTTAAAAATGGTTGAAAAATACTCGGAAAATCAGGATGGTATAATTGTCTTTTCGCAGAAAGACTATGACAGAATGGATAAAAACTTTATATCCAAAATCAACAAGGTTTCTTCCGGCAAGTTGACCTTGGGAGAACCTAACGGAAAAATCGACAGCGGTTTTATTTTGGTTTACGGGGATATAGAGATAAATTGTACCTTTGACACAATTTTTACAGTAGAAAAAGAAAAACTTACCGATGTGGTTTCGGCAGTTTTGTTTGATAAATAAGGAGGGCTGTGCCGATGGCAACAGATTACACCTATGCGGTTGCCCGTATTCGTTCCAAAGAGCTTTCTCTGCTTTCGGGACACGATATAGACAGCTTGCTTTCCCTTCAGGATTATAAAAGCTGTCTGAGAGCGTTATCGGATAAAGGCTGGAACTTTCCTGACAACTGTGACATTTCTCAGGTGCTTTCCATACAAACCGAGGAATTATGGGAGCTTATGGACGAGCTTGTAAAGGACGACAATTCCTTTGACATATTCAGGATAAGAAACGATTATCATAATCTTAAAGTTGCCGTTAAGGCGGTTACAAGAAGCGTTTCCCCTGACAGTATGCTTTTAAAGCACTCCGTATACCCCTCGTCCCAAATTGTTGCGGCTTTGGAAAACAGAGATTATTCTCAGCTTCCCGATGTTTTGCAGGAGCCGGCAAAAGAGGCTATGGCTTCACTGCTTCAAACTGCTGACGGTCAGCTTTGCGACATTATTATAGACCGTGCCGCTCTCGAACACATTTACAGACTGGGAACGGAAAGCGATAACGAATTTATCCGTCAGTATGCTCAGCTTACCGTAGGCTGTGCCAACATAAAAACTGCGGTGAGAGGTTTTAAAACCGCTAAAAACGGCGAGTTTCTTAAAAAGGCTCTGTGTCATTGCGATTGCTTAAATGTTGACGCTTTAGCGGCAGCTGCAATAAAGGGAATTGATGAGATTTGCGAGTGTCTTTCCGGCACCATGTTCACATCATCAGTACCTTACTTAAAAATAAGCATTTCGGATTTTGAAAAATGGGCAGACAACTATCTTAATTCCCTTATGCAGGAGCAAAAGTGGGACCCCTTTACAATAGGTCCACTTGCCGCATATATATTGGGAAAAGAAAAGGAAATAACCGCCGTAAGGCTTGTTCTTTCGGGAAAGCTTAACGGACTTTCAGAGTCCCTGATAAAAGAAAGACTGAGGGATATGTATGTATAGAATAGCTGTTATCGGAGATAAAGACAGTGTATACGGTTTTGCAGCCCTTGGACTTGACGTTGTTTATGTGGGTGAAAACGACGACCCGCATAAGGCTTTTAAAAAGCTCTGCGAAAGCGGATACGGTATTATTTACATTACCGAAGCATTAGCTAAAATTCTTGATGAAGAAATTCAGAAAACCAACGACAGTCCGATACCTGCCGTTATACTTATTCCGGGAATAAGCGGCAACACAGGTTACGGCATTGCAAACGTAAAGAAAGCGGTTGAAAAAGCTGTAGGCAGCGATATTATTTTCAACGATTGATTTAATTTTTACCCAGCGAAGGGATTGATATAATTTGAGTACAGGAACAATCAGAAAAGTCGCCGGACCTTTGGTTATCGCCGAGGGTATGAGAGACGCCAATATGTTCGACGTTGTAAGAGTTTCCAAACAAAGACTTATCGGCGAAATCATCGAAATGCACGGCGACAAAGCATCTATCCAGGTTTACGAAGAAACCTCGGGACTTGGCCCCGGAGAACCGGTTGAGTCAACCGGAGCACCTCTTTCAGTTGAATTGGGACCGGGACTTATAAGAAGTATTTACGACGGAATTCAAAGACCTCTTGACGATATTATGAAGCT
>CALWIW010000031.1 GCA_944380855.1 uncultured Clostridia bacterium | reverse complement strand
TTAAAAAATTTATGTACCGTGTTCCCTGAAATGTAAGCTTTCCCGAATCTCCCTCAGACGGCATACCGTACTGAATTCCGTTTACGGGAAGCTCTATTCTGTCGCCGCTTTCAACCTGAAAAGTTACATAGTATGTGGTTGAGGAGCTTACATATACAGGACCGTGATTGCGGCGGTGATGCTGTGTCACATCTATTCGTTTGCCTACAATATTTGCCTCTACCGTAAGCTTCGGTGAACTGTTGTTTTTGCTCCATTGGCGTATGCCTCTTACAATTACAAAAATAAATACTCCGATAAATACTGCGAAAAGTAAAATAAACAGTACCGAAAACAATCCGAAATAGGGTGAAGTGTCGTCAAAATGATAGCTAAATCCCATATGTTTCACTCCTTTATAATAAAATGGTTCTTTGTAAATAGTTGTGGCAAAAAGTAATTTGGTTCACTGCAAAAAACATTTCATTGGACTGTTTTTGAAGTATTTTTTAAGACCTTGAAGGACGCTGTCCTCCAAACCACCAGCCAAAGGGACATTGCCCCTTTGAAATCCCCAAATTTTTACCGCAGCGTTTGATGTACAACTAATAAATTTAAACGGTTAAAAATTTATAAATTGTTGTGTGACTGTAAATTTCACCCTGCTTTAATACGGGAGAGGGGAACTCCTTATGATTTATTGCGTCAGGGAAATTCTGGGTTTCCAGTGCAACGCCAGCATTTTTTGTATAGCGTTTCCTGATTACCCCTTTTCTGTCGGTAAGAAAATTGGCTGTATACATTTGCATACCCGGTTGTGTGGTGTAAACTTCCATGGCGATCGAAGTATCATCTCCCACAAGGTAAGCTGCCTTTCTCAATCCGAAAATTCCGTAACTGCTGTCATAATCTCCATTTAAAACAAAATTATGGTCGTAGCCGCCTGCTATTTTAAGCTGAGGATTATCGGCGTTTAAGTCCCTGCATAATGGTTTTAAATTTGAAAAATCAAAGGGAGAGTTTTTTTCCGGGGATATAATTTTTCCGGTGGGTATAAGATTTTCGTCTATTTCAGTTATACCCCTTGAAAAAATCATGGCTTTCTGCTCCATAGCATGACCGCTGCCCTGACCGTTTAAATCAAAATAGGTGTGGTTTGTAATGTTTATTATGGTATCCTCCGAAGAAACCGCATTGTATTTCAATATCAGTTCGTTTTCGTCGGTAAAGCTGTAGCAGGCAGTCAGGGTTATTTTGCCGGGATAACCCTTTTCGCCGTCATCGGATACGGCGGTAAATTTAATGGTATTTCCCTTTACTTCAAAGCCAAACACCTTACTGCTGAACCCGTTTATACCTCCGTGCAGGTGATTTACTCCGTTGTTTACCGCAAGGGTGTAATTTTTTCCGTTAAGGCTGAATTTTCCTTTGGCAATACGGTTTGCACAGCGACCCACAAGCATTCCCAAATATCCGTCGCTTTTTTCATATTCCTGTAAGGTTTCATAGCCTAAGCAGACGTCAGTTAAAGCATCGTTTTTATCGGGAACAAACAAAGATACAAGGGTACAGCCGTAATTTGTAACGGTTGCAAAGGCCCCCTGCATATTCGTAATTTGAAACAGACAGGTTTTTTCGCCTTTGCAAGTTTTGCCGAAGTCGTATATTTCTGTCAAAATATCACCTGATTTCTTAAAAATATAGTACAAATTTTATTATATTCCAAGTATACCACAGGGGATTTTTAATTACAATATAAAAGTAAAAAATTTACGTTTTGAATAAAATTTTCAGTCAAAATTTTACTTACAATTAAACCTGACGGCTGTTCAGTGTTTTAAATTCTTTAGGAGCTACCCCTGCGTACTTTTTAAATACAGATGAAAAATACTGTACCGAACCGAAATTCAGTCTGTAAGCAATATCGGTTAAGCTGTCGTCGGTATCATAAATATATTCAATGGCTTTTTTTACTTTTGTAATGTTTATGTACTCGTTAACGGTTACGTTAATGTGCTTTTTAAAAATTTCTGTCAGATACCGTTTGCTTACATTGCAGTTTTTTGCAACATCGGAAAGAGAAATCTTTGCTTCTATATTGTTATTAATATACTCAACCGCAGAAACAGTTATTGGGTGATTAACCTTTAGTACGGAATTAAATGAGTTTTGAACATCTCTGGAGAGAAGCAAAATTAATTCGTAAATATAAAGATTAGCCAAAGCAATATTGTTTATTTGTTTGTCCTCGTTTATCTCATATACTATTCTTTCCACGCAGGAATAAATTTCATTTGTAAATTTGGCTTTCATATAGGCTTGGGATTCTGTTGCCATATAGTACAAAAACTTAACCTGTTTATACGTTTTTGGATCCATATTCAAAAAGCTTTCGCTTCTGAAATGCATTTGAAGAAAATCAGCCGTTTTGTCATGCTTCACTCTGAAAGAGTGTATGCAGTTTGGAAACAGTACCATAAACTCATTTTCGTGAACCGTTACAACTTCACCGTTTACAATTATGTCGCATTCTCCTTTAAGCATAAGGCAAAGCTCCACATTTTGGTGGCAATGGGGGCCAAAGAAAAAATCTGACTCCAAAAATCTAAGCAAGGCGTTGTGAATAATGTTCTTTTTATCGTTACTGCTGAGCAGAGCTTCCATAATAATGTCTTTTTCTTTCATGTGATTATCATTCCTTTTATAAATACAGGTACTTCCATATAAAATAAGTAATGCCGTATTTTTTTAATATATTCGGGTTTATATTCCATATTTTATAAGTGACTATTAATTATTATTAAAAAGGCTCTTTTCGTACAGTTCATTTTTAGCATAAAAATCGGTAATAATCAAGTTAATAAAAGAATTTGTGCCATATTTTATAACTGACTTATATTTCACACCATATTGTATAAGTGTTTTTATCATTTTAATGATATTATATAGTTAATGACCAAAACAGAAAGGCGGATAAAAATGAAGAAAAAACTATCAAAAATAATATCTGCAGCCGTAGCCGTAGTTTTGACAGCAAGTATTTCTCTTGCGGTAATTCAGGCGGCTTACAGCAGTAAAATTTCCGACAGCAAAACATATACTTTTGACATCGGAGGACTGACCGGGGACAAAACAACAGCCCTTTTGTCAGAAAATCCCGACAGAGGACTTCGCATGGAGGCTTATCTGGATGTGGCAACAGGTCTTAGCCTTTTTGAGCACGCTGAGGAGGACGCATTCCAACAGCTTCAGGACGAAATAGACAAATACAAGTCGGACAGCCCCACCCTTGTGCAGGTTTATTTCTATCTTACAGGCTACAAGGACAAAGAGCTTGACCAAACAGCTTTTGACAACATGAACAGATATTTCGATATGCTGGAAGAAAACAACCTTAAAGCGGTTTTGAGATTTGCTTATATATGGGACGACACAAACCCAACAGCTCAGGAACCGAAAGACGATATGGTAGTAAGGCACTGGGAACAGCTTTCCTCATTTATTACCGAAAGGCGTGACCAAATTTCTGTTCTTCAGGCAGGCTGTGTAGGTGCATGGGGAGAATGGGACTCCGGAGCTATGTCAAGGGTAGACGATAAAAAAATTCTTGACGCTATAATGAATAACACACCTGAGGATATGTACGTTCAGGTAAGATACAGCTATATAAAAACAGATAATTTTTCAAAAGATGACCCGAATTACAACAGAATAGGCTTCCACGACGATTTTCTTATAGGAAATCTTCATGGCTGGAACACAGCGGGAAGCGACCCGACCTCGGACCGATACAAGCAAATGACGGAAGAAAGCCGTTATGTTCCTGTTGACGGTGAAATGATTTGGGGAAGTGCAAACGATTACTACAAGGGCGAAATAGGCGGAGATTATATAAGCTCCATAAAAATGGCACAAAGAATGGCAGAGCATCATTTCACCTCTTTGAGTCTTACCCATAACTACAAAGAAAAAGACGGATATTATTCCATGGAATATTGGAAAACAGAATACGTTAATCAAAAAATACTTGATGACAGCAATCTTCCTTATCAGGAAAGCTGGTTCCTGGATGAAAACGGAAACAATCTTCCCAAAACCATGTTTGATTATATTAAGGACTATTTGGGATACTATTTATCGGCAGAAAGTGCAGAAGCGGTGGTTGACGGCAATAAAGTAACTGCCACAGTGGCTTTAAAGAACTACGGTTTTGCCGCACCTCTTACCTTGGACAAAATAGAGCTTGTTCTCCTTGACGCGGACGGAAATGCCGTAAGCAGAAGTGAGTTTTGCAGTCTTGATGAACTTCAGTCAGGTGCGGCTGTTGAAAAAACAATAGAGCTTCAGCGTCCTGAAAATGGAAGAGGATACAGACTGGCTTTGAGAATTTCTTCACGGAACGGCGACACCGCAAGACTTGCCAATGATATAGAATATACCGACGGATACAATATTCTCGGCGATTTAATCTAATGAAGGGAGATTGTAAAAATGAAAGCTTTTAAAACTTCCAAAAGATTTTTTTCGGTGATAATAGCCGCAATGCTTATACTTTCCTCTTTTCAGGCATTTGCAGCAGTTCCGGAAGAAGAAAGAAAACCCCTAAACATTCCCGAAATAACCCTTGAAAATCTGCAAGTAAGAGGAGGCAGTCCCACCTATTTGGTGGACAATCCTCCCTACAGTGAAACTCCTCCAACCATGAAAGATTTTGACTTCGGTCCCGGAAGCGACAATATGCAGAATTCATATATTGTATACAATTACGGAAACGAAGTTATGATAGAGTCGCTGACCCTTATAGGTTGGTGGCCTAAGGATCAGGCTGTTAAAAATATAAGCCTTGAGTATTTCAGTGACGGACAATGGGTAATGTCACAGGAAAATATTGAAGTGCCTTGGAAAACAACGGGTGGAACAGAGGAGCAGGTAGACATAGTTTTATCCCAGCCGGTGCAGACAATGAAATTCAGAATAAAAATAAACAGTGCCTACCATTCATGGTCTGATAAAATATGTATGCACCTTATGCGTCCCAACGGTTATATAGTAACGGAATTTAAACCTCTTACAGATGCAATAGCACAGGCTGAAAAGCTTATATCTCAGGTTCTTATAGGAGATAAAGGGGGAGAATTTTCACAAGAATCAGTTGATAATCTTAATGAAATAATCAGCCAAATAAATTCAGATTTAAACGAGGGTCTTGTAACCTCGGATAATATACCCGACTTGATTAATAAAATAGAAGCTGCCATAGAAGAATTTACAGCTTCTCAAAATCCTATGGAAAACGCTCCCAAGGCAGAAATTGAAAATCTCTCTGTATCCTTGGGAAATACAGAATATCTTACAGACAGACAGATTTCAACAGGAATTACTGTTTCCGTTGCAGACAGTGAAAGCCCCGCTTATCTGACACTTGATTTTTCCGGTAAAAATCTTAAAGCCACCGGAATTACTCTTCTTGCTTCTGCATCCGAAGGTTTTACACTGAATGCCAAGGCAGAAGCGGAGATTGACGGAGTATGGACAGAAATTTCACCGGAAACAGAGCTTAACTATCGCTGCGATGTGCAGGGTACCGAGGGACACAAAATTACCTTTGATTCTTGCAACGCTTCAAAATTCAGAATTAAAATCAACAGTTCTACAGCAGAAAGCTTTACAATTTATGAAATCCTTTATGACGGAACCTATGCCACTGATATGTCAGCTTTGTATAGCTTAATAGAGAAAGGCACAGCCGTTGCGGAAAATTCAGACTCGGCAAATTATCCTGACCTGTTGGATATTTTGAAAATCAGTCTGACAAAGGCACAAAACGGAGAAGTTTCCGCTTACAGTACTCAGGAAAAAATTGACAGTATCTATCAGCTTCTTTTAAATGCTGTTGAAGCTTTTAATAACCTGATTGGTTATCAAAAGGGTGACGTTGACCACAGCGGTTCTGTCAATATATTGGACGCTACCTTAATTCAGCGTTATCTTGTGCATTTACTGCCCTCAGAGCAGATTTTTGATAATAAGCTTGCAGATATGAACGACGACGGAAAGATTTCTATTTTCGACGCAACCCGTATTCAGGTTATGTTGGCAAAATAGCAGACAAAAGCTTTATCTCTTTTCTTCATATTTCTCTTAAGTAAAAAAGAACAAGCCTTTTACCGAGGTAAGGGCTTGTTCTTTTGCTTATGGTTATTTTAGTTTTATTTAAGCTTTTTTTCAATAATGTCTGCGGCTTCCTCCAACAGATTTCCTGGATACAGTTCTACTGTTCCTGTATCTGCACATTTTGCCATGTCAGGGTCAATGGGAAGCTTTGCCAAAACGTCGGTTCCGCAGTCCTTTGCTATTTCGTCAATATGGCTTTCGCCGAAAATGCTGTACTTTTTGCCGCAGTCAGGGCACATAAAATAGCTGTAGTTCTCAACGATACCCAAAATCGGCACGTTCATCATTTCAGCCATCTTAACAGCCTTTCCAACAATCATTGAAACCAAATCCTGAGGTGATGTTACAACGATAATTCCGTCAACGGGCAGGCTCTGGAAAACGGTGAGAGGAACATCTCCTGTTCCCGGAGGCATATCCACAAACATATAGTCAACGTCTTTCCATATAACGTCTTTCCAAAACTGCTTAACTGTATTTGCGATAACAGGACCTCTCCAAATAACAGGGTCTGTTTCGTTTTCAAGCAGAAGATTTACAGACATTACGTCTATGCCTGTTTTGGTAGAAGCAGGAATAATGCCGAACTCATTTCCAAGGCATTTTCCTTTAAGACCGAATGCCTTCGGAATTGACGGTCCTGTAACGTCTGCGTCCAAAACAGCGGTTTTATAGCCTCTTCTGTTAAAGGTAACAGCCATCATAGAAGTTACCATACTTTTGCCGACTCCGCCTTTACCTGAAACAACCGCAATTACCTTTTTAACGGAACTGAGGTCGTTAAGCTTTTCAATAAGACTTTCGGGGCTGTTTGTTTTTCCGCTGCAATTCTCACCGCAGCTTGAGCAATCGTGAGTACAACCCATTTTAATCCCTCCGTATTTTTACTTTTCTTTTATTATATCCTATAATACACACATAATCAAATTTTTATAATAAGAAAAAACCATACGGATAACATAACCTTGCTCCCTATGGTTTTATTTTTCCTTAAATTTATTTTTGTCAGAAAAATTAAATTATGAGCCGTATTACCACTTCTACAATAATACACCAATAATTTAAAATATCAAGGGCAACAGAGAATTTTAATCAACTTTTTCTGCTTTTTCCTTGTCGTCAGTTTCGTTATTTTCGTCCTTGCTGTAATATAAGGCAGCTTCCTCTGAATTGTTTTCCGCATCAAGCGTATCCTGTTCTGCAAGAATTTCCTGTTCTTCTTCAGGGGAATATTCGGAAATTTCCTCTGACTCCTGCTCTTCCGAATTTTCATCGGTTGTTTCCTCTGAGGATTCTTCTTTTGTTTCTTCTTCTGTGAGAGCTTCTGTCTGTTCCTCATTTGCTTCTGTATCAGCTTCTTCCTGAGCCAATTCATAACCGCTGAGGAAAGTATAAGGCAAGCCGTAACCGAAAGCAACGGAAGCCACAGCCACAATAAGGGAATTCTCAACAATCTGAACGCCGAAAGGCATTGCAGGAATGAGATATGCAAGCATTATGTAAAATGCAGGAATAACGAGAAATACCAGGGTCATAGGACTGAAACGCATTACCTGCTTGCCTTCGCCCACTCTTGTGGCATAGAAAAGGATAAGTCCGAATACAGAGTATATCAAAACATTGACAATCGAGCTTAACACGGGACTCATGGTTGCGGCAATCTGGGAAAAGAAAAATGAACAAATCACATAGGCAGTTACAAGAAATGCCGAAAAGAACAGGTTAATAGTATCTTTTTTATTGTTTTTCTTCACTTGAGAAAACCTCCGAACGTATTAAAATTTTTCGACATTCATATTACTACATAAATGTGATGAAAGTTTGACAAAAAAATAATAATGTATAAAAATTATAATTTGTTTACTTATAAAGTGCTTTAATTTTCGGCAAAATTATTATTTTGCCTTTGCAACAAGGCAAACCCAGCCGTTGTCGGTGATTTCTTCGATTATTTCAAAATCATTTTTTATTGAATTTACCACATCGTCACGCCTTGTATCAATAATGCCGCTCATAATATAGACGGTATTTTCGTCCATAAAGTTTTTAACTCCCGATGACAGCATGATTATTGCGTCAGCTACAATATTTGCGGCTATTACGTCGTATTTTCCGCTGACCTTGTCTGTAAGATTGCCGCAGACAACCTTAAATCTGTCTGATACATGGTTTATTTCGGCGTTTTCTTCTGCGGTATTAACAGCCATTTGGTCTATATCAACGCCTAAAGCCTCTTTTGCACCTAAAAGCAGAGAGGCTATAGCTAAAATTCCGCTTCCGCAGCCTACATCAAGCATTTTTTCTCCGCCGTGAATGTATTTTTCCAGGGTTTCAAGGCAGAGTCTTGTGGTTTCGTGACTGCCTGTTCCGAAAGCAAGGCCCGGGTCGATATTCAAAACAATTCTTTCACCCGGGTCAAAGTTTTCTCTCCATGTGGGACGGATAAGAAGCTTTTCGCCTATGGGAGTAGGGTGGAAGTAATTTCTCCAGTTGTTGAGCCAATCCTCTTCCTCACAGCCTTTGGTGTCAATTTTGTGTTCAATACCCTCGGCTGTATATCTTTCGCTGAGAAAAGAAATTGCCTCGGCAGGATTTTCCTCAGGATTTATATATATGTGGATAATAGCGTGGCTTCTGTCTTTTTGAAGGAGTTCTTCATCTATTAAATCAATGTGTGCTATTTCCTGAACCTGCTGTTCAAGACCTGTGTAATCCTCTATATATATGCCGTAAGGCACAACCATCTGTGCAATATCTCCTGCTTTGTCGGCGTCCTCAGGCAATACGGAAATTTTTATTTCTGTCCACTCCATACACGTTCCCCTTTTTATCGTATTATTTATTGGTTATTTGTAAATAGTTGTGGTAAAAAGTAAAATTGAGATAAAATAAAGAGCTATCGTGAACACAGACGTGGGTTCACGGCAAAAAAACAGCTCACCGGACTGTTTTTCTGCTCACTCCTGCGTTTTTTACTGCATTTTAAGTCTTGGAGGACGCTGTCCTCCAAACCGCCTGCCAAAGGGACAGTGGTCCCTTTGGAATCCCAAAATTTCTGCACAACATCAGTTATCCAAACCACATATTTTAGTTTTCTTCAAACATTCTTTTTATTTTTTCAAAAAAACCCTTTCTCTGGGCATAATTCTTTTCGCCTGTAGAGCTGTCGAGCTTTTTGATAAGTTCTCTTTGAGCGTTTGTAAGGTTTTTCGGAACTTCGATTGTAACCTTTACATACTGGTCGCCCCTGCCTCTGCCGCCAAGGTGAGGAATACCTCTTCCTTTAAGCTTGAATATATCGTTGGGCTGGGTTCCCTCGTGAACGCTGTATTTGATTTTTCCGTCTATGGTTGGAACTGTGATTTCCGCACCCAAAGCCGCCTGAGCAAAGGTTATTGGGATTTCACACCAAACATCGTCGCCGCGGCGTTCAAATATGGGGTGAGGTCTTACATTTATATAAACATGAAGGTCGCCTGCAGGGCCTCCGTTTATACCGCTGTTTCCTCTTCCGCCGACATTTAAAATCTGTCCCTCGTTGATACCTGCGGGAATTGTTACGTCAACTGTGCCGCTCTTCTTGACTCTGCCGTTGCCGCCGCATTTTTTACAGGGGTTATCAACAATTCTTCCTTTACCTTTACAGGTGTCGCAAACCCTTGAAGTCTGAACAACGCCGAAAGGAGTTCTCTGATTTATTGTAACGTGACCCGAGCCGCCGCAGGTAGGGCAGGTTTTCGGTGAAGTGCCTTTTTGAGCACCTGTTCCGTTACATTCATCACAGGTTGTTATATGATTGTAGTTTACCTGCTTTTTCGCACCCTTTGCCGCTTCCTCAAAGGAAATATATATAGTTGTTTCCACATCTGTTCCGCGTACAGGGGCGTTTGGGTTTGCGTTTCGTCTTCCTCCGAAACCGCCGAAACCGCCGAAAAAGCTGTTGAAAATATCGCCCAGATCAATGTCCTGGCCAAAAGGACTTCCGCCTGCACCGCCGGCACCGAAGTTGGGGTCAACACCTGCGTGGCCGAACTGGTCGTATCTTGCCTTTTTATCTTTATCCGACAAAACCTCATAGGCTTCATTTACCTCTTTAAAGTTGGCTTCAGCCGTTTTGTCGCCGGGATTAAGGTCCGGGTGATATTTTTTTGCCATTTTTCTAAAGGCTTTTTTTATTTCATCGTCCGAGGCGTCCTTGGACACACCCAAAACTTCATAATAATCTCTTTTGTCTGCCAAAATTCTCACCTAACTTTTAAAATAATGCAGTCCTTTTGTACCGTAAAACCATAATAAGGTTTTGACTCTGACAATGTCAGACCTACAATAATATATTTAATAATACCGCTGTCTGTCAAGTATTTTTAATAAAATAAATATTTTTTATTTGCCTTAAATGGCTCTTTGTCAATAGTTGGGGCAAAAAAGTGAATTTGAAAAAATAAAAAGTTAGCGGGGAACCCCTGACGTGGGTTCCCCGGCAAAAAACAGTTCACCGGACTGTTTTTTGCTCCCCTCCTGCGTTTTTGCAGCATTTTAAGACCTTGGAGGACGCTGTCCTCCAAACCACCTGCCAAAGGGACAGTGGTCCCTTTGGAATCCCAAAATTCCCCAAAAACATTTGCCATACAACCTCTTAAATCACAAGTCAAGGCGACAGCATTTCTGCCGCCGCCTTTTTGTATTTTCAATCAATTAGTTCTGACCGTCAACATCTGTAAAGTCGGCGTCATAAACATTTCCGTTTGGCTGAGCACCGCCGTTTGGTGCCTGGCCGTAAGGATTGCCGCCCATGTTGCCCATATCAGGAGCACCCTGTGGGTTCTGCTGAGGAGCAGCCTGCTGGTACATCTTTGAGGAAACCTCATAAAGCTTCTTCTGAAGATCTTCCTTAGCAGCGTCAATCATTGTCTTGTCATTCTTAGCGATAGCGTCCTTAACAGCAGCAGCCTTTGTTGTGAGAGCTTCCTTGTCTGCTGCGTCCATCTTGTCGCCGCTTTCGTTTACAAGCTTTTCTGCCTGATATGCCATGTTCTCGGCTTCGTTCTTAGCGTCAACCTCTTCACGGCGTTTCTTATCCTCTGCGGCATACTGCTCTGCTTCTCTTACAGCTCTGTCAATATCGTCCTTTGACATATTTGTGGAAGAGCTGATTGTGATTTTCTGCTCTTTGCCTGTGCCAAGATCCTTAGCTGATACGTTAACGATACCGTTTGCATCTATATCAAATGTAACCTCAATCTGAGGAACGCCTCTCATTGCAGGAGCAATGCCTGAAAGTGTAAAGAGACCAAGCTGTTTGTTATCTCTTGCAAATTCACGCTCTCCCTGGAGAACGTTGATTTCAACCTGTGTCTGATTGTCAGCGGCAGTTGAGAAAATCTGGCTCTTCTTTGTAGGAATTGTTGTGTTTCTGTCGATAACCTTTGTCATGATACCGCCCATTGTTTCAACACCAAGTGAAAGAGGAGTTACGTCCAAGAGGAGAAGTCCTTCAACCTCGCCGCCGAGAACGCCGCCCTGAATAGCAGCACCTACGGCAACACATTCGTCAGGGTTAATTCCCTTGAAAGGATCTTTGCCGATAAAGTTTTTAACAGCTTCCTGAACAGCAGGAATTCTTGAAGAACCGCCTACCATCAAAACCTTGTCAATTTCGCCGATCTGAAGTCCGCTGTCGGAAAGAGCACGTCTAACCGGACCCATTGTGTTCTCAACAAGGTCAGAAGTAAGCTCGTTGAACTTTGCTCTTGTGAGAGTCA
Organism: uncultured Clostridia bacterium; assembly: GCA_944380855.1. GTDB lineage: Bacteria > Bacillota > Clostridia > Oscillospirales > Acutalibacteraceae > Limousia. The sequence continues at coordinate 8,295 of CALWIW010000031.1, read as the reverse complement.
TGTCAAGGTGCTTAGGGCCTGTTGCGTCTGCTGTGATAAACGGAAGGTTTATGCTTGCTGTTGTGATACCTGAAAGGTCAATCTTTGCCTTTTCAGCAGCCTCTTTAAGTCTCTGCATAGCCATCTTGTCGCCTGAAAGGTCGATGCCTGTTTCTGACTTAAAGCCCTGAATCATCCAGTTGATAATTCTCTGGTCAAAGTCGTCGCCGCCGAGACGGTTGTTACCTGCTGTTGCCAAAACTTCCTGAACGCCGTCGCCCATCTCAATGATGGATACATCGAATGTACCGCCGCCCAAGTCGTAAACCATAACCTTCTGGTCTTTTTCCTTGTCTATACCGTATGAAAGAGCCGCAGCTGTTGGCTCGTTGATAATTCTCTTTACGTCCAAGCCTGCAATTTTACCTGCGTCCTTTGTAGCCTGACGCTGTGCGTCTGTAAAATATGCAGGAACTGTAATAACAGCCTGTGTTACCTTTTCACCAAGATATGCTTCTGCGTCAGCCTTAAGCTTTTGAAGAATCATAGCGGAAATTTCCTGTGGTGTGTAGCTTTTTCCGTCAATGTTTACTTTGTAGTCAGAACCCATCTCTCTTTTAATGGAAGAAACTGTGTTTGGGTTTGTAATAGCCTGACGCTTTGCAACCTGACCAACAAGTCTTTCGCCGCCCTTGAATGCTACAACTGACGGTGTTGTTCTTGAACCCTCAGCGTTGGGGATAACTACAGGCTCGCCGCCTTCAATAACCGCTACGCAAGAGTTTGTTGTACCTAAATCTATACCTATTGTCTTTGCCATAATAAATTCCTCCCGATAATACTTTATCTTTTATTCTTAATATAGTATGTTTTGCATTTTGTTTTTATCAGTCACAGTTTGCAACCTGCACCATTGCGTGTCGGATTACTCTGTTACCTATTTTATAACCCTTTTGGAAAACCTGTGAAATTGTATTTTTTCCAAGGTCGCCGTTTTCGGTGGTTGAAATTGCATTGTGAATTTCAGGGTTAAATTCCTCTCCGATTTCTCCGAAAACCTCGACCTTTAACTTGCCAAGTGATGCGGCAAGCTGATTTTTTACAAGCTCCAGTCCTTTTTTAAATTCTTCCGGAACCTCGCCCATATTCATCACAGCCATATCAAGGCTGTCTGCTACAGGTAAAAGCTGTTCAACCGCTTTTGCTGTTGCGTCGTCATAGATTGAAAGCTTTTCTGCCTGAGTGCGTTTTCTGTAGTTGTCGTATTCCGCCGCAAGTCTTAAATAGCTGTCCTTTTGAGCGGCTAAAGCTTCCTGAAGCTTGGAAAGCTCCTCAGAACCCTTGTCTTTTGTTTCTTCCTCCACGGGTTCAGTTTTTTCCTGTTCTTCGGTGTTTACCTTATTTTCCTGAGCTTCAGTATTAATATCCTCTTTTTTCTTACCCATGTTTTCATCTCCTTAATTGTTTCAAGGGATTTGTGTTTTTATATCTAATAAGATTTGTATATGTCAATAATAATTAAACTTCCACAAGCTCGTCAATGAGATTTCCGGCTTTCTGTGCCGTATATCTAAGCACTGCGGAAACAAAAGCAAAATCCATTCTGCCTATTCCCATTGCCGCCAAGGCTCCTGCCGTTCGTCCTGCAATATCATATCTTGATACCGCCAATGCACAGTTTCTAAGCTCCGTTTCTCCGCTTTCATCACCTATAAATATACGGTTACGGGAAACCTTGTTGTGGAGCAGATTTGAAAATCTTTCTCTGTCGCTTAATAAGCCTACAGCACCTCTGACATCCGATATATATTCTCCGCCGGAGAACATAAGATTTGTCATTCCCGAAACATTCATCTGTGTTTTTATTGCCTGCTGTGCTCCCTCGCTTACCGAAACAAGAACACTGGGCATAAACAGCGACAAATTTCCGAATGACGCCGCAATTGTCTGTATAAAGGGAATGGTTATATTTTGAAGCGGCATTCCCGCAAAACATTCGTTTAAAGCGGTATCAAACACCCGAAGCATTTCAGGGGTCAAAACAAACTCGGTTCTGAAAAGCTGGGTTTTAATCATACCGGAAGAGGTGATAAGCACCGTCATTCCCGTGTGACGTCCTGTCTGAACAAAATGAAGTCTGTGGACTCTTGCGTCATCGGTAGGCGGCGTTGTTGAAATTGCCGTAAGTCCCGTGACGGTTGCAACAACCTTTGACGCCTCTGAAAGAATACTCTCGGGAGCCTCAAAGTGTGACTCCAGGGCATTTGAGATATAAGAAGCGACTCTGGGATTTAAAGGCTTTATCTCCATTAGGTTATCTATATAATATCTAAGCCCTTTAACTGTAGGAATTCTTCCGGCAGAGGTGTGGGGCTGTTCAAGATAACCCATAGATGAAAGCTCTGCCAGCTCGTTTCTGATTGTTGCCGAAGAAACATTCAAATCTGTTTCAGTCTGTAGAAACTTTGAACCAACCGGCTCGCCGGTCATCAGATAGCTTTCTGCAACGGCGGATAAGATTTTTTGTTTTCTCTGTGTAAGCTCCATTAAACTCACCTCAAATCAAACGCCGTTATTTTTTTGATTAGCACTCTTTATGTTTGAGTGCTAACTGTATTTATAATGTACCATTAAAGTCAAAAAAAGTCAAGGGTTTATTTAAATTTTTTAAATATTCATCTGTTTATCACAGTCTTTTAATTTTATTAAAAATATACTGCCTGACAATATAAAGTCCATATATGTTTGGTTTAGTTTTTTTCTTTTTCAATATCCCAAATATACAGTATTTTCAACATATTAAATTAAAAACCGATTGACAATAGCAGTGAAATAAAGCTATAATTAACCTAAAGCTATTAATATTAGTCTGTGAAATTATGATTAATATACACAGACGTAAAGGAGATTTTCTTTATGATGATATTTTCACTTATTTGTGCGGTAATGTTTTTTATTTCTGCAATGATTCTTTTTATGCCGAAGTTCAGAAAATATCCCTTTTTTAAACCTTTCGGTGTATATATGGCTTATCAGGGAATATGGACGCTTTTGAGCTATCTTGTAAATCAGCTTTTCCCCACAAACCAGTTTATGACTGTGCTTAACTATTTCGGAAGCTTTGTTTTCTGCGGATATTTTTTATTTGTTTATTATATGTCAAAGAAAATGAACGGAAAAAAGCCGGTAAGAACAAGAAATACAAGAAAGATAAAGGAAGAATCAAGAGAACCTGTACGCCGTCAGCCAAGATACAAGGATAATAATTCAGCAGAGGAAAGACGTTATGCCTCTAAAACATTAAAGGAAAAAGACGAGGAGCAGGATGAAATAACGTCTGCAAGAAAAAGCAGATTTGCTGAAAACAGCAAAGGCAATTCTAAATATACAATAGAAAAGGAAGCCGACGTAGATTTGTACGATGATTACGACGACTTTGATGATGAAGATGAATTGGAAAATGTTGATGATGTGGAAATCACCGACGAAGATTTGGAATATTACGACGAAGACGACAAGCAGGACGAAGAAGATGAAGGTGTAGACCTTTATGAGGATTTGGACGACGAAATGTACGAGGACGAAGAGAATGAAAACGATATTTTAGATGACGACGATGACGACATCTATTTTGATGACTATGATGATGAAGAGGAAGACGAGGACTATCCGTCCTTGAGAGGTTCCAGATACAGAAAGTAAAATTACTGATACGGAGGTTTTAATGGAAAATTTTACCGGATATCTTTTTTCTGCCCTTTGGGGAGTTATAGGAATTTATCTTATTTATGCGGGAAAAAAGGTAAATAAATTTTGTTATTTTCTAAGCCTGCTGTTCTTTTTTATGTGCGGCTGGTATCTTGCAAACCAGCTTATGCCGGATATTGACCTTTTCCAAAACACGCCCGGAATAATTTTCAGGGTGGTTGTGGGAATTTTCCTGGTTATAGGAATTGTTATTTACTTTACAAAAGTTAAAGGCAGCGGCAATAAGGAATAAAAATTAACAATACGGAAAGAAGTCTTAAATATTGAAACAGGAGAATGACTTGAAGCTTTTAACCTATGAAGAAAGCTTCTGCGAAAATGCGGCAAAAATATGGAACGAGGTAGTTGAAGAACAAAACAGCTTTCCTCAGAACAAAGCTTTCTCTTTACAAGAGGCAGACGAATTTTTTAAAAGCCAGACAAAAACAGGCTGTCTTTTTGACGGCGGAGAAATGATAGGAATATATATTCTCCACCCGAATAATTTGGGGAACTGCGGACATATTTGCAACTGCTCCTACGGGCTTACAAAAGCTGCAAGGGGAAAGGGATTAGGAAAATATTTGGTTGAAGATTCCATAAAAGAAGCGAAAAACGCAGGCTTCACAGGTATGCAGTTTAACGCTGTTGTCAGCACAAACTATGGAGCGATTAAGCTGTACAGACGTTTTGGTTTTAAGATTTTGGCAACCGTTCCGGGAGGATATAAAAACCCTGACGGAACCTATACCGATACATATATAATGTTTAAAGAATTGTGTTAAAATAAAAAACCGGAAACCGATAGTCCAAAGGGATTACCGATTTCCGTTTTTTCTTATATAGATAATTATAGATAATTCGTATTTTATTTAATTTAAGCCGCTTTTCCGTCGTTGACTTCCGCCTCGAAAAAGGCTTCGCTGTCGGCAGGCTTTCTTGAAATAAGAGTGCCTATAACACAGAATATCATGGAAGCAATCATTGCAAGTATTCCGCAGGCGGCAGACATACCGGAATCAAGACCCATAATTTTTGAGCCTATAGTAAGTAGGATTGCCACTATAAGTCCGCCTATCATTCCGCACCATGCACCTGTTTTGTTCATTTTTTTCCAGTAAAGTCCCAAAATATACGGTGCAAGGAACGAACCTGAAATACAGCCCCATGAGAAAGACATGAGCATAAGGATTGGGGACTGCTGTACCGCAATTATATATGAGAAGAAAATAAATACAAGACAAAGAATTCTTGTAAGCACAAGTGCTTTTTCTCTGCTCATGTTCGGAGCAATAACAGAGGATATAATATCCATGGTAATTGAAGAACATGATGTAAGCGTAATACCTGAAAGTGTGGAAACAGATGCAGACAGAACAAGCACGAGAACTATGCCCAGTAAAATTGTGGGTAAGGATTGTACCAAAACCTGAGGTACAAGCAAATCGTGATTGCCTGAAGGAACCTCATCAAAAAACATTCTTGAAAGTGAGCCTACAAAGTACGCACCTACAGAGATAACAAGGCAAAAAGCCGTTGAAACTATTGTTCCGGTTTTTATTGACTTTTTGTCTGCAATACCGTAAAACTTGTGTACCATCTGAGGCATTCCCCATGTTCCGAAGCTTGTAAGCATTATAAGACCTATAAGTCCAATCCAGAATGACGGTGTCGTGGCGTCCATGCCGGCTTCGTTCATCTTTTCCAAAAGATTAGGTATTCCTTCTGTAATTCCTCCCACCTGCTGAGTGTTCATAATGAAAATAACCATGGCTATAATTCCGCCAACCATAATAATTCCCTGAACAAAGTCAGCTGTAAGTGAGGCGAGATATCCGCCCAAAACAAGATATACGGCGGCTACAACGGCTATTACCGCCATTGCGGTCTGATAATTGATACCCAAAACATTTTCGCATAAATAGCTCAAACCTGAGTAAACCGACGCCGAATAAGGAGTCATAAATATAAAAATAATTATTGCTGAGTAAATTCTCATGGCCTTGCTGTTGTATCTTTTTTCAAAAAGCTGAGGCATAGTTTTGATTTTCATTTTTCGGGTCACCGAACGGGTACGCTCCGCAAGAAGCTTCCAGGCAAGCCACGCTCCGAATACAGCGTTGCCGATTCCTATAAGCACAGCCCAAAGTCCGTAGTCCCAGCCGGATTTTCCTGCATAGCCTATGAAAAGCACGGCGGAAAAATATGTAGTACCGTAGGCAAATGCGGATTTCCATGGGCCTGCTTCTCTTTTGCCCACTATAAAAGAGGTCAATGTTTTAACCTTCCTTGCTCCCATTATGCCGATAAATACCATAATGGCGATGTAAATGCCCAATATTAACCAGATTACCCAGTCCATAATATCTACCCCTTTAAATAATTTCACTGATTAAAAGCTTTAAACCGATAAAGTGATGAGGGTATTTTAGCATTTTTCCACATATTTGTCAAGAGCAAAATAATTTATTTATAAAAAGTAAAAGAAGATAAAAAGTCAAAGAGGGAGCCTTATAAAAAATGAAGCGGAGGATAGTAAAAGGAGAATAATTTTAAGAAAAGACAAAAAAGTCTTGACAATAGGGTATAAACAATGTATAATATCACACGTACCTAATTCGGGGGATGAATTAAACTTAATAAATAGGGGTATAGCTCAGTTGGTAGAGCAGCGGTCTCCAAAACCGCGTGCCGAGGGTTCAAGTCCTTCTGCCCCTGCCAAAATGAAAATGTCAATGAGGGGAAGTGTATATTTCCCCCTTATTGACGTATAATTGCTACACTTGCAGTTTTGCCCCTAAAATGGATGGTAGAATGAGTTGAAGAGTGTCCATTTGATTGATAAGCAAATGTAGCAACACAAATATATTTAAAAGATTCATTTGAATATATTTGTGTTACCACATGAACGCCCAATTCTCACAACGCTTTCTTCACGGCACATCATCTTTTCGAAGTGTGTTCCCCACGATTGACATTGAGTGAGTGGCTCGCTGGATAAACCGTGTGTTTATTGAGGTTTACGGTTCATCGTCACGGCGAATGCTGATATGACTCAAGTATCCGTTGTGTTAGGCGTGAGGTAGGTAAAATCCATACCTTTTTTTCAAGGTACATTCGTTAGGAAAAACAATAAGCCTGCACCTCTGACGTCAGAAAGTACAGGCTCAATACAAGTTATTTATCCAAAATCGCACATTTCCATGTGCGGAAATCCGGCTTCATAAGTCATGCTGAGTAGTGGCGTACTCTCATGGCGCAAGGCTGTCAGTAATTGCAGTTATTGGCAGCCTGTGAGGCTTATTTGTGTTTCCACAAATATATTATAAACCTTTTGGTACAGGTTGTCAATAATTTTTACCAAATATTATTATAAAACTATAATTGCCTTGGTAATTTATCTGATAAATATGAAAAATATGAAAACATTTTAATATTCAAAAGAAATAAAAAAATAAATATTAAAAATAATGAAAAGAAGAGGGAAACAACCTCTTTCAGCAGGCTGAAGCACTGGGAATATTTCTCAGTGCTTTTTCTTTATGCGGTTTGTAGTGTATAAATACTCTATATTATATTATCTAATAAATTTGTTTCTCTATAGTTTTTTTCAAATAGATGGATATAAATGTCATAAGTTGTGCGGACGCTGGAGTGTCCCATAATGTAGCTTATTGATTTTATGTCACAGTCCTGTGAAAACATCAGGGAAGCAAAGGTATGTCGAAGGCTATAAAGGTTGCGTTTTTTGATTCCTGAATATTTTATAAAGCGATACCAAAGCTTCCTGAAGTAGTTTGGGGTTAAAAAAGAGCCATTAAATGATATTATGTATTTTTCGATAGGAAAACTGCGTATCTCTTTTAAAGCTAAGCGGACATTGTTATTCATAAATATTCTGCGTTCACTACTTGCAGTTTTTGGTGTCTGCTGTACTATGGTGATGTACTTATTTATTTCACTATCTTTAACGGTGACTATGTTTTTATTTATGTAAATATAGTCACCTTGAATATCTGCCCAAGTGAGAGCTAACAACTCTCCGGGGCGCAGACCTGTATTAAGCATGATATAAAATGCCCAGCCGGCTATATAATCAATTTTTGATTTACCTGATTTTTCTGTAATAGTTTTTTTCATAATAGATATTTCTTTAACGGTTAATACAGACATTCTTTGCGCAGGAGGATATTTATTCTTTTGAGGAACCGGAATTATTGTCATTGGGTTTATGGTTATATCGTTTGTATCAATAGCGTATTTGAAACAACTATTGAGGGTTTGATAGATTTTTTTTGCTGTTGAGAAAGAATACTTTTCAGCAACTATTTGCATGAATTTAATAATAGTCATAGGCGTGATAGATTGTAAGATTTCATCACCTAATGTCGGAAGTATGTTACAATAGACTATCTGTTCCAGCCTTGTATAAGACGAAAGCTTAAGCGATGATTTTTTCACGGGCAACCAGATTTGTTCGTAGTACTCCGTTAATGTTTTTTCTGTCATAATAAAGACTCCTTTCCGATATAAAAAAGACCGGCTATAGCACTCTGAGAAGAGGTACGG
>CALWIW010000030.1 GCA_944380855.1 uncultured Clostridia bacterium | reverse complement strand
GTCACCGTTTATAACAAGGCTGTCATGTTCTTTGCATTTATAGCCTTTTCCCGACGGTTTAAAGCTGTAACCTTTGCCTGAAAGAAAATCCAGCATATTTGTATCTCTTGCTCTTTCGATTTCTTCTTCTGTAAATTTTCTGTATCCTGACATTTTCATTTTTCCTTTCTTGATTTTTTCAAGGTTCTTTTTTCAATAACCATAAATACCAAAACGGCGATAAATCCGGGTATAATCATGTAATCGCCGATTAACAAAAAGAACAGGACTGACAAAATAACACTCAGCCCTGCTCCTATAAGATATTTATTCTTTTTGGGGGATTGTCCGCAGTTTTTCCTTACACTGTAAAGATAATAAATACGGTAAAAAACAAAAAGATTTATGAATAATATTGAGTACATAGTTCCTCCAATCACTCAAAAATAAACTCTACCTTATCTTCGGTTTTGTTATAGGAAAGAGCGGCGTCAAAAGTAACGCCGCTCTTTGACTTCATATTTTTTATAACTGCCGTTCTTCCTCCGTTGCAGAGTATTTTTACCTGAGATTTTGTTATTCTTTTACCGCACAGAACCTTTACTATAGAGAAATCACAGGCATTATTTGTGCAGTAATACCTGTAATTATTTTCTTCTACCGGATATCCGCATTTGGGGCATTTAATACTATCGCTCATTGTGTATCACCTGTTGCTTTATTTTCAGTTTGCTCAGCTGTGGGTTTTGTGGTGGGTTCAGTTTTGTTTTCTTTATTTTCCGGTGTTTCCGTATTTCCGGAACCGGTTCCGGTTTCAGCGGACAGAAGCTTTTGAAGGTATACAATGTCGTTTATATCAAACTTTCCATCGTTATTCACATCATAAGAAATTATAGTTTCAGTAGGCTCTGTTATTTCTTCTGATGTTGTTTCGGTTGGGTTTGCGGATTCTGTAATTTCAACATTTCTTGCGAACAAGCATATACATACTATACTCACCGTAAGAAGTGATAGAAAAGCAAACAGCGATAACCAATGAAGCCAACTGCTTGTTGACCTTTTCTTTTTATACATATCCTTTTTTGCATAAAATCCGGGAATATATCTGCTGAATATACATGAGTATGTATCGCAGTTCCAAAGGGTAGGTTCCATGGGATTTTCACTTGCATCAAGTCTAAAGACTTTTCTGCCTGCACGGTGAAAAACTTTGTTTATCTTCAAAAAACGATCTTTATCTATGTTTGTGAAAACATAGTTAATATCCGTATTTTTGTTGCGGTTAATGTACTCCTGCACAAAAGAAAGTTCCCATTCATAGGCAGAGCATATTAGTATATAAAAATCAGCTTGAGCATTTTCATTGAAAAATATTTCCTTTATTACAAATCGGTATGTATTGAGATTAACGGAAGTATTGTGCGTGTAAATATCAACTCCGTTATAATTTATTCCCCAGTATTCACTGCCGATTTTATGAAAGTTTCTCAGGTATTCAAAAAACGAAGAACATACACAAACAGAACCGTATGACTTTAATACATTTGCCATCTCCAAGGAATAAGCAAAGGAGCTGCCGTCATTTTTAAATGAGGTAACTCCTATTTCAATCTGAGGGTATTCTTCTGTATCAATTACGTCTGAGGTCATGTCGCTGTATGTGGTTTTTTCGGAATTAAAATCATCAAGAAAATCTGTAAAAATATTGGGAGTAAGCTCAACATCGCCGAAATCTACAGGTGTATTTTGTTTTCTTTTTGTCTGCGGAGGAGAAAAACTGTCTAAATCCTCTGCAATATCCTCCTGAAAAGGATTTTCAAAGGTTGTTTCCGGACAATCTATGATTTTCCTCAGTCTGTCATCGGTATAGCCCTTGTCATCGGACATAATGCAATCGTAGATTTTTGCGGTTTCCAGGCTTTTATGGAATTTATCCTTTCCGAAGCTTTCAACCGAAGCTTTGGAAGCTGTCAGAATAATCCTGATTGACGGGTTTTTAAATTTCAGCAGAGATAAAATATCAAAAAAGTCCATACGCACCTTAAGCGGCGTATCAAAATCAATAACAACCAAGTGAGGTGAGTAGGTTTGAATATCCATAATGAATTTTTCATCAATAACGGACATACTGCATACCACATTAATGTCAGGCAAATCATTCAGAATCAATGACAGACTTACCGTTTTTTGCCGCTTTTTCCCCTGCACTGTAACAGCAATCATGTTTTAACACCTCCCTCTTTTTAATTTTAAGGTCAATAACTTGTGAGTGTATTCCATTAGACAATATCTTTTTTTCTCATTTTTGAAAGCTTCCAAAATCATGCTGTCAAAGATAATAAGAAATGTTTTATTGATAAAGCTTTTAAAATCCACTGAATCAATATACATCTGTGTTATCATTCGGCTTTTAATTTCAGGAGAGTAAACACCAAGTGCGGAGGTTAAAACTTCCGTGTTGTTGTGGGCATAATAGCTCATTATCAAAGCTTCATTGTCCAGTGGGTCTCCTATGAAAAGTTCGGCTTTGAATACAGGTTTTGTTTCTATGGCATAAATGTGAATTCCCGATACTTTATAATTATAAAATAGATATTCATTCATTTGCTGATGTCTGTCACGGTTGTTTTCGGAACCTGATTTATCGTCATTTAAAATCATATCTTTTCTCTGTCTTACAAATTTCTTTTGTTTTACGGGAGAGGAAATAACGGGTTTGTCCTTTTTATGCCGTCCGCCGTCTGGGCATACTTTGGAAACACCCGTCATTTTCAGGTCTTTTAAATTAACATCTTTCATTTAATTCTCCTTTGTCTTTCATTCATTGAACTTTGTAGAACAAAGCTTATACAAAGCATTTGTCTTTATAATTTCAGGAGGAAGAGCCTTTGAGAAAGGAATAATCTTTCTTCCGCAGATTATAATTCCCGTACCCACCTTTCCTGAAGAAATGCAGCTTAAATGAGTAGGTGAAAGCTTAAACAGCTCCTTTATCCTTTCCAAATCGTCCTCAGCCTGCTGTAAAAGGACGATAAAGCTTGCATTGGAAAGCATTGTCCTTGCCTGAGGAGAGTCAAGAACCTGTGATATATTCTGTGTGATACCTGTAACATAGCCGCCGTACTTTCTGATACGTTTGAATATCTTCTGATAGAATTGTCCCGAGCTGTCGATATTGGCGTAATAATTGCCGTCAAGAAACATTGAAGAAATCTCGTCGTTGATTATTACGGTTCTTATTCCTTTTTGATGGTTTTGTCTAACCCTCTGCCACAGGTATTCAAATATTACTTGAAGTCCTACAGTTCTTAACTGTTGTCCCATATCTGATATGTCTATGATTATTCTGTTTGAGGTGCTTTCTATATTTGTGTGTCCTGCGAAATTATTAAAACTTCCCGTTACATACAGTTCAAGTATCTTCTGCAGGTCGGTAGCTATCGTATCTTTTTGTTCGCCCAAAACATTGTAAAGTGTTGTTAGTGTGGGAAGATATTTTTCATCACCGTCATGGAGCATAAAATCACGGTAAGAAGCTTTTACGCACTTATCAAGCATTGATTTTTCGGCGGCTGTCAAAACCTGTCCCTTGGCTGTTTCGGTCATGGTCATAATGAACTCCGACTTCATGGTAAGGGCGTCGCCGTCTGACTCCACATAGTTTATGTTAGTGTCAAAAACATTCAGTTTTGTCGGGCTGTTGGGACGAAGCTTAAGAACCTGAGCGTTCAGTCTGTCCGCCAAAGGAACATATTCCTTTTCGGGGTCTATAAGGATAATCTCATAGTCATTGGGGTGCTTAAAATGAGTTTCAAAGGTTTCAAGCTTTGAAAACAGGGATTTACCTGAACCTGATGTTCCCAGTATAAAGCCGTTTGAGTTCATTTCCTCGGTTCTGTCAAGAAGGATAACATCTCCTGTTGCTTCATTTAACCCGTAGTTTAAGCCGTTTTCAGCAAAATAAGTTCTTGCGGAAAAGGGAATAAGCACACTGACCGCATCAGAAAGAAGAAATGTGCTTATACTGCAATTGTTTTTTGTAACAAGATGATTGACGCCGTAAGGCAAAAGGCTGTTCATAGCTTTTTCCTGATTGGCGGACACAGCTTTCAAAACAACCTGTCTGTTTTTTGCTTTGCTTACTATAAAGGTTGTAAGACTGTCAAGTTCTTCAAGAGTTTTTGCGGAAATTCCCACAAGCACGGAAACCTCAAATAACTGAGTGTCATTTGATGAGAGCTGGTCCTGTAAGTTTTTAAGTTCCTGAGCTTGTTCCTGATATTTAAAGGGAATAAAGTTTGTTCCGTCTTTATGGTTATCTTTCATTCTCTTTTGAATTTTTTCCTCAACATCAAATATTTCCTTTTTGATTAGGTTTAAGGCATTGCCCTTTTCCACGTGAGCAATATGCTTTGATACGCACACATGGTAGCTGTTATCAAGCAAATCAAAGATAAATTTGTCAACCAGCTCGTTGGGATATGTCTGGAGAGAAAAAATTCTTGAATATGCAGAACCCATTTTAAAGTAATCTTTTGTAGGCATAAACACAAAAGAGGAAGGAGCTATGTAGTCCTTTAAAGAACTTCCCCTGCTTATTAATTTTTCGGGAATATAAAAATCTTCGGAAGTAAACGGGTGGTAATAGCTGTAGAGCAGTTCAAAAACTTCCATAGTCATAAGCTGTCTTGCATTGCTTCCCATTTCCTGAAGATTTCTTTGAAGTTCTACATAGTATTTGAGCAGAACCTCTGCGTTGTCCATCTTTCCCTCGACCGTGTAGGATATAACCCCCACAAGCTTTTTTTCCGCAGATGATTTTTGAGATTCCTTTATGAAATGTTCCTGAATCTGTGCATAGCTTTTAAATATCTCCGCTTCCTCAAGGGTTTTCGGGAGAAACTCAGGTATCATTGCTTTTCTCAGTCTGTTGGGGTTTTTCGGCACGTTCATCAGGAACTCCTGATATTCTATTTCCGACGGCAGAGAATTTAAATACTGCTGATAAAACCTGTAGATTTTATTTTGCTCAGGGTCACGCAAAAGCCTGTAATCTATGTTTTCTATCTCAAACATTAATGAGTATGTATTTTCTGCTGTTTTAAAAATACCGGTTTCATAGGCTTCAATAAATGCCAGCGTGTCCTGTGATGATTTTGGGATTTTTGTAAAACCGATGTTGGTAAACTGTTTCTTAGGTTTATCATTGGAAAAAGAAAACAAACTCATTTTTTATCACTCCTTTTATTTGTTGTGTCCGTTAAAAAAGATTTTTTATTAAAAAGTCTTATATCCTTGTTGTGTGCCAAAACCATGTAATAGTAAACAACTATATTCATTCCCTCTTTTTTGTAGACAAAAAGAAGTAAAATACAAACTGCTTCAGCCATGATTGCCCAGCCTGTTAAATCATTCATTCCGCCGAATAATTTAAGAGTAATTCCTGCAATTGCAGCGTACACTACAAATGCAATTGCTATACGTGATTTTTGGTTTTTTGCCGCAAAGTTCATTTTGCCGTTTCGGTTACGCTTTATTACATTTTTTGATATCTTTGCTTTAATCATTTATTAAATCAACTCCTTACATCAGATTTTTTATTGCTCTGGGAGCTTTCATAACCATGAACCCCATTGCCATTATTATTATCGTTTTTATAATATTCTCGAAGAACCATGTGTTTCCCCAAGGTGTCAGGGAAATGCTGTTAAGCCACAGTGAACCCAACGTGATAACCAAAAATATATAAATGATATTAAGTCCGGTTGAAAGCACTGCTCTTAAATATGTTTCAAAAATATGTACGCCCGGACGTCCCGCAAGACAGGCAAAAAAAGGCGGAGCAAACAGCAGCAGGCAGGCAAGGGATATGGAGGTTATATATATCTTAATCAGAATGATAGCCCCTACAATAAAAGTAATAAAACAGAGAAGATAGATGGGCATGGAATTAAAAGACGCCCACAGTATGTTCTCGGGAGTTACTGTTGATACAAATTGCGAATTATAACCTGTCAGCACATTATCAAAGCCGACGCCGAACCCCTGCATAAACTGACCGAAAAAACTTATAAGGAAGTTTATTATAGTGTAAGAAAAATCAACAAGAACCTTTGCAATGATAACAGGGAAAAACAAGTTGAAGACGATATTTGTATTGATTTCTATTCCCATTGTAAAGTCCTCAATAATAGATAAACAGAACACAACGGCAATTATGAAATTCGCCAGAAAAATAAACAAATCCTTATGTCCCTGAGATAACGCTATTGCGTCGTTAATTCCCATTGCTCTGTCTATATCGGTACTTAACCCGGACCACTGTTCGTTGATGTAATTAACAATACCGTTAATTTGTTCGTCCAATTTATCGTTTAGCGATACCTCTTGTATACTTCCTCCCGAACTTCCGCCAAAATCTGCTATATAGATAAATCCCAAAAAAGTCCAGCCGGCACGGTTTCCGCAGTACTTATCGGAACCGGTTCCGGTTGTCAGATAAAAGGTTGAACCGCCCCATGCGGAGTTTGAAAAGGTAACAACACCGTTTTCGATTTTCTCGACAACAGCCACATGACCGGATACATCGCTCCACCATACAGCTACAGCACCCAATGCGGGAGTCTGTCCCTTTGGATATGCTGTTGTTCTTTCATACCATTTTCGTGCGTCGCTTGTGGGCAAAGCAGGGGGAGAGCCTAATATTTCATAGGCTCGTCCCCATGCATATGCGGTACAGTTTGGCATACCGTATCCGCTTGCATAAAAAGGATTGCTGTTTGAATAGTAATATGGGTTTGATGTGCTTGGTGCTGTCAATCTGGGGGTATACAAAGGCTTGTCCGTTTCCGTGGTTTCTGTTGTTTCCGTCGTAGTATTCTCATTGTTATCAACGGCAAAAACAGGAACGGCTGATAAAATCACCAGAATAAATAATATGAAAATTGAAAGAGCTTTTCTGTGTTTTTTCAAAATTCATCACCCCACAAGTCCCGTCAAGACCTTTGGAGGCTTGCAGATTACTACACCCATTGCCACAATCAAAATCATACGGCTTACATATTCCCCGAATTCCATTATTCCTCCGGGATTTTCTGCCGCAAGCTTGTTGAGCCACTGTAAGCCCAGCGTATAGACTACAGCTATAAACACAAGGTCAAGTCCGATTGAGATAACCGTTTCAATATAACGCTGACCGTATTTTTTTGTGATATCTCCTGCAAAGCAAGCCATAAATGCAGGTGCTACAGTTACAAGGCAGGTCATTTCAAAACATCTTATAGTCAGTTTTACAAATATACAGATGATAACAATAGCTATAGTCAGAAGAGTCAGTATCAGAGGAAAAACCTCAAGAATAGCTACAAAGAAATCAATTATTGCTCCGATAACAGGTATGTAGGAATACCATGCTCTCTCCGGTGTGTACTGGGGCAGAAGCTCCATCGTTGAAGGGTCAGAAATTACGTAGGCTACAGAGTTCAGTATTTTGAAAATGACAAGGACAATCTTTATTGACCAGTCAACCCACAGCTTTCCGATGAGCAGCTGCACAAACACTTTTAAATATTGTTTTTTCTCGTAGAACTCAAACTTCATACTGTAATCTAAAATACTTAAAGCAAAAACCAAAGCTACTATGCAGTAGCCCAATGTTTTAAATATAAAGGACAGTCCTTCGGCAAAGGTTTCCATTTCTGATGTGGTAAATCCTATAAGCATAGTGTCATCTGCTGCAAAATTCTGAATGGTTTGTCCCACAACACTCCACATGGAATTTATCCCGGTTATTAAAGTTCCTGCCAAACCGGTAGCCTTGTCCACTATATCCTCAACTCTGTCCGGGTCGCTCGGGATACCGCTGGGAGAAACATTCGGAGCTTCAGTTGTGGCTTCTGTATGACCGCTTGGCTGATAAAGGATACTTTCCCTCTTGGGTTCTGCTGCCGCAAACCCTACTGCCGCAAATCTAAAGACCGCTATAAGCGGCAAAAGAATACCTAAAATCAATATCATTCTTTTCCTTGATTTTATGGCTTTCTGATTTTCACTCAACTTTTTCACCGCTTTCTAAGATAGATTAAAAATAGTATGTTTGCTAACACCAAAAGACAATCAGCAGATATTTTTCTTTTGGTGTAAAGCTTTTATCTTGTTTTTTCATAGTCAAAATAAAAAGAAAACAATTCTGATGAATATAAAAATAATATTAATCTCAGCTGCTACTCTTGCTATTTTTACAATAAGCATTTCTTTATCTTTACTATTGAAAAATTGTATTCTTTCATCGTTTGATAAACTTTCTGCTTTTTGTTCATTAAATCTTGACAGCCTATCTCGCACATTTTCTTTATCTGTTAATATCATGAGCAACTGTATCATTGAGAAAACTATAAATAGACATCCGAACGATACATACATATAGTCCGTTTTCGACCATGTCAGTTCAGAAAGATGATAATTGAAATTTTTCATAATCACAAACGATGATATGTTTATGAGGATAAAGAAAAAAGAAAGCAGAATATGCATAACATATTCTCTCTTGACCGATTTAATAAAATCAAAGTCTTCGACATTTTCTTTCGTTTTTTTATTGATTTTTTCTTTTGCCATAATTTATACCTCTTTTCGAAATTGAAACCTGTCTGCCTTTATTACTTAGGTAGATCCTATTAAAAATTCAGTAATGCCGGTATCGCAAAGGTTGCCCCGAAGACAGATCCGCAAATTATTAAAGTTACAATACCTGCATTTACTTCTGATGGACGTTCCTGCGAACGTCCGTCTATAATTTTCACAAAGCCGGCGGGAATAGAATAACCGATGATTGCTACTCTCACAATCCAAAGGATAATATCAAATAAAGTATTAAAGGTACTCAGGTCAACCCCGTCAGGAGCAGCTGAAGCATACCCGAAAGACGTACAGAATACAGATATAACCGCTATGAGTATGTAACTTACGATTTTACCGATTTTCTTTGTTCTTCTGATTGTTTTTGTGTTTGTTTTCTTCTTGTTCATTTTAAATTCCTCCGTTTTTTATTTATTACCAGCCACAGACTTTTTTGCCATATTCAGCACTGAGCCTGACAGCTTAATAACCATTCCAACCGGAACAGCTTTTGCAGCCGTGTTTACGGCCGCTGAAGCAGCTTTTTTTGCTCCGTCTTTTACCGCAGCTGAAGCAGCCGCTTTCTTTGCCGTTCCCTGCAAAGCTCTTTGTTTTGACAGCTTTAAATCGCCTTTTTTGTATTTACCGCTTATGTGCTTTCTTACCGCAGAAGTTGACTTTTTCTTCATTCGATAGCTCTTTTTAAGGTCTATATCGTAAAGCTTCATATTGGGTATAGGGTGTTTGCTGAGATGTTTTTCAATGGCTTTTTCTTTAGGGAAAATAATATTGTTTCGTATCTCAACAAGTCCTTTTTTCTCAAGCTTTTTAAAATTGTCCATTACAGCCTGAAGCCTTTCTTTTCCCGGATTATTGTATATTCCGGTTAAGTCAATGCTTTTGGTATACTTAAATACCGCAAGGTCGGAATCGGTTCCGGTAAGCTTTACGTACTTAAAATTTTGGTTAAACTTTTGGTTCAGACTGTCTATTCTTGTTTTCTGTGTATGAACAAAGTTATCGAAAAAGCCCTGACGCATAACAAGGCTTCTTCCTTTTTCGGTAAGCTTTATTGTATCGCCCTGAATTGCAATGTAGCCGTCGTCCATAGCTTGCTTGAAAGTCCTCAAAACAGCTTCTTTAAGCTCTTTCGGTGAAACATTTAAAGCTTTTAATGGGATGCCCGCATCTCCGCATATAGCTATATCAGTCAGCTGACCTGTAAATACAAAACCGTTTTCATTGACATAATTTCTTATGTTTCTGAAGCAATCTTTTTCCTTGTTTTGCATAGCTTTCAAAGTTTTCTTTTGTTTGGAACGTTCGCTTCTTTGAAAAGCATTTCTTATTGTTGAGTAGGTCTGCAATATGTTTATGGGTGTTTTCAGAGCCGATTTTATAGCGGCAAATTCTTCGTTATTGTCGTACATTTAAACCACCTCTTTTTTAGTAATTCTCTTCGTCAAAATCCGCAACAGGATTTTCATCATAATAATCAGGTAAATTAAGACTGTTGTAATATTCCTCCTCCTTTTGTTCCTCTTGTTTTTCTTTAAGCCTTTTTGCAAGCTCAAGATATGCTGCCCTGTCTTTTTCCATTTTTTCGCTGTAGTTATACTTTCTCTTTTCGTTTATATTGCCGTAATCTTTATCAAGAGATGACTTTGTAAGCTGACGGTAATATTTATGATGTAAAGTATCAAACTTCTTTAAAAAGAAAGGGTCAAACTCATCAACAAAAACAATACAGTTACCGCCGTCGTCCTGATTATCTATATAAATAGCCTTGGCAAGCTCGCCAACGGTCAGCAGCTCTCGTCCTGTAAAGTTTTCGGAATCGGTTCCGCCTCCTCTTGTATTGCTTGATTTTGTATCAACTCTGATTGTGGTTTTTCCCAGTCTTTTTACAACGTATTCCTTTGTATCAAGGTCGTTTGTTCCAAGGTAAGTGAAGATACTGCAATTACCTATGATACTTTCCCAGCTGTTTTTGTATAAAGCTTTCAGCTGTGAAAGTCCCTGCAAGGCTATGCAAATTCTTATATTGTTTTTTCTGACGACAGCCAATGTTTCCTGAAAGTTCGGTATTTCCCCGATGTTTGCAAATTCGTCTATCTCGCAGGATACAAGCAACGGAAGCTTGCCTTTATACTTAAAGTTTGCGGTATTCGTCAAAACCTCAAAAAGCTGCGTAAAAAAGATGTTTGCCACAGCTTTATAGGTTTGTCTGGCAGGGGGAATAATTACATAAATTATTGTCTTTTTTTCTCCTATGCTTTCCAAATCCATTTCATCGTTGTCGGTTAAAATATCGACGGCAGGAACAGCCCAAAGACTTAGCCGGGTTGAAAGGGTAGCAACAACACTTCCGAATGTTTCCGCAGGGGAGCTTTGAAGTGAGTCCCAGTAAACTGACACAGCATCTCCGGGATATTCTATTTTGTGATAGTTCATCTTTTGTGCGAACTCACAGAGCTGGTCTACTCTTCCGTTGCTGTCAAACCTTATAGTACTGATCATTCTCATAACTTTACCGAAAGATTTCTGTTCTTTTCTAGATTTAAAAAGATACATCATACAGGTAACAAGCAAATTCTTTGCTGAACTTGACCACATATCTTCTTTTTCGTCTTTGCCTGCTGTATTCTTTATAAATAAGTCGGCAATGTTCAGGACGTCCTGTTCATCATTGATATATCTGAAGGGATTGTAAGTGTTGCCCTTTTCAATATCTATCAGATTTAAAACCTTGATGTTATATTGATGACTTCTTAGGAAATTCGCCGTGTCACGGTAAATTTCACCGGACGGATCCGTTACAACATAAGAGCCGAACATCTGCATGATGTCCGGCTTGATTTTTCGAAATGATTTACCTGCACCGCTTCCTCCGATGATTATTTCATTAAGATTATGCGGCTGATAGTATTTAGATTTCATTTTTTTACAACCTTTCTCTTAGAGTCTGTACCGATAGAAACGTAAAAACCGTCACCGCAGGGAATACCTGTATCGTCTGTGAAAAGGCTTTTATCTTTTTCTGACGCCCAATCGGCGGAGCCGTGTTCCACTCCGTGAAAATCATCTTGCTTTCGGCGTATGAACAACAACATCAACAGAAGAAAAAATGTCATATGTATGTACCAAACGCTTCCCATCAATCTCAGGGTTTCCGGAAAATCAAAAGGTAAAGTAAATCCTGTAGGTGTGAAAAGCAACTTGGTGGAATTGATAAAGGAAAGAACACTGTACTCCTCTCCGTTAAGCCTGCAAAACCCAACAAAGTTTAATATTATGTACCCCATTAAAAGTGCATAAACCACAAGACAAACAATAAATAAAATGATTTTTCTCTTTTTCTTTTGTGTTGATAAAAGATATTTGCTTTTTGCCATTTATGACCTCCCTGTGTTTTTCAAAATTCTGTACAAAGATGACCTTGATATATGCAATTTAGAAGCAATTTTTGCTTTTGGTACACCTCGACTTAATAAAAAGTCGATACTACCAAGTAAATCTTTGTTATATAAAAGTTTAGGTCTGCCAAAGTTTTTCCCTCTTTCTTTGGCGGCTCTAATTCCTTCTTCCTGACGTTTCCTTATGTTCTCACGCTCCTGCTCTGCCATGCTTGAAAGGACTTCAATAAGTATGTTATTAATCATTTCTAAAATCCATTTTTGTTCTTCCTGTAAGTTGACTGTTGTTGTCGGTAAATCCAGAACTATCAATCTAATATTGTGATTTTTGAAGTAATCTAACTCTTTCAGCATATGGGTTTTGTTTCGGCTCAGTCTGTCAAGAGATGTGATAACTACAGTATCTCCGCTTCGAAGCAGGCTTTTAAGACCTTGATATCCTACACGTTCAAGAGTTTTTCCGCTTTCTTTGTCCGTTATAATATCTCTTTCAGGTATGCCATAATTAATCAAAGCATCAAGCTGTCGGTTAAGACTTTGCTCTGTAGACGATACTCTTGCATATCCAAAAGTTTTATTCACGTTTAAGTCACCTCTCTTGTGTACCAAAAAGTATACTTTTTGATACAGTTGTTTTTAATATGAAAAAGTGTTTCAAAACTCTTAATATAGAAACACTTTTGTATCATCTAATTTTTTTGAGTTTTTGAAACACTTTTTTCTCTTTTACAATCTTAGTTTAGGTCTGTTCTGGTTCTGATTTTCCTGAACTTCCTGTGCGGCTATAGGCTTATCTTCAAGACTTAAAAGTTTATTGAGTTCATTAAGTCTTTCTGTTTTCTCTTTCAATTCCTCCTCTCTTGAGAATGGTTTTTCCACCTCTTGTTTTGCTGTTTCAAGCTGTTTCTTGGTTTCTTCCAGACCTGTTTTCGCAAGCTCCAAAGCTTCGGGATATTTGTCTATGACGTTGTCAATTCTTACAGTAATTCCCGATGGGTCGTCACTGAGGTATGTTTTTAAGCTTATGTTGCCTTTTACCTTGACTTCAAACTTTCTTTCCATTCTGTCAAAGGAAAGCTCCAGCTTAAATCCTCTGTATTCTCCAAGAGGAACAGGGTCAGGACTTGTCATGGCTTTACAGGCTTCAATTATGCCCATTCCTGCCTTTGTTCTCTTTGTGTATGTCTTGTCACCCAGTTTAAAAGCAAAGGTGTTTTCGTCAGGTCTGGGATTTTTTGATACCACATCTATGTCCTTTTTCAGTCCCTCTATTCGGGTTTCATACGCAGAAATTCTGAAAGGAAAATATTTAAGAATTTTATCTTGCAAAGCATATATTTCAGATAAAAAGTTGGATTTTAAAACCTTTAACTTCTGAACCTGAATATCCAAGTCCATTTTTTCCTTGATGTGGGGATTTCCTGTTGCAAGCATTTTAATTTCAGCGTAGGACAGAGCCGTTTCGTCTATGTCTTCAGCTGACCTTACAGGTGACTTGCTTGTCATAATCTGGCTTGCAAATTTCTGTTTTCCCTCCACCAGCTGATACAGATAAGCATCAAAGGTCTGCTCGGTGACATATCGGTAAATATCCACTTCCGGGTTTTCATTTCCCTGACGGATTATTCTTCCGCTTCGCTGTTCCAAATCCGAAGGACGCCACGGACAGTCTAAGTCATGCAAAGCAATCAGCTTGTCCTGTACATTCGTGCCGGCTCCCATCTTCTGAGTAGAACCCATCAGTATTCTTACCTCGCCTTTACGTACTTTCTTGAAAAGCTCCTGCTTTTTTGCTTCGGTATCGGCTTCATGTATAAACCTTATTTCTTCTTTTGGAATACCTCTTTTAATCAGCTTACTGCGAATATCATCGTATGTATTAAAAGAACCGTCTTTTTTCGGAGTTGATAAATCGCAGAACACAAGCTGTGTGGATTTCTTATCGGCTGTTTCGGTCCAAATGCGGTGAATGTTATCAACGCAGGCGTTTAATTTGCTTCCTTCAAAATCAGGAAGCATGGGGTTTATCATTCTCTGGTCAAGAGCAAGCTTTCTGCCGTCATTGGTGATTTTCAGCATATTATCATCCTTTGAATCAACCATTCCGTTTCTTACTTTCTCTGCTCTTTCAGAAAGAGATAAAACCATTTCCTTTTGTATTTCGGAAGGTTTTACAGCTACATTGTGGAAGTTTGCTTTCGGTACGGGCAGGTTCAGCATATCTGCTGTTTTAATGTCCGCAGCTTCCTTGAACATAGCCATAAGTTCAGGAAGGTTATAAAACCTTGAAAAACGTGTTTTCATACGGTATCCGGTTCCCTCGGGAGTAAGCTCTGTTGCCGTTACAGTTTCTCCGAATGTAGAAGCCCAAGCGTCAAAATGCTGTAAGCCGTTTTGCTGAAGCTTACCGTACTGCAAATATCGCTGAATGGTATAAAGTTCAACCATACTGTTTGAAATAGGAGTTCCTGTAGCAAATACAACGCCACGTCCTCCGGTAAGCTCGTCAAGGTATCTGCACTTCATAAAGAGGTCGGAAGATTTCTGTGCTTCGGTTTGAGCAATACCGCCCACATTACGCATTTTTGTGTAAAGAAATAGATTTTTGTAATAATGACTTTCATCAATGAATATGCGGTCAACACCAAGCTCCTCAAAGGTAACAACATCGTCCTTTCTGCTTTGGTCATTGAGTTTATCAAGCTTTTGTTTAACAGCTTTTCTTGTTCTTTCCAGTTCCTTAACAGAGAAGCTGTCACCACGGTTTCTTTTGATTTCATCGATACCGTTTGTTATATCATCAAGCTGTTCTTCCAAAAAGGCACGCTGTCTTTCGATTGACATAGGAATTTTTTCAAATTGTGAATGACCGATAATCACCGCATCATAATCGCCTGTAGCAATTCTTCCGCAGAACCTCTTTCGGTTTTTGGTTTCAAAGTCTTTCTTTGTGGCAACAAGAATATTCGCCGCAGGATAAAGCTGTAAATATTCAGAAGCCCATTGTTCTGTAAGGTGATTGGGAACAACAAAGAGGGATTTCTGACAAAGTCCCAAGCGTTTGCTTTCCTGTGCGGCGGCTACCATTTCAAAGGTTTTGCCGGCTCCCACCACATGGGCAAGTAGAGTGTTTCCGCCGTAAAGAATATGTGCGACAGCATTTCTTTGATGTTCTCTAAGCTTAATTTCAGGGTTAATACCACTGAATATAATATGACTTCCGTCATATTCACGGGGTCTTATGCTGTTAAACTTTTCGTTATACATCTTTGTGAGCTTTTCACGGCGAACAGGGTCTTTCCATATCCAGTCCTGAAATTCCTGTTTAATGAGTTCCTGTTTGGACTGAGCAATAGCGGTTTCTTTTTTGTTTAAAACAGCTTTTTTCTTGCCGTCGGGAGTTTCCTCATAATCAAAAATACGGACGTCTTTCAGATTTAAGGTTTCTTCGATGATGTAGTAGGCGTTAATCCTTGATGTTCCGTATTTTTGTTCAGCTCTGATATTATTCCTGTCAGCACTTTTGCCTGAAATATTCCACTTTCCTGTGTATTGTGAAAAGTTTACTTTCATATTCCACTGTGAATATCTGGGCGTCTGCAAAAGCTCAAATACAAATTGCTGTACTATTTCAGAAGGCAGCCATGTAGCACCAAGTCTTACGGAAATTTCACTTGCTGTTAAATCCTTTGGCTGAACCTTTTCCAACGCTTCTACATTTACCTGAAAATCATCGGGAGAAAGCTGTGCGGATCTTTTAGCCCAGGCAAGCTTTTCTCTGACGTTGCCTGACAGATATTCGTCTGCCGTGAGGTACTTTGCTTGTGTATTGCTTCCGTATCCGTGCATGGGATTCAGAAATATAACACCTTTAAGCTCTGCAAATATTTCCTGTTCGGTCATGCCTGTAAGCTGTGACATATATTCCATGTCAACAGCAGCCTTTTCGCCCATAGACAATGCCAAAGCTTCGCTTGCTGTGTCTACAGATGTAACAGCCTGATGAGGTTTGATGGTTCTCTTTGTAAACATATCAGCTTTTCGCTCAAGCTGTCCTTCATCATTGACTATTTCCAATGAGGTAAGCAATGGGTAAGAGCTGTCATTTTTAAAAACAGAGTTTCCACGGGAACTCAAAAGACCGTATTTTTCAATGAACTTATCGTAAAGCGTGTTGAGGTTGTCCTGTTCCGCTTTTATATCATCGTCGGGGAAATTCTCTTTTTGCAGGTCGAGCAAGTTTCTTGCTGAGTCACGGATTTTAATCATTTCCTTTATTCGTGTTTCGGCATTGGACGAAACCTTGCAAAGGTTCATTCTGGAGTTTTCCCTGTAGTACAGATTTCCGTCAACAACAGTGTAGGAAAAATTTCTGACCGTAGGGTCAGCTGTTATGAATTCTGTTGCTTCTTCGATTTCATTTTGTTCATAAGCGGTTATTGTGCCGTTTATCCTTGATACAGCTTCTGCAAGCTGTACTTTTAAGTCAGCTCCATCTATAGGTTCGCAGGTTGCTTCCATACCAAAACGACCTGATACCATTTTCATTTCACCGAGTATCATTTCAGGGTTCTGAACAAAATAACTGTTCATTTTGATACCGTCATCGTTTACAGCTAAGTCAACCCAATCGGGAGAAAGGTCAAGTATTCTATCTCTTTTCTTCAGAAAAAGAATATCGGATACAACCTCGGTTCCGGCATTACCCTTAAATGTATCGTTAGGCAATCGGATAGCACCTAAAAGCTCGGCTCTTTGGGCGATATACTTTCTCACCGAATTGTTTTCCTTATCCATCGTTCCCTTAGAGGTAATGAATGCCATAACACCGCCCGGGCGAAGCTTATCCAAAGTTTTTGCAAAGAAATAATCGTGTATTAGGAATTTATGTTTATCGTATCTTTTGTCTATGACCTTAAAATCTCCAAAAGGTACGTTTCCAACAGCTACATCAAAAAAGCTGTCAGGCAAATTCGTTTCTTCAAATCCCTGAACAGCTACTGAATGTTTCTGGTACAGCTGCTGTGCTATACTTCCCGATATCGTATCAAGTTCCACACCATACACTTTGCTTTCTTTCATACTGTCCGGAAGCATACCTATGAAGTTGCCGATACCGCATGATGGTTCAAGTATATTTCCTTGCTTAAAGCCCATATTTTCAATGGCACTGTAAATGGCTGTGATTACTTCCGGGGGAGTATAAAAGGCAGTCAAGGTGCTTTCTCTTGCGGCGGCATATTCCTCCGGGGTTAAGACAGCTGAAAGCTCAAGATATTCTGTTGCCCATGATGAATTTCTCTCGTCAAAGGCTTCAGGAATACCGCCCCAGCCGACATATTTTGACAAAATCACCTGTTCTTCAGGAGTTGCAAAACGGTTTTCTTCCTGACATTTTTTAAGAAGCTGTATTGCCATAATGTTACGGCGAAAACGCTCTTTTTTGCCCACATACTCAACCTCATTTTCATTAAGATTGAAATTGTGTCTTTCCGAAATAGGAATGTCAGGACGCAAAACAGGTGCTTTTGACATTGAAACAGGGGGATTTAACGCAGTTTGCTCCGGTTTTAATTCTTCAGACGGCTGAATTTCCGGTTCTTCCGTGTTTTCCGGAACCGGTTCCGCTTTTGCTTTGACCTGTAAATGCTCGTTCATGGGGTTTTCAGAAACCAGTCTGTCAAATTCAGAACGTGTCATTTCCTTATTAAAAAGCGGAGAGCCGGTATCATAAAGCATTACTCTGTTTTCATCAAAGGATAGAATTTCATATTCAGAAGCACCGATGTAAACTTTATCACCAAGATGATATTCATAGTGTTTTTCCGACTCAGGGGGAGAAGTGGCAAGAATCTCCCGATTTTTTCTTTGTACCGCAAGTTCTGCTCGTTTCTCTTCTTGTCTTTTAATCCACTCCGGATATTTTTCTGTTTCCTTCGGATTTAGATATCTGTCAAGCTTTATAAGCTCTCCGATACGCTTTTCAACCTGTTTCCAAGAAAGAGTAATCTGCTGTTTATCAGAGTCAAATCCTTTTGAAAGATGTATACCTTTCATATCATGCATTTCATCAATGTTTGTTCCAATGATGATAGGATATGAGCCGCCCCAGCCATATTCATTTTTTAGAAAATCAATGTTTTCTTTTGATGAAAGGCTTTTTTTATACTGTTCATATATACGCATTTTACCTTCAGAAACTCCGCTTCCACGAGTCAATACTCTGTCAATGATTTCCTGAGAAAAAGAAAAGACAGGGTTAGAAACCTCTGTCTTTTCCAGTAAGCTCATCTGTTCATCAACGGATGGCAAGTATTTTATTGTATCTTCCAGTTCTCCGAGCAGCTGCATTGCTTCAAAATAACCAGCAATAACACCCCAATCGTAGAAGCCCTGTGATGTTCGGCTTGCATATTCGCCTTCCCATAGGTGAAGAACATTCTGATATGTTTTATAACCAGCTCTTCGTCCGTCACTTAAAGTAAGCTGAGTATAATCATTATTAAAATTCTCTTTAATAAATTCAGTACGAGCTTCATCATCTCTGTTTCTTTTGTAGAAGTTCTTTATTTCCTCTTTTGATACACCTAAATACGGAGTGGTTCTCAGAATTTCCCGGATAGTATCATCATCACCGAAAAACGGTAAGCTTTTATCTTCATTTTTTCGGTCATACCATTTTAATTCTAAGCGTAAATCACCTGTTCTCTCACTATCTCTCTCACTGCGTTCTGAATGTTGTTCATTCCCTGAACCCATGCCATCTGGTCTTTGGCTTTCAATTCCTCGGTCAAGCCTTGTCTTTCCTTCATCTGTTCTGTCAGCGTGTCGGTCAGCTCCTGAGCCTGTTTCTCCACGTTCCAAAGATGTTCCGTCAGCTTGCCTGCCGTTAAGAGATTCATGTATTCCAGTTTTCTGTAATCCATCAGGAACTCTTTTCTCATCAGTGCGTATATTCCCAGCTCCTGCTCCATCTCCGCTTCCTGCTCGTCCTCGCCAAAGTCCGGAAGCATATAGTCCCCTACCATTTTGTATTTGATTTCTTTCATTTGTAAGACTCCCTTCTGTAATTATGTTCGCTGTATTGTTGTTAATCTTCCCAACTTTATTGTATTTATTTGTGTTCTCATTGTCAATGATTTTGTTGCTTTTTTCTAATGAAATAATTGTTTTTGCTGCCGAAGTGAGTAATTTTTGGGACACTTCTCCTGCTGCAAAGCCAATGGCATTTAAGGTTTCAAGCGTGTTAAAGCTTGTTATTTCTCTGAAATCTTCATCATCAAAATATTTTGAGGTATCAATATCCAGTCTTGTCATGACCAAAAAAGCAACGCTGTTTGAAACAATGTTTCTGTAAACTGACGTTATTGCTGTTTCATCAAAGTCAGAAAGAAAACTGTTCTTTGACTCCCTTATAAGAGTTTTCCTGTAATTCAGGATACTTTCTTCAACGGTTTTTGAAACAGTACTGACAACCGCATCAGGCAATGTCATATTGTTTTCTAAAACACCGAATCTTTTTTCAAAAGTTTCTATTACCCTGTTTTCATATTCCTCCTTCATTTTCCAGATTGGAACAGGTCGTGCATATTTACTGCTGCCTGTATCTGAGATATCAAAATAATGAACCAGTCGTTGATTTGTCCTTTTTGCATTTTCAAACACTGCGATACCGTTACTTCCTCTTTTTACGTATCGTCCGAATTTGTTCCACTGTTCTATCTCCAGCACTGCTGTCGCATCGGGACGCTGAGCGTAAATCAAAAGCAGTTCATCAAAACGCAGCTTGTAGTTTCTGCAAGCTGACTTTAAAAAATCCTGCCATCTTTCCGGTGAGGAAACAACGGCTTTGCAGATATCTGCATAAAGCTCCGATATTCTTTCATACTTTGTAGACATGATTGCCTCCTTTTATGTTTTTGAAGCCGTGTTTGATTGACGGGCTTGCTGAGGGGGCAAAGCATTTTGTATTTCTTTGTCAGTTTCTAAATAGGTAATAGTATAGTTATCACTTCCTTTGATTTTAAATACTGCAAATCTTTCATCACTCTCCCTTGAGTAGAATTTATCATAAATCCGATTTTTTGTATCGGAAGTTATTGTTGTGTATGTAAGCTTAACGCCCTGAATTGCAGACTTCTTTTTCAGACTGTCAAGAATATCTCTGTTGTATCTGTATTCGGACTTATAATTTGTTTTTTGCTCTCCGAACAATACGGAGTTTACACGTTCTGAAACAACAGGGTTAAAAGCTATTACCGTCTTACCGTCTTTCTCAAGCACGGAGAAATAAATTCCTTCATGTTTGAGCTTGCCGAGCTGACCGGACTGAATGGTTTTATATGCTATTTTTGTTCCGGCTTGCCTGCACTGCTCCTTTATTGTTTCATAAATTTCTCTGTTTTTAATCCTGTCGCTTTGTTCGTCCAACATGGTATGGTTTGATAGATTTAAATGATTTAACAAATTGTACTTGTTGTAGTCCTTTACCGATACAGTAGCAATTCCTGTTTTTTTGTTAAGACTTACACTGTGAAAACATTGTATGCCCTGTAATCTCGGAAGCTGATAAGCAAAGAGCTTTATTGAGTATTCAGTGCCTTCCATGCTTTTAAGCTTTTCATTGCTTACGTTTCCGCATTGGGAAGTTTTGCCGTATATGGCTTCGGTGGTTTTTGTTATCCAATACCATCTTTTCTCGGCTGATGTAAAAGCTTTATCTTTTTTCAAAGCTTTTTGAACCCTCATGTACTTTTCAAAACAGTTTGAAAAGTAACAGGGGTCAGATTCAAAGTTTGTTTTGCTTTTAAACCAATCAGGGAAAAATATGTATTCATCGTTGTGTTTGAAATAATCCTCCTCCTGTTTCTGCCACTGATTTTTTTGATTGTTTTCCCTGTGTTTTTTATTCCTGCTTGTGGTGGTTTTCTTTTTCTCGGTTTTTATTGTTTCATCGTACTTTATACCAAGCTGAGAAAAAACATTTTTGGCTGAATATTTTTCTCCGAACTCTTTTGCTAAGGTTGTAAGCCTTATTTTTTTCTGTCCGATACATACAGTGATGTTTTTGCCTGTAAACTTTGCAAAGTATCCTTTTTCCTCAAGCAGCTTTACAAACTCTTTTTTGGTTTTGCAGTTTTTTAAAATCTCGTCCAAATCTCTCACAAGATTTACTTTCCATGATTTTCCCTGCATTGCCAGTTGATAGGTTGTAAAATCCATTCCCTTTTTATTGGGTTCTTTCACAATGCTTAAATTGTTTTCTATGCAAAGACGGTCGCTTTCTTTTCTCATGGATTTTAAAGTGGTTTTGTTTCCAAGCCATTTTTTGCCCGTCAGCATATTTACGGAATTTATAACTATATGACTGTGTATGTGATCTTTGTCGGAATGGGTTGCAATTACATATTGGAAATTATCCCCTGCAACCTTTTGAACCAACTCTAAGGTAAGCTTGTGAACCTGCTCCGGTGTTATATCATCGTCAGGTGAAAAACTGTGACAGTAATGATGAGCGAGAATTTCACTGTCTTTATCCCAAAACTGCCTTGTGCATTTGTATTGGGAAGCTACATTTTTTCCGTCACCGTAACAGTTAAACCCTGTTACAAGTCCGTTAGTTTTTTCAGGTTTAGTAATATAATCAATAAGGTTGACTATATGAGCATCGGATTTAAGACCTTCATCAACGCTTTTAACTGTTGCCATTGTTTTTTCCTTTCAGACTTTCAAGTTCACTTTCCAGCTTTTTTAGCCGCTCGTCTATTTCTTTTTCTGATGATGATAACGAAAGTTCTGTGTTTTCATTAATTTGATTTGAAATAAAATTAAGCCTGTCATATACAAGATTTAAAAGCTCTTGAAGTTTTAAAAGTTCTTCAAATGTTGCGGAGTGTTTTGTGTTGATTGCAGCTGTAATCTGATTTACGTTAATTCCTATCTTTGCAACTTGATAAATCAAATCGGGGAAACCACGTATATTTACAACACGTTTCTTTTTTACCAAATTCAAAATATATTTGCTTGTGTTCATATCCGCACTGCGGGCAGATTTTAAAATCAGAGCTTTTTCTTCCGGTGTTACTCTTAAATGTATTTGCTCACTTTTTCTGTTGCTCAATAAACCACCTCCTAATTTAAAATTAAGCAAACAACGAAAATATAATTTTTTGCAAAAAGTCCGTCTTACACTGTTCGTTCCGAGGTAACGCACAGAGGGCGAAAACAGCCCGGTTCCGCAGGAAACGGGTTGTTTTGCAAGCATAGATTTTGTGTATCTTGTGTACACAAGATACAAAAATCGCTTGTTAGGGGAAAGTCCCCTAAGACCCTTTTTATAAAAAACAATTTTTTATTCCCGAAGAATAAAACGTTGTTTTTTTTAAAATATAAGTCGAAAAAATTTTTACGCTTTTAAAAATTTTTCTCCTTTATCAAAATCACGATAAATTATCGGATTTTGAATATAACGGATTTTCTTCGGTTTGAAAAATATCTTTAAATTTTGCAAATCCCGATTTAATTAAAATTTCCTTAACAAGTTCCGGTGTTTCAATACCGTTGTCGTTAAGAATTTTAAGCATTACTTCGTTTTGCTCCTCCTTATATTTTTGGGAAAGAAGCTTTCGTTCCTTTCTGAGCTTAGAAAGCTTTTCCTTGGAATTGGCTATTGTTTTTTCTTCCTCCGTTATCTGACTATCCAACTTTAATATCTTTTCCAGTGTTGTCTGCTTTGCCATTTTCATTCTCCTTTATCTTTTTTTCGTATTCTTTCAAAATCACACCTTCTATGTGATTTCTAAAGTCACGTTTAATAATTGTAATATCTTCATAATTCTTCTTTTCCGATGAACGGCTTCTGGGAAATTCCACGAAAAATTTACCGTTATCCTTTTCAAAAAGTCTTATGTTATCGATTACAATTGTATTATCAATAACAACGTAGCAAGTTGCTCTCAGACGTTTACTGTTTTCAATCCTTACTATCTTTACTTTTGTGATTTTCATTTTATTTCAACACCTCTCTTATGCAGTCGGATATGACTTTTTCCATTTTTTTATTGAGCTTTTGATAAAGCTTTTCAAGCTGTTCATCAGAAAAAGAAATACCGTTGATTTTTGTGATTTCATCGGTTTCGGAAAAAATTCTCTGCAAATAAAAATCCGTCAGTTTCTGAACCAACGGATTTTCCTCATTTGTTTTCTTTTCCTTTTCTTTACGCTTTTCTTGATTTTCGGCTTTTGCTTCTTTTTCCTCGACTGCCTTTTTATAGGCGGTGTTGATACTCTCATCTCCTTTGATTATTTTTTCATGCTCAGCTTCATCAAGATTTTCTAAAATCTGTTTGTATTTGC